>CAZGMQ010000026.1:0-42326 GCA_964526745.1 uncultured Verrucomicrobiota bacterium
TAAAGCGATCTCCAACCTTGTTGCACTCAGTGATGTAGTCGATATCGAGTACAAATTCTCCAAGGCCGTGTAGGCCTTCAATAAAGCGAAGGCCATGGATAGCCGCATCGTGCCATTCCATCGTGTCATATTCTGCATCAGTCCAGACACGATCAGTCATAATGTTTCCTCATTCATATTTCCCGAACGGAGTATAGGATGACTGTGTCATTTGCCGGATTTCTGCCTCAAATACCGCCGCGTTTCCTGACTTCAAGAGTAGGCTCCCATCCGGAAGGGTGCAATAGAAAACGGAAAATTCTCTAAAGGGTGAGGTGCGAATTCTTCTAAATGCAGAGCAATGGATTGCGTCTAATTATCAATTAAGATTTAGCAATGAACAATATGGAGGAAAGGGTTAAAACCAGCCCTTTTTACCTCTTTTTTTTGTGTTCCACGCTTATGGCGTGGCAAGCTTTGTGCTCCTTGCCATTGGCTTGGCACCATTTTCCTGTTTTCCTGATGAAAAATCAGAATGTATGACCATTTCTTGCTTTGCGGCCATTTTCCCTTTGATCTTGGCGTCATTGGCTAGAAACATCCAAAATACCCCTATATTTTGGCTTTGGAAGGGTTTTGGACCTCAAAAATGGAAAAAATTTGAGGAGAACAGGCTTCTCTTGCTGCTTTTGGCTGAAAACCGCCCAAAAATAGCCTTTGGAGACAGTGGGTAAAGCCGAAAATCAGGCAGCATAACAAATTCGTAATAATTGAGCGCGGCTTGCCGTCATGTGGCTGTGGTTTTCTTAAAGTGGAAAGTGAGAAAGGAAACGGTCACGAAAGAAAACCAAGTCATAGCGGATTCAAAGTGGAAGAACATTCTGGAATGGATCGGTCTTGCGTTGCTGCTGATTGCGGTTCTCGCCTGGCAGAGCCTCTTCGGGTACGAAGTGGTCACCTACTGATTGAACATGTGAGCTTCATGAACGACGAGAAACGTATCGTGTCTTTATATGAATGCCGGAGCGTGATGTGTTGCGTCTGTCACCGCGTTCATACCGAAGAGGGATGGGTGTTTCAGCCCGACGTTCCCGGTGTGATTCACTCTCATGGATATTGTCCGGCCTGCTATGCGAAAGTCATGGCCGAACTCAATGAATCATTTATGAAGCAGCCTGTTCCCGTTTAGGGGGAGAAGGCTGCGGCGAGATGGGAGGCGAGGGCCGGGAAGGTCGTCGCTTCGGGGAACATCCCGGCGGCGGCAATCTCATGGCCGGGACCCGAGCGTCCATGGGTGCCGCGGATTTTGGCGGTGTTCTGTGAGGTGTGGGGCGGGGGGAAGCCGAAGAAGAGTTCACCGGGGTCGAAGCCGGGCTTGTTGTGGATGTCCATCTGGTTGGCGTAGTCGGGGGCCTGTTGCTTTTCCGTCCACCACGGATAGGCGAACCAGCGGCCGGGGGCGGCGATGGCCAGCAGGTCGCCGGAGCGGGCCGGATGATACACATCGAGTTCGATTTGCGCGGCATGGTCATGCAGGGCCTCGATGCCGGGGTCGGCGGCGAGCAATTCGCGCACGCGCGGCAGGTCTGCCGAATCGGGGACATGGATGTGGGCGATTTGATGATCCACAATGGCGAAGGCGCGCGAGGTGAAGAAGTCGGGGTAGAGCATTCGCTTGGTTTCGCGGGTGTGGAAGAGGCCAGCCTCACGAAGGATCCGGTTGGGGAAGACGGCGCCATCCGGTTCGGTGACGGATTCGATGGCGTAATCGCCGGTCACGAGCCAGCCGCGGCCCTGGACTTCGGCGGCGGCGACCAGGGGCTCGATCTGGGCGAGGGTCTCTGCGAGGGCTTTGGCGGCTTGCGGAGAGTCGGGGCCATAGCGCTGCAGGTCATAGTCGAGCGAGGGGAGATAGACAAAGAGGTGGTCGGGGGCATCCGGGCGCTCCAGGATGCGAAGCGTGGCCTCGGAAATCCAGCGGCCGACGCGGGCGCGGGCGAGGGGGCCCCAGTAGCGGAAGAGATCAAATTTTCGGCCCAGATCGGCGCAGAGATCGGCATAGAGGGGTTCCGGGCGCGTGTAGCAATCCATGACGATGCCGCCATGGTGGCGGTGGATGGGCTTGGGCGAGAGGACCAGATCCAGACGTTCGCCGAGGCTTTGCTGAAAAAAGCACATGCCGACGGATTGACCGGAAGCGCGGGCGGGGTCCCAGATGCGGGGACCATGGACAAGGTTGGCGGATTGCTCCCAGAAATAGGGCCGGGCCAGATCGCGATGGAACCAGCCGGAAGCGACAATGCCGTGCCGGGAGGGGGGGAGGGCCGTGCGCAGGGTCGCCTGCGCCGGGCAGGTCAGGGAGAGCGGGCCGGGCGCGATGGGGCGGAAAGAAAGGGTGGTTTTAGGTTTATGTTTCTCAATCAGATTCCAGCCAAGACCGGCAACGAGCAGGACGAGTGTTTTGTTGGGGGATTCGTTCATGGGGTCTCGTTTAGAATATGGAGGGTGATGGGGCTCATCTCGCGCTCAGCGTCGCGAAGCACCAGCAGATGCCACTCGCCCAGTTCGTCGTTCGGGAGTTTCTGGATTTCCGTGGTGTGCTCGACCGTCCACCCGGATGGAACGGTGGGAGGGTCGTCGGGACGGAGGCGCTGCGCGGCATAGAGCGAGGACAGCAGGAGGGAGGCTTTGCCATGCCGCATGGCGATCTGCTCGGATCGGGCGGCAAAGGAAATGGCCGAGGCGGTGGAGACGGCCAAAAAGGCGCAGAGACCGAGGGCGACCAGCACTTCGATGAGAGTGAAGGCCTGACGACGGGGATTGGATTGCGGTGTGTTCATCGGCTTTGGTTTCAAAATTGTGGCACGGGCGGACGCGAAGTGGCAATAACCTTCTGCGGGGCGATTTTCGTGTGGCTTGTCAGGGTTCCAGCGGTGTACGCTTGGAATGTATGCAGCTTCAACCGTCTTCATCGCACAGCAACGATCCGATTCAGCGGAACGCCTCGCCAGAAAAAGCCCGGGCTCTCCGGACAGCTTTCTGGCAGCTGCTGCTGGCCGCATGGGTGCTGGCGCTGGGCCTGGGGACGACGGCCTGGATCGCCCACTCGCAGGGGCGGCAGGAGGCGTTGCGGGTGGAGCGCGAGTTTCAGCAGGCGTCCGATAAGGTCTTTTCCAGATCGCTTCGTGAAATTCAGCTGTTCATGGAGGTGCTGGATTCGATCCGCCAACTGCACAGCCTGTCGGATCAGGTCTCTCCGGAGGCTTTCAATGAAATCGCCCGCAAGGGCATGATGTATCAGCGCCGGATTCTGGGCGCCTATGGCTTTGTTCAGCACATCCCCCATGCCATGCGTGCTTCGATTGAACAGCAAAGTTCGGAGGGGCATCCCATCGTGATGTCGAATGGCCAGGGCGGCTTCATTCCGGTGCTTCCTCACGAGTCGTATTTTATGCTGACCTACCAGATGCCGAAGGATGGGCTCGGGATTCCGCTGGGGTATGATTTTGGCGCGCGTCCTGTGGATCGGGCTGCGATTCAGTCCATGGAACAGCTGGGGGTCTTTGCGCTGGGGGGGGTGCCTGTCGGCGTGCCGGCCAATCAGCCGGGAGGAGATGAATTGTATATGTTCGCCCCGATCCTGTATGGCCCGGTGGCGAGCGCCGGCGAACTGGTCGGGTTCGCGGTGGGCCTGTTCAAGCCGGATCGGATTCTGGCGACAGCGATCGGAGATTCTTCTCCGGGGCTGACGGCACGGCTGGAGCCGCGTGATCCCGCCCTCCCCGTTCTGGCGGAGGATCCATGGCTCTTTGAACGCGAATTCAGTCTGGCCAATCAGGAATGGCGGTTTGTGGCGGAAGCCAGGCGGGACTACTGGGCGGCCGAGCGTGCCCGTACGCCTGAACTGGTGGTGGCCATTGGATTGGTGCTTTCACTGGTTTTGTCGGGCGCGTTGCTGTTCATGGCCGGTCGGGCGCGTCGGGTCGAGGCGCTGGTCGGAAGGCGGACCTCTGAATTGGCGGAGGCGAACCGCAAACTGGAAGGCGTGATGGAAGACCGCCGCGAACTCGAGGATGAAGTGCTGCGCATCAGCGGCCATGAAAAGGCGCGTATCGGGCGCGACTTGCATGATTCCCTGGGCCAGAAACTCACCGGAGCGATGTATCTCTTCGGTGCCTACCGCCAGCAGGCGGCACCGGCGGATGTCGCCGCAGAAGCGAATGCCGCACAGATTGCCACGACCTTGAAGGATGCGGTGAGCCAGGTGCGGCGCATCGCCCGCGGCCTGGCGCCTGTGGCGCTCACGGAGGAGGGGCTCCCCGATGCCCTGCGGCGGCTGGCAGAGGAATCCAGCGTGCTGTTCCAGAAGGATATTGAATTCTATGCGGAACGGGAGGGGCGGCCCCGGGATGTGAGCACAGCGGAGCATCTGTACCTGATCGCGCAGGAAGCCGTGAATAATGCGGTGAAGCATGGGGAGGGGTCGCGCATCGTGCTGTCTCTGGACTATGATGAGCGCGGGGGTGAGCTGGTGATCGAGGACAACGGGCGCGGTATGCCGGCCAAGCCGACGGATGACCGCGAAGGCGGCAACGGCCTGCGCATCATGCGGCATCGTGCCGAAGTGTTCGGTGGCGAAATGACCGTCGGGCCGGGACCTACGAGCGGTGTCCGTGTCGTGTGCCGCTTCCCGGCTTCCGCCTGATCCGGGCATAAAAAATCCCCGCTCGCCGAAGCGAACGGGGAGTGAGAACCCGAAGGATCAACCGTAGACGGCGGCTTTGCCCAGTTCTTCCTCGATGCGGAGGAGCTGGTTGTATTTGCAGATGCGATCGGTGCGGCTGAGCGAACCGGTCTTGATCTGTCCGGCATTCACGGCTACGGCGAGATCGGCAATAAAGCTGTCCTCGGTTTCGCCGGAGCGATGACTGATCACATTCGTGTAGCCGGCCCGCTTGGCCAGATCGATGGTGGCCAGGGTTTCGGACAGGGTTCCGATCTGATTGACCTTGATGAGAATTGAATTGGCAACACTCAGTTTGATTCCCTTTTCGAGGAACTTCACATTGGTGACAAACAGATCGTCACCGACGAGCTGAATCTGGTCGCCGAGTTTTTCGGTCATCAGTTTCCAGCCGTCCCAGTCGCCTTCGTCGCAGCCGTCTTCGATGCTGGTGATCGGGAAGCGCTTGATCCAGTCGGCATACATCGCGACCATCTGGGCGGCGGTCTTCTTGGACTTGTCGCTCTTGGTCAACACATACTTTTTCGTCTTGCTGTTGTAGAACTCGCTGGCGGCTACATCCAGGGCGATGGAGACATGCTTGCCGGGGGTATAGCCGGCGGCCTTGATGGCGGCGACAATGACTTCAAGCGCGGCGGTGTTGCTGGGGAGCGCGGGGGCAAATCCGCCTTCGTCGCCGACGGCGGTGGAGAACCCCTTCTTCTGCAGGATCTTCTTGAGGGTGTGGAACACTTCCGTGCCCATGCGGAGGCCTTCGCGGAAGGACGGGGCACCATGCGGGATAATCATGAATTCCTGCACGTCAATCGGGGCATCGGAGTGCGAGCCGCCGTTGACGATGTTCATCATCGGGATGGGGAGGACATGGGCATTCAATCCACCGATATGACGGTAGAGCGGGATCTCCAGCGCACTAGCGGCAGCGCGGGCGACAGCCATCGAAACGCCGAGCATGGCGTTGGCGCCGAGTTTGGCCTTGTTCGGGGTGCCGTCCAGCGCGATGAGGACATCATCGATCGCCTTCTGGTTGCGGGAATCCATGCCAATCAGCTTTTTGGCGATCGGGCCATTGACATTTTTGACAGCCTTGAGGACACCTTTGCCGAGATAGCGTTTCTTGTCGCCGTCGCGAAGCTCGATGGCTTCGTTGACGCCGGTGGAGGCTCCGGACGGCACAGCGGCGCGACCGAGGGTACCATCGAGGAGACGGACATCGGCTTCCAGAGTGGGATTGCCGCGGGAATCCAAGATTTCGCGGGCGTGGATTGATTCAATTCTATACATGAAGGGGCTCCTTTTTGCTTAAACAAACAACGGGTTGCGGTCCATTTCTGGACAACAGGGCAATACCTTACACCCAACGGCGGAAAGCGCAACCCGTTTCCTGAGTGTTTTCAAGCGTTTCCCTAAACTTGCATTAGGCCCTTGCGAGGGGGCGGAAACTGAACGATAGTGTCTGAATGTTCACAGGTAGACAGGTCAGAGTTCAGCGCCCATGGAGATGGAGTCCGGTTGCTGGCATGCTTGGATGGGCCCTGCTGATGCTTCTTTCAGGGCGGCCGGTGTCGGCATTGACCCATGCCGAACTGCAGGCGGTCGCCGCCGACGGCACCAGCACCTGGGTGGATGACTTTCCCTTTACTATCCGGGGTGTGGTGTTGAATGAGCCCGGTGAAATGCTCGACACGGCCTACGATTCCGAGGCGACTGCCGCGGGAACTTTCGGCGGTCAATATCAGATCTTCATTCAGGCCACGGATGAAGCAGACCGCGGCGGGACTGCCCTGTGGATGGCGCAGAACTATGAGGCTCTCTTTTGGGTTCCGGTCGGGAATGATTATGGCGCCGAATGGACTCAGGAGGTGGCTCGTGTCAGCATCGCCACAAACGGACGTGCCTTCCGAAAGGGCGACTGGATTGAGGTGACGGTTCGGCAGGCTTCGTTTTTCAATGGCAAGCGCAACATCAGCGAAGGGCATAGTATTGCACCGGAATTCAATTTTGACCTGCAGGTGGTGAAGGCGAATGCAGGCCTACCGCAGGTCGAAGCGCTGACCTTGCCGGACCTGGTGGCGGCGGATGGCAGTGCCATTTTTGATTCCACACGTCAAACGGGCGGGGAGCACTGGCAGGGGATGCGGGTGCGGCTGGATGGCATTCGTCTGGCAGATACCAACGGATGGGGCCAGTCCGACTGGACCAATCGCATCTGTACCGCCACGGATGATACCGGGCGGAGTCTTCCCCTCAGGATGCCGCTCACCGATCTGGGAAGTCCTCCGGCGACATCGGATTGGTTCTCTGTGGTGGGCATCCTGAATCAGGAGGGTGGCAACACGAATGGCTACGAGCTGTTTGTGCAGGAGATCGGTCCGGTTCTACAGGTGGAATCAACAGATACCGGCAGCGCCCTCATCCAGTTTTCGGCGGACTATGAAGGCTTTGTGCTGGAGGCCTCGGATGATCTGGTGTCGCCGACCTGGAGCGAGGTGGATGTGACCCCGGTACAGGTCATTATGCTGGAGGATGACACGGGCGGCTCCAACCGGGTATATCGCCTGAGGAAAGTGGATTGAAGGCCGGTTTTTCATTGATCGAGTTGCTGGTGGTCATTGCGGTGCTGACGTTGCTGGCCCTACTGGCGGTTCCGCCGGCCTTGTCCTCCATCGAACGGGCGAGGGTAGTGCGGGTCATGTCCGACCTGCGGACCGTGGAGGTGGCACTGGAGGCCTACCGGACCGACGAGGGGCATTATCCTATGGTGTCGGTTTCCTGCATGGCGGCCGATGCTGAGCAGGTGCTGCAACTGCCTAAGGAATTGGCAGCTGGGGGCTATTTACCGAATCAGGATTCATCGGCGACCTCCTCGCTTCTCTTGGATCCCTTTTCTCCGGGCAACACCTATAAATATGCCGCCCCGGAACCCTACTGGTTAAATGGATCGAAGCAGAACCGCCGATATGCGGTTTGGGTGCCGGATGACTTTCCATCATGTCAGTCGACCGGTGGCCGGGCGGATGATTCGGAGCAAAGCCCGCTGGCCTGGGCTGTCTGGAGTCAGGGGCCGCGTCCGGACCGGGCCAAAGGGTTGAATAATAAAGCCCCTACCGCGGTATTTACCTGGTATGAGAAAATTGGGAGCCACGGTGTGATCGGACGCTATAAGGAGCGAGATGGAGCCACCTGGTCCACCTTGCGTCCGATGTTGCAGTAAAGGTTTCAGGGGTCAGGTGCCGCGTTTTAGCGCGGTGACCAGAAAGACGGGGTAGGTCCGTTCGTTTTTTTCGATGCTAGTGACGGTGGTGAACTGAATCTCCGTAAACCCGGCGGTCGTGAGTTGCCCGGAGAGGGCATCACGATCAAATCCGGCATGGGGAATGCCGTCCATGCTTCCATGAAAAGATCCATCTTCGCTGTCGAGGTCCGCCAGCGCGAGGGTTCCGCCGGGAGCGAGAAGCCGAAAGAATTTCCGGAGCAGGGTCGCCGTATCCGCCACATGATGAAGGGACATGGCGGAGGTGATTAGATCATAGGATTCCGGGGGAAGCGGATCGGAGGTGAAATCGGCGCGAAGACTTCCGATGTTCCCGAGGCCTCCGGCCTGCGCTTTCTGCATCAACACCTCCAGCATGCCGGCTGAGCTGTCGACGGCTGTGACGCGCCCGACCCGCTTGGCCAGGGGAAGGGTGAGCAGTCCGGTCCCGCATCCGTAGTCCAGTGCGTTGGACCCGGCCTGGAGGGGGACCCCTTTCTCTATCGCGGAATAAATGGCTTGAGCCTGGCGGACTCGTCGTGGCTCGTCATCCCAGGTCTTGGATTTCTCGTCAAAGGATTCCTTCATGCTCACAGCATACACAGGGCTATAAGATCTGTCACCTTGACCTTGAAAGGCACGCCGGATAGTTTAGAGCCAATTCGTCAGGGTGAGAGTGGGTCTGATGAAGAACACAATAGCGTCTGGGGCTTGGGATAGACCGGAAAGTGGGATTTGGTGGATAGGGACATTCCAGCATGGCAGAAGCCCGGATGGACCCGGTTGCAGATTCTTATTTTTATGCTGCCAGTGATCTCGTTTTTTGGACTGCTGTGGCTCAAAGTTGAGGCTCCGCAACTCTATCGCATGATGATTCGTGAGGATGGCTGGTTTGAGTGGATTCAAGCACTGGCATATCTGTCGGCCTCTCTGGTGGCTCTCTGGAACGGGGTCCTGTTTTTTCAGCAATCCCGAATGATCCATGGTGCACTGCAGATTCTCTTTGCTCTCGTATTTCTATTTATCTTTTGTGAGGAAATCAGCTGGGGACAGCGAATCATTCATTATCAGACGCCTGAGCGTATGGTTCAGAACAATGATCAGCAGGAGATGACACTTCATAATCATGTTTCGGTACAGCCGTGGCTGTATAAAGCCTATATGGGTGTGGGACTGTATGGGGTGTTGGGCTGGCTGATTCTGGCGAGGATGAGGAAAGACCGGCAGCATTTTACCCGGGTTCTGGTGCCGGATGGGTATATCAGTTCCTGGTTCATGTGGATTTTGGCAGGGTATTCTGTCTTGTATGTGCTTCGCCCATATTTGTGCCGGCGGTGGGGGGGCGATGAGGAGAGTTTGCGGGCTTGTCTGATGGATCGGGATCAGGAATCGGCTGAACTCTTCCTGGCCCTCGGCTTTCTTCTCTTTATGGTCAGCACTGCCTGGAAAGCCATTCAGATGGGAAAGACCTTGCCGAAGAAGGCCGGCTAAGTGAACCCACGGGTTTCAGCAGGGGATGCCCCCCCTCAATGGCTTGACTTTTCTCGGCCGGGTTTGATAAGACAGGCCACCTTATGGGACAACAACTGAGAGCAAGAGTAAAGCGCAAGGCCCGCGATCGCCGGAATAAACGGCTGAAGGCGAAAGAACTCATCGCCAAAAAGGCCTGGGCCTAGTCTTCGGACTTAGGCTCTCGTCCGCTTTGACGGACAACCGCATTACCCCGCAGTCGCCGTTTCGGCGCAGCGGGTTTTTGTGTAGGTGGATGTGAACGCAGCAGAGCGAGGCGAACCATGATTGTTTTTCTGGATGGCGTGTTGGTCGAAAAGGAACCCACCCATGTAGTGGTGAATGTGAACGGCATCGGCTATGAAGCCGCCATTCCACTCAGCAGCTATGATGGCCTGGCCGCCGTTGGAGAGCCCGTTCATCTGCTGACGGTGCTGGTCGTGCGGGAAGATGCGCACCTCCTGTACGGATTCATGACGGAAGAGGAGCGCGCCCTGTTCCTCAAGCTCACCACGATCAGCGGGATTGGCCCCAAGCTGGCGCTAGCGGTTTTGAGCGGTCTTCCCGTACGGGAACTGAAGGCGGCTGTCTCTCAGGGGGATGTGAAACGCCTGAGCAGTATTTCCGGAGTGGGCAAAAAAACGGCCGAGCGGATCATCCTTGAATTGCGCGATAAGCTGGGAACCGGTGAGTTGCTGGAATCGATGATGGGGGGATCCGCCCCCAGCCCTCAATCCGCCAAGCTGCGCGATGCGCTGCTGGCCCTGCTGTCGCTGGGATACAAGCCGGCGGAGGCCCAGCGGATGGTCAAGGCGGTTGCCGAAGAGGTGACCCCGGACATGACATTGGAAGAGATTCTCCGAAAAGTGCTGTCCGGCCGGAAATAGGCGCCCCGGAGTTATCGGGGGAGCAGGTCGGCGAGTTCTTCCGGGGGTAGTTCGCGGAGGGGGCGACCGCGCAGATCCGCTTCCGTGAGGGAGCCGATGCGGATGCGGCGAAGCCGGAGCACGTGAATACCCAGAGCCTCCAGCATCCTTCGGATATGCCGGTTGCGGCCTTCGCCCAGCAGAATCCGCAGCGTTGCCGGTCGTCCGGGGCGCGACGCCTCCGGTACCACAGCCAGCGCCCGTAGCATCTCCCGGTTGTCTTCTACCCCCTTCAGCATGGCGTCGATTTGTTCTTGTGAAGCAAATCGATCGGTCCAGGCGCGATATTCTTTTTCCACATGGTGCCGCGGATGCGCCAGTGCCTGAGCCAGGTTTCCATCGTTCGTCAGCAGAATCAGGCCTTCACTGTCGCCATCGAGTCGTCCGACGGAGTAGAGGCGCAGACGGGGATCGATTCCCATTTTGGCGGCCCATCCAATAAGGGTGGGGCGTCCCTCCGGGTCAGAGGAGGTGCAGAGAATGTCGCGGGGTTTGTCGGCAAGATAGGTGTGCAGGGGCTGGGCTTTCAGAATCCGCCCGTCGAGTTCGACCTGCTGGGTGTCCGGGTCCACCCGGGTGCCGAGTTGGGTGACGATTACTCCATCCACGCGAATGCGTCCTTCGGTAATGAGTTGTTCGCAATGGCGGCGGGAGCCCACGCCGGCGGCGGCGAGAACTTTCTGGAGGCGGATACAGGTTGGGTTATCGGAGGTCATAGGCGTGTTCCAAAATAGGAGGGTGTGGGATGGCGGAGAACCCGGAAGCCTTCAACAGTTTCGGTTTTCAACTCGATTGCGCAATGGGGACAGATTCTCATTTGACGTCCACAAGAAGGGCTCGGGCCGCAAGGAAGTCCGGGGGAAGCGGTGCGGTGAATTCCATCGGGCGCTGATCCCGTGGATGGGTCAGTTTCAGGGTGTGCGCGTGGAGCATCTGGCGGTGCAGTTCCAGCCCTTCGGGCAGCCCGTGCCGGGCGCGGCCATAGACCGTGTCCCCCGCAATGGGGTGGCCCATATGGGACAGATGCACCCGGATCTGATGGGTGCGGCCGGTTTCAATCCGGACGCGGAGTTCTGCCGAGAGCGGTCCTTTGGACAGCGTTTCATAGCGGGTGATCGCCTCGCGCCCTTTGGAGGTGACCGCCATTTTCTTGCGGTGAACGGGATGCCGCCCGACCGGCTCCCGGATGGTTCCCTGGGGCGGACGGGGATGCCCCCAGACCAGTGCGCGGTATTCCTTTTCTGTCGTGTGCGCAGAGAACTGGGCGACCAGTGCGGCGACGGCCTGCTCATTTTTGGCCACGACCAGCACTCCGCTGGTGTCTTTGTCGAGGCGATGGACAATCCCCGGACGCAGTTCGCCTCCAATGCCCTGCAGATCCGAGCAGTGAAAGAGAAGCGCATTCACGAGCGTGTCGGCTTCGTGACCCGGGGCCGGATGCGTGACGAGCCCTGCTTCCTTGTTGACCACGATCAGATCTCGGTCCTCGTAGAGGATCTCGATGGGGATCTCGACTGCCACCAGTCCGACCGGGGTGGGATCGGGGAGGGTGCAGATCAGCTCATCTCCCGAAGAAAGCGAGGTTCTGGGTTTGGTGACCGGGGTGCCATTGAGAGTCACATGGCCCGCTTCGATCAGCTGCTTCCAGCGGGAGCGGGACAGGTCGGGATGTGTGACAGCCAGATAGTGATCCAGACGTGCTTCCTTTGTCTGGACCTGAAAAGGGAGGGTGTCGGTCATGGCTGGTGGGCGCTGACTTGGAAGCCGAAGGCGGCGGCGACTTCAAGCAGCGTGGGAGACGCATGGGTGAATTGGACGCGGATGGAGGAAAATTCACGCCGGGTCAGATGATTCTTCCTGAACCGATCAAACCGCCGCCGCAGCTCCTGGGGATCCATTGTGGTCATTTCGGCCCGCCATTCCCGGTCGTCATCCGGGAGGGGGCAGGCGGCGGACAGCAGTTCGGCCAGGACTTCTTCATCCGGCCGGTGGGAGGCATCAATGGAGAGGAAGGGGGGCTCGGGCAGCTGCCGGGGATCCGGGCTCCATGTCGGCTCCACCTCCAGATAGTGGCAGAGTTCGTGATAGCAATGCCGGGTCCCGTTGAGGAGCCCTTCGAGGGAATACCCCGCGATATGGGGGGTCAAAAGATCCACAGCGGACCGGAGGGACTCCGACAGCTGTGGCTCCTGTTCCCAGACATCGAGGGCGCAGGCGGAAATCAGATGGTGATCCAGTGCGCATTGGAGCGAGTCAGAGTCGGTCACAGCCCCGCGGGAGGTATTGAGAAACCAGGCCCCTGGCTTGAGCTGATCAAACAGGCGGCAGTCAGCCAGGTGCCGGGTGGGGAAAGGCCCTGCGGGCTCCAGGGGGGTATGCAGGGTCAGGATATCGGCTTCGGCGAGAACCGCTTCGAGGGGCAGGAAGTCGCGCGAGTCGGTGCGGAGGGCCAGAGGGGGGTCGTTCCGGAGAACCCGCAGTCCCAGAAGTGCGGCTTTTTCGGCGACCCGGGACCCGACCTGCCCCACTCCGATGATGCCCAGTGTCCGTCCGGAAAGAAGCGCGGTGCGCTGTCGGGCCAACAGGACCAGGGCCGTGGTGACATATTCGGCTACGGCGTTGGCGTTACATCCCGGGGAGGCGCTCCAGGCAATGTCGGCTTCGTTCAGAAAGGGAATATCGAAATGGTCGGCTCCGGCTGTGGCCGTGGCCACAAATCCCACCGGCGTATCTTCGAGCAGATGGCGGGTGATGGCGGTTTTGGAACGGACAATCAGGGCATCGGCATCCAGCAGATGGTCCCGCCGGATCTCACGATCAGGCCGGATCTCCACTTCTCCGAGCCCAGAGAACGCCTCGCGGGCCTGCACGAGGCTGGCGGCGCAAACGATTTTCATGGCGAAGGGGACAGGCGCTGGAGGCCGGGATTCACGGCTTGGGCGCGTCCTGGATGGGTTCTTCGATGGCCACAATCCGCCCATTTTCGAATTCGGCGCGAATCTTGAGATACTCTCTCTCTTGCAGGATATTGAACCAGGCGCTTCCGCCGACGGTTCCGGCTCCAGTGGGGCCATACAGGCTGAGCCCGTCGATGTTGACATGTTGCCGCTCATACTGCTGGATCACATCCAAATAAAGCCAAATCGTCCGTTCGGTTGTCGCGGTGCGTCGGGTCAGCTTCCGCTGCGGCTCGCCCAGAGCGATGCGTGTCATGACTTCCGTGAAGCCCATATCAATCTTTCCGCCCCGGATGCGCGCCTGTGTGGCGACAGGAAAGGTATCAAAGAGGGCCTGGTTCTTCTTGATGCGGCTGGCGGGTGTGGCGCATCCGGCCAGAAACAGCATCAGCATCAGGGGAACGAGGATTCCTAGGATTCGACAAGATTTCATGGGGTGGTTTCCTTCACGGGACTCATAACATGGACAGGGAAATGAATTGGGTGTCATCCGGCTCCAGCCGGCGGATATGCAGGGTGATGCGGTTCCGGTCGCCCTGCCGCTCATAGACCATCTTGTCGCACATGCGTCGGACCAGCTCAATGCCCAATCCACCTGCCTGTTGAGACTCCACGATGGTTTCGATGTCGGGGGAGGGGCGCTGGGTGGGGTCGAAGGCATGCCCGTCATCCTCGAACACCAGCTTCACATGGGCGTGATCCACGAGAATTTGAATTCGGATGAGGTGATCCGCATCGTCATCATAGGCATATTTGATGGAATTGGTGACCATTTCCTCGATCGCGAGTCCCGTTGAATACTTTGCACGGGAAGACAGCGGCAAGTCGGCAAGCCAAGCGAAGACTTCCTTGGCGACGTCGGCCAAGGCTTCCATCCGGTTCGGGATTTGCCAGGTTTTTTCGGCGGTCTTCTGCATCGATGCAACACTCCAACTTGCTATTGTCAATTATTGTTATATATAACCATACTCTTTTGAAGCTCAAAAGGTGGTTTGCCCATGAATAATTTTTCATTCAGTTTGAAAGGAACCCGATGATGAAAGCGTGTGATTTGAAGAAAAGCAGCATTGTGGAGATCAATGGAGATCCGCATGTCGTCGTGCAGATCCGGACCCAGTCCCCGTCCGCGCGGGGGGCCTCCACCCTCTACAAGGTGCGGTTTCGCAATGTCCGGACCCGTTCCAAGGTGGATCAGACCTTCAAGGGGGATGACGCCATCAAGGAAACCGATTTTGACACCCGGATGGTCTCCTTCAGCTTTCGCGAGGGCGATCGCTTCACCTTCATGGATCTGGAAGACTACAGCCAGATTGAGCTGATGGCCGACGAGCTCGAAGAGGCGATTCCGTATCTCATCGAAGAAATGGAAGGGATCAAGGCCCTGATGCAGGGTGGCAAGGTCCTCTGCTTACAGATGCCCGACACCGTGGATATGGTCATCACGGAATGTGCGCCTTCCATGCGCGGGGCCAGCGCTACCGCCCGAACCAAGGCGGCCACCCTCGAAACCGGTCATATCGTGCAGGTTCCGGAGTATATGGAACGGGACGAAATCGTCCGGGTCGACACCCGCACTGGCGAGTTTATGCAGAGGGTGTCCTAGCCTGCCGCCCCGACCCGGTCGGGGCTGTTTTCCTTTTCGGAGATCAGCGGCCTGTGCTACGCTTCAGCCCGTATAGTTAAGGAGTTTTTTTGAAGAAGTTCACGGAGATGGATTGGTCGAAATGGGAGCCGCGGGAAACCGCCACCCTGATGTTTATCCGTATGGATGGCATGGTCTTATTGATCCGCAAGCTGATGGGGATGGGCGCCGGGCTCATCAATGCCCCCGGCGGGCGCGTGGATCCCGGCGAAACGCCCGAGGAAGGTGCCATCCGCGAGTCTCAGGAAGAGCTGCTTGTCACGCCAATCGGCGTCAAAAAGGCCGGCGAACTGGCCTTTCAGTTTCGCGATGGCTATTCGCTTCGCTGTCATGTCTATACGGCGACATCCTATGAAGGCGTTCCCACCCAGACCATGGAGGCCATTCCCCTGTGGGTCGATGAGCGCGAAATGCCCTATGGCCAGATGTGGGCAGATGACCGCCTGTGGTATCCTCTTGTGGTGGAAGGCCGCACCTTCAGCGGCCGGTTTCTGTTCGATGAAGGCATCATGCTGGGGTCAGAAATGGATGTGGAACCCGCCGTCGTGCGGACAGAAGAGGACTAGGCGCGGCGCAGCCGCAAGGAGAAGCGCATGGACTGGGCATCATTGAATTGGGTGGATTGGATATTCATCGCCGTCCTGCTGTACGGAGCCGGAATGGGACTGGTCCGGGGGCTTTCGCATGAACTGGCCGCCTTGATCAGTATCGTGGTGGCTGTGCTGGTGACTCGGCTGTTCTATTTGCCGATTGCCGATACAATCTGCGGCTGGTGGAACTGGAATCCAGAAATCACCCGTCTGCTGGCAGTGGTTCTTCTCATGATCCTTTCCCTGTTCGGGATGCGCATGCTCCGCGTCGCCCTCGGCGCCATGATGACCTTTGCCTTCAAGGGGTTGGTGGAACGGCTGGGCGGCCTGCTGACCGGCCTGATCCGTCAGGGGGCCCTGTTCCTGGTCGTTCTCCTCGCAGCCTACTTTATCCCCTCGGCATGGCTGCAGCGGTCGGTCAGCGACTCCAAAACCGGTGAGCTCGTGCTGCCCCATCTGGTGGAAGGCTATAACAAGATGGCCGAAAAGGCCTCCCTGATTTCAGCCGATGTTCCCGTGGGCGTCGAACTGCCGCAGTACGTGATGCCGCCGCCGGTCGAATCGGACGGCGAAGGCGGCTACACACTCCCGCCACTTGAAAAGCAGGAGTAGAGATTTCATGGCGGGCATGGTCTCCAAAGATGTGATCGACCAGATCCGCAATGCGCTGGATATTTCCGATGTCATCGGCTCGTATATCCAGGTCAAGCGGGCCGGCAACTCATCCAAGGCCCTCTGTCCGTTTCACAAGGAAAAGACACCGTCGTTCAGCATCAATCCGGCGCGCCAGGCCTTCCACTGCTTTGGCTGTGGCGCGGGCGGCGATGTCTTCAAGTTTGTCATGCTCTACGAGAATGTGGATTTTCCGACCGCATTGAAGCTGATGGCTTCGCGTGCCGGGATTGCGGTTCAGTTTGATGAATCCCACTCCGGAAAGAAAGAAGGCCCCGGCAAGGATGAGCTCTTCAAGGTTAACGAACAGGCCTCCAAAAGTTTTCTGAAAGAACTCCTGAAGAGTCCCGAGGCGGCCGATGCGCGTGCCTACTTGAAGGGTCGTTCACTGGACGTCGATGCCTGCAAGGAATGGGGCATCGGCTTCGCCCCCGATGGATGGGGATTTCTCAGCGACAAAGCCGGCGCCAAAAACAGTGCCAAAATGAAGGTGCTGGAGATGGCCGGCCTCCTCTCCAGCAATGAAAAGGGGAATCAATATGACCGGTTCCGGGGACGGGTCATGTTCACCATTCGCGACGAACTGGGTCGCGCTGTCGGATTCAGCGGCCGCATTCTCAAGCCCGATGAAAAATCCGGCGGCAAATATGTGAATACACCGGAGACCCCGGTATTTCGGAAGAGCCGCCTCCTTTTCGGTCTGGATAAAGCCAAGCGCGACGTCCTCGATTCAAAGACCGCTCTGCTGTGCGAAGGTCAGATTGACTGTATCCGCTGCCATCTGGCCGGATTTAAAAATGCCGTGGCCTCTCAAGGCACTGCCTTTACCGAACAGCATGCCCGCCTGCTGAAGCGATATGCCGATCATGCCATCATCGTTCTCGATGCCGATGCCGCCGGCCGGAAAGCCGCTCTCCGCAGTGCGGAAATTCTCATCGCGGAAGGACTGACGGTCTCCCTCGCTTCTCTTCCGGCGGGCGAAGACCCCGACACCCTTTTGTTGGCGAAAGGCCCCGAGGCCTTCCAGAAACTGCTGGATGACGCCATGACCCCCATGGGCTTTCTGATCGGGATGTTCAAAGAGCGCGGCAATATCGATACGCAGGAAGGGCTGATGCGTGCCATCCGTGCCGTGGTGGATCTGGCCACCCATGCGCAGGGGGCCGTGCAGACCGAACAGATGCTTCGGGAAGCGGGCTCGGCTCTCGGCGTCAGTCTGGATGCACTGCAAAGCGATTTGCGCCGGGCCGTGCAGAAGAAAACCCGGCCTTATGCGAACCGGTCGGCACAGACTCGCCCGGCTGGACCGCCTGCAGAACATCCGGTGGATGAAGTAGAGCTGGCGACACTGCTGGGAGCTTCGGAGGATCCAGAGATCTCAGGGCTGGTCCGCCGCTGGCTTCCGTATCCGTTGATTTCCGATCCCATCTGCCGCGCCGTGATTCAGGTGCTCGCCGAAGAGGATGAGCTCGATCTCATGGCGGCGCTCGATGATGAGGACGAAGCCTGCAAAGAGCTGGCGGCCCGGGTGGTCAATGCGCAGAACAAGCTGGTGAGCACGGAAGAGGATATGAATGCGACCAAGGCCGTTCAGGACATGATTCTGTCCATCTGGCGCCGGTATATCGAACGCCGCCGTCAGGAATTGAGTCATCAGATGCAAACGGTTCAGGGCGCCGATCGTCAGCCGGTGGTGGAGGAGTTCGCTCAGATTCTGCTCGATCAGGGGAAGATGAAACTCGGTTGGGAGAAGGCCTGCCCGATTATGGATTGTCATCTGCACCGGATGGCCGACGAAACCTAGGTTTTCGTCCGGTTCACGGCTGGACAGAAATGGATTTGATTCCCATTCTAACTTCTGTCTTCTGACTCCTGAATTCTTCTTTCTAAAGCCACTTGTGCTTGGGATATCGCCGGGCCATCTCCTTCTTCACCCTCGGATAATGATCCCGCCAGAACCCGGGCAGATCTTTCGTAATCTGAACCGGCCGCTGGCTGGGGGCGAGAATGTGAATCACCAGCGGAATACGACCGGAGGCCAGCTCCGGAAGCGTTTTCACTCCGAACAGCTCCTGGATCCGTGCGGATACATAGGGCTCGGCGGGGGATTCGTACTGCACCTTCACGCTGCGCCCGTTGGACAGCTCCACCCGCTCGGGCATGTGCTTGTTCACGAGGGACTGTTGCGATTGCGATAGCAGTGATTTCACAGTGTGCAGGACCGGCCGGGTCTTGATCTCTTTAAACGAAACAGCCCCATGGCAGATCTGTTGAATCAGAAGTTCTTTGGCCGCCTCGTCATAAACCGGCAGTTCCCAGTCCGGCCAGGTTTTCGCCAGCAGATTCACGCGCTCGATCCACTGGTCCACAGCCCGGTTCCATTCCTTGAGGACGCAGTTCCCGGCCATCACCTCTTTGGCCAGCAGTTGCGCGGCTTCCTCAGCGGGAGGGGGCTCGAGCGGACGCGAAGAGAGGGGGAGATCGCGAAATACGATTTCGCGCCGGGCGACCGCGCGCCGCCCGCTGGAATCCCATTCCACGGTCACGCGCTCTGAGAAATCATCAGGAAACAGTTCGCGCAGCCACTCTTCCTGAATGGCGGTGGCCTGCGTCAGCAGGACGTTCACTTCGCCGTCGCCGCGCCCGATTTCGTTGATCTCGTTCGCCACCAGCATCGAGGCTTCATCCGCAATCGATTCGCGGGCGAGTTCGCCGCGGCGCTTATGGACCAGTTCGCAACGAAGCGTGCCCCGATCCATCCGATGCGCCACCTGATCCGAAAATCCGATCAGTACGCATTTGGCGATTTCTTCATCCTCAGGCGGCGAAGTTTCAATAGGGAGACCTTGCCGTTCGGCAATGCGTAAAAAATTATCCCAGAGCGGGCCTACATGCCGTGCAGCGGCTGCATGAATACCCAGCTTGCGACAGCGGTTCAAGTCGAACCGGTGGTGCCGTGCATAGTTCCAGGCCCGCATCAGGAGAAGCAGGTCGGACCCGCCGCTGTCACCCAGTACATCACGCCGCTCCTCCGCGGCCTGTTTCCCGGCCTTGCGCACCAAAATGGGGCGGCCCTGGGCAATGGCCGCAATCAGGGCAATCGGTTTCACAGCCCCGCGCTCGGCGGCGGCCAGAAGCATTCGCGAATAGCGCGGGTGCAGCGGGAATGACAGCATGCGCAGACCCAGTTCCGTGGGGGCGCCATCGGCATCCAGTGCACCCAGATCACGCAGCAGGGTCAGGGCGCGTTCCAGTGCTTTAGGCTCCGGCGCCTCCAACCAGTTGAAGGTTTCAATGTCTTCTACTCCCAGTGCTTTCAGCGTCAAAATGATTTCGCAGGGATCCACGCGCTTGATTTCCGGCAGATCGTGGCTCGCCCGGCCATCGTGCTCCGCTTGGGTCCACAGGCGTATGGCATGGCCTTGCGCCGTGCGCCCCGCGCGCCCGGCCCGCTGGTCGGCGGACGCGTGGGAGATATTTTCAATCAGCAGCGTATTGATGCCTCGCCAGGGATCAAACCGTGCCACCCGCGCCAGTCCGGCATCGATTACCAGTTGGATGCCATCAATCGTCAGCGAGGTCTCCGCAACATTCGTCGCCACGACAATCTTTTTGCGGTCATAACGGGCCACGGCCGCATCCTGCTCTCGCGGGGGCAGTTCGCCATGCAGCGGAAGCAGGAGGGCTCCCTTGGCGGCACTGCAGTTTCGCAGGGCATCAATCGTACGCTGGATTTCGTATCCACCCGGCATGAAGATCAGCGTGTCGCCCGGGTTGTTCCCATCGCGTGTCGCCTTCTCATAGGCGGCAGCGGCGGCATCCCACGGCTTGTCGTGAACAGGATGCAGCGGCTTGGCGATGTGTTCGATATCCACCGGGAAGGCCCGGCCTTCGGAATGGACCAGTTCACAGGGTTCCATATACGGCTGAAGCAGGCGCGTGTCCAGCGTCGCCGACATCACCATCAGAATCAGATCCGGCCGCGTGGTCTGCTGGATGCGCAGGGCCTGTGCCAGCGTTACATCGCCATAGACATGCCGCTCATGGAATTCATCAAAGACGATAGCCGAGACCCCGGACAGATCCGGGTCCGACAGCATCTGCCGCAGCAGAATGCCCTCGGTCTCGAAATGGATGCGCGTCTTGGGGCCGCAGACCGATTCCATCCGGATCTGATAGCCCACCTCGCCGCCGAGGCGTGTGTTGCGCTCTTCGGCGACGCGTGCTGCCAGCAATCGCGTGGCCAGCCGCCGGGGCTGCAGAATGACGACCTTGCCGCCATCCAGGATGCCCATGTCCGCCAGCATCTGCGGCACCTGCGTGGATTTGCCGGATCCCGTCGGCGCGGTCAGGATAATCCGCCGCGACCGCTTCAGCGCAGCGGTCAGGTCCTCTCGGATGTCATAGATAGGCAACATGGGAACTGCCACGATAGGAAACCTGCCGTCGGTTGGCGATAGCGAAACACCTGACGAGTTTTCCACACTGTGGAAACATTTTTTCCATACCATGGAAAAATTGCGAAAATGGTTTCCATACCATGGAAAACCTTTGAAGAGGATGGAGCCGCAGCAGAACGGAACCGGTCAGTGGCCGGTGCCCATAAAGAAATCATTCAGGGCGTTACTGAACTCTCCGGCTTGGCCTTTGTAGTGGTTGACCGTATCGAACAGGTTGGCAAGTTCTCTCGAGAGGGCGGCATCGCGCACCAGAAAGAGGATGAGCATCAGCCAGAAACCAACCGTGCAGATGCGGGCTTCCGCGCCGGAGGTGCGGCGACGCTGTACCAGGAAGAGTCCGCAGCCCGCGGCGGCGAGGGGCATCATCAGCCACCACCGGATCACGTAGGTGTCCACGGACAGGCCGTAGAGGAAAACCAGAATCAGTGCCAGCCCGGCAATGGTGACGGGAGAGAGGGATTTGATGATGTCCCAAGCGGTGCGCTTCGGGGCAGGGGGAACAGAAGTGGGTTCGTCCATGAGATCGTCTCCTATCGGGAATCAGTTGAGTTTCAGCCAGCCGATGGTGTGCAGGAAAGCGATCAGTACCGCCACCGGGCTGATAAAACGGATGAAGATGCCCCAAAGCGAGGCGAGCGTGAGGGGGTGCACACCGGAGCTGTGGGAGGGATCGTCCTTCAGGCCGGCAAGCAGGCTGATGAGATGAACATCCGCAAAGTTATGGGAGCCCTGGCGGATTTCATCCACGGCATGTTTCGTGCCCCAGACCCAGCCCACGAAGACGGAGATCATCAGCCCGCCCAGCGGCAGAAGCCAGTTGGATGCCAGATTATCCATGGTGTCGAAGAAGGAGCCTTTGGTGCTGCCGAAGACCTTCAGCAGGAAGGAGTGGATCCATTCCAGCCGCTCCCAATTGGCGACGCTGAGGGCGCAAAGACTTCCCAGCAGGAAGATGACTCCGCCAAAGACCATGGTGGCGCGATGGCGCGTCCATCCCTTTTCATCGACAAAATAGGCGGTGACCACTTCCAGCAGACTGATGCCGGAAGTCAGGGCGGCAATCAAGAGAAGCATGAAGAACAGGAACGCCCAGAAGGCACCGAAGGGAATCTGATTGAAGACGGTGGGCAGCACCTGGAAGACCAGACCGGGCCCGGCATCGGGAGCAAATCCCATTGCAAAGACAGCAGGGAAAATTGCCAGACCGGCCATCAGGGCGATCAGGGTGTCCAGACCCACCACCGCCAGCATGGAGGTGAACAGGTTCTGCTCCTTCTTCATATAGCTGCCGTAGGTGATCATGGCGCCCATGCCAAGGCTGAGCGAGAAGAAGGCATGACCCAGCGCGAGCAGGACACTGTCGGTGTTGATCTTGCTGAAATCGGGGGTGAGATAGAATCGGACGCCGGCCATGGCGCCGGGAAGGGTCAGGCTGCGGATGATGAGGGCGAGGATGATGAAGAACAACACCGGCATCAGAATCTTGGACCAGCGCTCAATGCCGGATTTGATTCCCCGATACACAATCAGAACGCAGAGCAGCATAAAGACAAAATGGCATCCGACCGCCCAGTAGGGATTCAGCTTGAAGACTTCGAAGTGTTCCTTGGCCATGGCGACGTCGGAGAAGTTGAGCTGGAGCGTCGCCGCTTTCCAGATATATCCGAGCGTCCAGCCGGCGACCACGCTGTAGAAGGAGAGGATGGTGAATCCGGCAATCACACCCATGACACCGACCAGCACCCAGCTGTATTTGAAGACCAAAATTCCGAGGATAAAGAGCATGGTTCCCCAGCCCCAGCTGTGGAACAGGAGAAGAAAAAGTCCGGCCAGCAACATGCCCATCCCGACCAGATGAGCCAGGACGGAGTTCTTCGGGGTGAGGGCCTTGAAGGCACCGACCGGGTCCCGCTGGGTATGGCGGCCGAGGGCAAATTCGCAGATCATGACAGGTGCCCCAATCACCGCGATGCAGATCAGGTAGACCAGCACAAAGGCGCCGCCACCGTTCTCCCCGGTGATGTAGGGAAACTTCCAGATGTTCCCCAGTCCGACTGCGGATCCGACTGCGGCCAGAATGAATCCCCATGAGCTGCCCCAATGTTCTCTGTTCTTCGGCGTGTTACTCATCGTGTGCGCTCCTGTCTGTGGCTCTAACGCTATCGGATGGCGGGAGTTCCCGCAAGCGCGGGATGCGGGTCAAACGGCTTTTTAGCATCTCGTCAATTCTCCATCCACAGCCCGCCGGTGGACTCCATCCAATCGGCAATCCGATCCACCGCTGCGGGAATATTGTTGTCGGACATGTCCAGTTTCAGGACGGGCAGAATCGTCTCACTAACCAGCCGGTCCAGCAGCTCCTGTTCGCGGATAAAAAGGTTCAGATCGTCATATTGCTCCGGCTTGCCGGAAACCTTCAGACGCCGCTCGCGGGCGGCTTCAAAGGACTCGGCGGAGCGAGTGCAGTAGACCAGTCGGAAATTGAGGGGAAGGAGCCGCTCCTCCAGCCAGTGAAAATCGTAGTCCTTCCCATAGGTCATGAGCTGGAACATTCGGGTGGAGAGGTGAAAGCGGTCGACGATCCAGGAATAGAAGCGCTGCAACTCAAACAGGCGCACCCAGGTGGCATAGGTCTCCATGGCCATCGCTTCCTCCTGCGGCTCGAAATTGATCAGGCCGCGCCCCCATGGGAAATTTGTGAAGGCGCACCATTCGCCGGAAACGAGGGGGGAGTGATAGCGATAACGGCGGGGCCCGACGATGCGCGGATGCTCGTTCAGTTCAAATGCAATCTCGGTTTTGAAGGTCAGGCGCGTGCCTTCGAGAATGATTTTCGGGGTCAGTTTTGGAGCCATCAGTTTTCCTTCGCTGTTGGGGAAAAAGAATACCCGAGGGCCCGGGGTTGCGGAAGAATTTTTACGGGGGTATGCTGGGGTCCATGAAAAATGAAGCGATCAGGCCCAAATCCAGTACCCGCCACCGGACTCCCGTAGGCGGTGACTGGATCCATCTTCGGAATCTGAAGGTGAAGTGTGTGCTGGGGGTGTATCCGGCGGAACGCGGACAGAAGCGGCCGGTCCTCATGAATCTGTCGCTGGAATGCGATACCCGTCGGGCCGCAACATCGGATCGGATCGAGGATACGCTGAATTACGAGTTGATTGAGAACGATGCCATTGCCGTGGCCAAAACCGGTCGCTTCCAGCTGATCGAGGCGTTGGCGGAGGCTGTCGCCGAAAGTTGTCTGAAACATCGCCGGGTCAAGAGTGTCCGGGTCGTGGTGGATAAACCGGGTGCATTGCCTCATACGAAGAGCGTTGCCGTCGAAATTGTACGGAAAAGATAAGAGGTCTCACGCAAAGGCGTCTTTGTGTGAACCAAGCTGTTTCCGTTTAATTTTTGCGGGTGGCGACGTGATTCGCCAGAGCGGCCAGGGGGGCGGTATCGCCGGGAAATCCGGAGAGAGAGGCTAGGGCGGTTTGGATCAATTTCTGGAGTCGGTCTTTCGCTCCGTCCAACCCGTAGACGGAGAGAGCGGTCATTTTGCCGCGATCGGCATCGGTGCCGACGGCCTTTCCTAGCTGATCCGCCGTGGAGGTCACATTCAGCAGGTCATCGGCGATCTGGAAGGCCTCGCCGATGGCGTTTCCGTAGCGGGTGGCGGCTTCAAGGGTGTCGGGGGAGCCGCCGCTGGCGAGAACGCCCATACGGCAGGCGCACACGATCAGGTCTCCCGTTTTGTGCTGCTGAATATACTGCAGACGTTCGGCATCCGGCGGCAGACTTTCGCCGAGCATATCCTCGACCTGTCCGCCGACGACGCCGACCGAGCCGGAAGCATCCACCAGTTCTTTCACAATCTCAAGAGGGGCGACTGGGCTCTGAGCCGCAAGCTCAACGGCGAGAGACTGAAGGGCATCGCCAGCCAGAAGGGCGATGGCTTCCCCGTATACCTTGTGGCAGGTGGGGACGCCCCGTCGTAATTCATCATTGTCCATACAGGGAAGATCATCATGGATGAGGGTGTAGGTATGAAGACATTCGATAGCAGCTGCAGGGAAGAGGGCGGCTCCGCGTTTGGCACCACAGGCCTCGGCGGCGGCGATGCAGAGAATCGGGCGCAGGCGCTTGCCGCCGGCAAACAGGCTGTGGCGCATCGCGGCGTGAAGGGGAGCCGGGCGGGTGTCGGCAGGAAGAACCAATCGGTCCAGAGCTTCTTCAATCCACTGCGAGCCGGAAGAAAGATAGGTGGGCAGATTGAACATGGTGAATTCCTTAGAGGCCCAGATCGGAGAACTGCGCCAAGCCTTCGTAGACCTGCCCGGAAGAGGTGGTGAAGCTCACTTGGGCCCGAGTGGGGGACACGCCTTTGATAACATGAACCGTCAGGCCGGCTTTCACCTGTCCCATCGGGCGCTGCCCGTTGGGTTGGTCGAGCGGATACATATAGATGGGGCGGGTGAGGACCACGTCCTGCTCCTCCACCTGACGTGGTGCAAAGAGAGCATCCATACGGGAGACCGGCGCTCCGGAGTAGGCCCAGGCTCCTCGTTTGGCATTTTTGGCTTCCATTTCCGCGCCGCGAAGACGTTTCCACCAGGAGGATGCCGTTCGATTATAGCCATCCAGTTCAGACAGATCGGTGCCGTTGCCAAAGACACGGGCCAGACCGTTACGAACCAGTTCGGTTCCCAGGTCCTTCCCATCCACCATGACCATCGCATAGTCCCGGTCTTTCTTGGAGCGGCCCAGTGCATCGGAGAGGCGGGACTGAACCGTGAAGCCGTCTTTCAAGAATTCATGTGTAAACTTGGTGGCTTCCTTGCCGGCTTTGACGACATCCGCCTGACTGGCAATTCCCCAATAGTCGGCCTGCACCTGCAACCGTTCCGGGAGTGATTTTTCGGATTCGGGGGTATCGACAAAATAGAGCCGGAACAGATAGGTGGTCGTTTTACGGTTGCCCGGCTTTACATGAAAACTGTCGCCGTCATTCGCCTTGTTGGGAATGAGGACGCAATCCGTGTATTCCCGCCATTTTTTGGCGGCATACACAGAAGAGGGTGCCATCATGGAAAAGAGGATAGCGGCAAGAATGAGACAGGCGGGAATGGAATGTTTTTTTTGCACAAGCCGAGTGTAGGGGAAGGTCAAGGAAAGGGAAAAGGAAAAAAGGAGGCGTTGACAAGCGGGCGGGGTGTGCTTTCAATGCTTGGCATGAAACAAGCATGGAAATGGGTGTTGTTGCTGGGGGTGATAGCCTCGCCATGGCTGGTGGGGCTTTCGTATCCGTTTTTGTATGACGATATCGGGATGTTGTCAGAAAATGCTTTTTTGGAAAATCCAGCGAATCTCACTCCGGTTCTGAAGGGGAAGACTCTCGGGGATCCGCAGGTGATCAATGGCCGGCGTCCGGCGGTGCTGGTGACCTATTTTGTGGATCGTTCGCTCTATGGCCTGCAGCCGGCGGGATGGCGCGTAACCAGCCTGCTGCTGCATCTCGGGTGTGCCGCTTTGCTGATGGGGTTGCTCTGGCGGCTGACAGGGAAGGGATATGTCATGGTGGCCACCGGGGTGCTGTTTGCCCTCCATCCGGTGATGACCGAGGCGGTGCATGCGCCGGGATTCCGTGCGGATGTCTTGTGTCTGCTGTTTATTCTCGCTTCGCTGCACTGTTTTTTGAAGACCTCGGCAGATGCCGTCCTCAAACGCATTGCGGGCGGGCTGTTGCTGGTTCTGGCGCTGTTGTCGAAGGAAACCGCCGTGGTGATGCCGCTTCTGCTGGGTGTTCTGATGTTCCTGTTCCCCGCGGCTTTTCCTAAAGCGCGTCGCCCGCGGTGGAATGCACTGTTGGGCTGCGGCGCTCTGGCGTCCGGTTTCTTCGTCCTGTGGTTTCTGCTGCCGACAGCCCTGCAGGGAGTCGGCGGATCCTGGAACGGGGAATCCCTTCGTTTCCCGGAGACGGTGTGGTCCATGCCGGCGCTGTGGACGAGAACCTTGCGACTGCTGGTCATTCCCTGGCCCTTGAATGTGACGCCGGGCTTTGAGGCGGTTGCCTCTCCATTTTCTGCTGAGTTTGCGGCGGGTGCGTGTTGGCTGGCTCTGTGCGGCTGGGGGGCCTGGCGTGCTCGCATCGCGGCACCTCTGGTCTCGCTGGGACTGCTCTGGATGCTGATTTTCTTTCTGCCGGTATCGAATATCTTTCCTCTGCTGCATCCGGTGGCAGATCGTTATCTGGTGTCCATTGTGCCTGGGTTTGCGCTTCTGGCCGCGTGGGTGCTATCGCACCAGACGCGCCGGGCGAGGCGGCTGGGGCTGGCTTCGATGGCGGCCATCTATGCGCTGCTGCTGCTGATGCGGCTGGGCCAGTGGGAATCGCCGGAACACCTGTGGTCCGCCGCCTACTTCCAGAATCCAGACAGTGCAACGTCCGCGACCTGGCTGGGACTGCTGAGGGAAGAGGCGGGCGATTCGGATGGCGCCCGCGCCTTTTATGAGGCAGCGGTGGAGGCCAATCCGCAGGCGGCTTCGGCTTGGATCACCTGGGGCATTCTGGAAGGCAGAGAGGAGAATTGGGCGGAGTCTGAACGGCTGCTTCGGCACGCGGTGGAAGTCCGTCCTGAAGGGCCGAAGGGCTGGAACAATCTGGCGGTCTGCCTCCGGCATCAGGGGCGGGTGGCCGAAGCCCAAGAGGCAGAAGCGCGGGGGATTGAGCTGGAGTCTCCTTACGGCAGCGCAAAGCCCTGACGGGCGAACGCATCGCGGGCGGTTTGGGAGGTCAGAAACTCAAGCAGAGCCATGGCCTGGAGGCGGTTGGCGGCCTGGGTCAGAACCGCTGCCGCGATATATTGGGGTTCCGGTTCGATTTCTTCCTCGGCACTCTTGATGCCGGGCAGGATCAGGATGTTGCGCTTGAGGGCCACATCCACAAGGCCTTTGCTCATCATCTGCTTCATCACTTCTTCGCTGGCCGGGAAGAACAGGTCCGCCGGAATGCCGGAACGGATCCGATTGGCCAGGATGGAGGAACGCCCGATGGACAATTCGACTTCAAAGCCGGTTTGTTCGGTGAACAGCGGTACGATTTCCTGCAACGAAGGCTGGAAGGATTGATCGGCAAAGAGTTTTACCTCCTGCGCAGAAGCACAGCAGGTTGCGGTGGCAAAAACCGCAACAGCGACCCAGAATATGACAACATTTTTCATAAAAATAGTTTACTCCCCAATAGGTTGAAAAATCGATCATATTGAAGGGAATGGGGCTCCGTTTGTCAATGAAGATGCCTGTGTCATGAAAAATCGACGAGTCCGGCCTCCCGGAGGCTGGTATACGGCGCGGGATGGGGGCGTTTCCCGCCGATGACGATGTGATCCAGCAGTTGAATATCGACGACCTTCCCCGTTTCGAGCAGTTGGCGGGTGATTTGGATGTCTTCGGCGGAGGGAGTGGGGTCGCCGGAGGGGTGGTTATGGGCCACAATGACGGCCGCCGCCGCCATCCGGATGGCTTCACGGAAGACTTCCCGGGGATGGACCAGGCTGGCATTGAGGATTCCTTTAGTGGCGGCAACGGGTGCGCGCCTCAGCCGATACTTCTGGTCCAGCAACAGGACCCAGAAGACCTCCTGGTCCAGTTGGGCGGTCTCCTTTTGCAGGAGAGACAGCACATGTTTCGGCTCCCGGATCAAGGGCAGTCGTTCCGTTTCCTGATGCGCGGCCCGTCGTCCCAACTCCAGTGCGGCGCGCAGCTCAAGGGCTTTGACTGTTCCAATTCCCTTAATGGCACAGAGTTCATCGTGGCTGGCCTCCGCCAGGAAAGAAAGGGATCCCTGATTGAGATCCAGGACCTGCCGGGCCAGATCGATTACGCTTTGACCGGCGATCCCGGCTCGCAACAGGATGGCCACCAGCACCTCATCCGGGACATTCTCCACTCCGGCATCTAGGGCCAGTTCACGCGGACGGCGGTGCCCGGGCAGATCTTTAATCCGTGAGAGCGAAATCTGGTACTGCGCCGGAGCCTCTTTCAACGGCCTTTTCATGTGTTTCAGAATACTAGGGGAATGCAGGAATGAACAGGCAAAACCCGTGGAGAGACGAGGAGTTGTTCTGGAAAAGGGTGTACTAAACATTATAATGTGTAGTAATCTATTTATGGGCATATCTCAATAATTATATGTATCCATTGTGTATAATGGACGAATGAGAACAACTAAACATTATAATGTGTGGAAGAAATAGGAAAATCAAATGGGATTGAATCCGACCCTTTGGAGAACATGCCGGGTGCTGGCGGGGCCGACGCGTTTGAAGCTACTGAGCCAGATCCTGCAGATCCCCGATCAGGGCGTGACCCGCCTGGCCGAGCAAGTGTATATTTCAGAGTCCCGGGCGAGTCAGGAATTGCGGCGGTTGCAATCTCGCGGGCTGGTTCAGGCCGTTCGTTGCGGTCGGTGGGTGCAGTATCGACCGGTCCCCGACCCGCAGGTGGCTTCAGCCAAACCGCTGCTGTTGGCTATGAGGAGCGTCCTGGCCTCGGCTACGGAAGAGGCTGAGCTGGAAACAATCCGGATCGCTAGGGCCTTTTCCCACTCGTGCCGACTCCATTTGGTCCAGGTTCTGTTGAGCGGCCCCAGTGCTTTGAATACATTACAGAAATCTATCGGTGCCTCCCGGCGAGCCACCTGCCGACATCTGGCGATTCTGGAAGAGGGCGCGGTCGTCTGTCAGGAGAGGAAAATCTGGGAGATGGCGCCCAATCCGCATCCGCTGGTGATGTGCATGATCGGCCTTGTGGGAAGTAAAATGAAGGAGTCTCGCTCTCCGGGAGGCTGAGCTGGGTGAAACGGTTTGTTTTGACCAAATTCGTCCAGTGTGGAAAAGTCTCCGGATTCCAATCCACGGATGGGAATCTCCGCCGATCAGGGGACATCCGTGCGAATTCCTCCACTTTGAAAGGACAGTAAAAATGAGCAGCAGCAAATTGACGATTCCGGCCGACGGACAGAAGATCACCCTGGGTGCCGACGGCCACTTGCAGGTCCCGGACCATCCCATTTTGCCTTTTATTGAAGGCGATGGCATCGGGGCGGATATCACCCGTGCCGCAATGGGCGTCTGGAATGCCGCTGTCGAGAATGCGTATGGCGGCAAACGCAAGATTGAGTGGATGGAAATTTATGCCGGTGAGAAGGCCAACGAAGTGTATGGCGAGAACACCTGGCTTCCAGAAGAGACGCTGCAGGCCTGCCGTGATTACCTGGTTTCCATCAAAGGCCCTCTGACCACCCCGATCGGCGGCGGCATTCGCAGCCTGAATGTGGCCCTGCGCCAGGAACTGGACTTGTATGTCTGTCTGCGTCCCGTTCGCTGGTTCCAGGGAGTGCCCAGCCCCGTGAAGCATCCGGAGAAGACCAACATGGTCATTTTCCGTGAGAACTCGGAAGATATCTATGCGGGTATCGAATGGGCCGCCGGCACGCCGGAAGTGAAGAAAGTCATCGATTTCCTGCAGAATGAGATGGGCGTGACCAAAATCCGCTTCCCGGAAACCTCCGGCATCGGCATCAAGCCGGTCTCGGAAGAGGGCACTCGCCGTCTGGTGAAGGCCGCCATCCGTTATGCGATTGAAAATGGCCGTCGCAGCGTGACGCTGGTCCACAAGGGCAACATCATGAAGTTCACAGAAGGTGGTTTCCGCGACTGGGGCTATGCGACAGCCTGTAAAGACTTCGGTGCCGTGCCGCTGGACGGCGGTCCCTGGCATGAACTGACCGATCCGACGACCGGTCGCAAGATCATCATCAAGGATGTGATTGCCGACGCCTTTTTGCAGCAATTACTGACGCGTCCGGAGGAATACGATGTGATTGCCACGCTGAACCTCAATGGCGACTATATTTCGGATGCGCTGGCGGCCTGTGTCGGCGGCATCGGCATCGCCCCGGGCGCGAATATCAATTACACGGATGGGACCGCTATCTTTGAAGCCACTCATGGAACCGCGCCGAAATATACGAATCTTGACAAAGTGAATCCAGGTTCCCTGATTCTGTCCGGCGAGATGATGCTCCGCTACATGGGCTGGACCGAAGCGGCTGATCTGATTGTGAAGGGTGTCGAAAAGGCCATCGAACAGAAGACCGTGACCTACGATTTTGCGCGACTGATGGAAGGCGCGACTGAAATCAAGTGCTCGGCGTTTGGCGAAGCCATCGTCAAGAATATGTAATTTTAAGGGCGGAGGGAATTATGAGCGCACAACAAAATCAGCAGAAGCAGAAACAGCCCCAGACTCAGTCTGACGGTATTACACCGCGCTCGCAGGATTACGGGCAGTGGTATCTGGATATCGTGAAGCGCGCCGACATGGCCGATCATTCGTCCGTTCGCGGGTGCATGGTGATTAAGCCGCACGGCTATGCCATCTGGGAGAAGCTGCAGCGCGAGCTGGATGACCGCTTCAAAGCGACCGGCCATGTGAATGCCTACTTCCCGCTGTTTATTCCGCTGTCGCTTATGGCCAAGGAGGAGTCGCACGCCGCCGGCTTCGCGAAAGAGTGCGCGGTAGTGACGCACTACCGACTGAAGTCCATCGATGGCAAAGTAGTCGTGGATCCCGAATCCAAACTGGAAGAGCCTCTGGTGGTTCGCCCGACCAGCGAAACCATCATCTGGGAGCAGTACCGCAACTGGATTCAGAGCTATCGCGACCTGCCGTTGCTGATCAATCAGTGGGCGAATGTGGTGCGCTGGGAGATGCGGACCCGCCTGTTTTTGCGGACGACCGAGTTCCTGTGGCAGGAGGGGCACACCGCTCACGCCACGGAAGAGGAAGCCCGCGAAGAAGTGTCGCGCATGCTGGCGGTCTATGCCGATGTCGCCGAAAATGTGATGGCCGTGCCCGTGGTGCGCGGACACAAAACCGAGGGCGAGCGGTTTGCCGGTGCCATCGATACGCAGTCCATCGAAGGCATGATGCAGGACGGCAAGGCCCTACAGATGGGAACCAGTCATTATCTCGGCCAGAATTTTGCCAAGAGCGCGGATGTGAAGTTCCTGAATAAAGAAGGCGTACAGGAATACGTGCATGCGACGAGCTGGGGTGTGTCCACGCGCCTGATCGGTGCGCTCATTATGACCCATTCAGATGATAATGGATTGATCCTGCCTCCGAAGCTGGCACCGATTCAGGTTGTGATTGTTCCGATCTATAAGAAGCCCGAAGAGCAGGTCGCGACGGAAGCCGAATCGAAGGCGGTGGCCGAGGCGCTCCGCGCGAAGGGGCTGCTGGTGAAGGTGGATAATCGCGAAGGCATGCAGCCCGGGGCGAAGTACTACGAGTGGGAGCGCAAGGGTGTGCCCGTCCGCATTGAAATCGGTCCGCGTGATCTCGAGAAGGGATCCTTGTGTGTGGTGCGCCGCTTTGTGATCGAGCAGGACGGTGAGACCGAGCAGGAACTCCGCAAACGAAAGAAGCAGTTCCTGCCGCGTGAAGAGGCCATTGAAGGCATGACCGCCCTGATGGATACGTTGCAAACAGAGTTGCTGGAGCGTGCGCGCATTCAGCGCGAAAAGCGTACACGCATCATCGATTCTCTGGAGGCTTTCGAAGCCTTCTTCAAGGACAGTGACGGCGGCTTTGCCTGGGTGCACTGGGCGGGAACCGGCGCAGATGAAGACGAAATGGCCAAGCGCTATGAAACCAGCATCCGCTGTCTCCCGTTCGAGGATCAGATTCCCGAAGCCGGTCGCGGTGCCGGCACCTGCATCCTGACAGGAAAGCCCAGCGCCCAGCGCGTGCTGATGTCGAAGGCGTACTAGAAGAAGAATTCAGTAGTCAGGATTCAGAATCCAGAATAAGAATTGGATATGGCGGAGCACAACCAGCTGAAAAAAATCCTGGTCGTCTGCACGGGGAACACCTGTCGCAGCCCGATGGCCGAGGGTTGGCTGAACGCACATCTGAAGGAGTCCGGCTGGATCGCGGAGTCGGCAGGTGTGATGACGGGACCCGGCGGATTGCCTTCCGCTGAGGCCGTCCAGGCCATGGCCGAAATCAAAATCGATATTTCCGCGCATCGCAGCCGACCGGTGACCCGGTCGATGCTGAACGAAGCCGCTGTGATCCTGACCATGACGGAAGGACATTGGCGGGAAATCATTCGGCAGGCTCCTGAGGCAGAAGAAAAAACCTTTCTGGTGCACAGCTTTGGTCTGGAAGAACTCCGGGACGTGGTCGATCCATATGGGTTATCCATCGAAGCCTACCGCCATACCCGTGATGAACTGGCGCAGGCCCTCGGAGAGTTCCTTCTCCATCTGGCTGAACGCGGCGAGTTGAAAAGCTGAAGCCCGTTTTTCACGCGGCGGTTTAGTTGCGCCATGAGCTCGGAACAGAAGTTTTCCACACCATGGAAACATTTCTTCCATACCATGGAAAAATCGCGAAAATAGTTTCCATACCATGGACAACTGATGCGGCAACTGACCGTATCGGGGCGGAAGGGGCATTGTGGGATTCGTGTGGCGGATGATAGGCTGTCCGCATGAAAAAGGGTCTGACCATTCTGGCGGTGGTGGTGATGGTGGGGGTTGGGTTGTTTCAAGTGGGAATCAAGCTGGCCTCGCGGGATATTCCGCCGCCGGATGAATCCTTCTTTAACGTGGAGCGTCTTGAGGTGGCGCCGGAGGACAATGCCTATACCTATTTTCTTCAGGCCACCAATGTGCTGCAGCCTCCAGAGCAGCCGGAGCTGATGACCCAATATCTCAATGACATACCGGTGGATCCGGCGGCAGTTCAGGAAGTGGCGGAGTCGAATTCGGACTGCTTCTCCCTGATTCAGCGGGGGACAGACTGTTCGATCTGCCAGATGCCTCCGTTAGAGGATTTTCAAACCGTGTTTCCCTATATCCATCCATGGTTGGAAATAGCGAAGGTGAATGCTCTGCGCGCTCAGTATTTTCGATTGAGCGGGGATTTTCGAACCGCGACAGATGCCTGTATTCTGGAAATGAAATTCGGCAATCTGGTTCATCAGAATGCGCCCAGCTTAATCGTCTATCTGGTTGGGGTCGCCGTTGTGGAGATGGGTCTCGCCCAGGTACTGGATCTGGCAACAGATCCGGGAATGCCGGAACAGGAGCTGGCCCGACTGGCGGTCGCGCTGGAGAAACCAGTCTCCTTTGACCGTGGTTTCAGTCGGGCCCTGAAAAGTGAATATTTATACACCACGAGCGTCATCGACTATATGCAGAAAAGACCGGATGAGTTGGCCTCGTTGTCGGGCAATGAGGAACCTTCAGCTTTCATGAATATTGTATGGAACCGATTTCCGGGAACTTCCTATTTCTTTCAACCAAACAAGTCGAAACAGGTCTTCGCAGATTTTTACCGCGTGATGATTGAGGACACGCCACTTCTGTATTCAGAAATGGAGCTCCCTGACACGGTGGAAGATTCTGGAGGTCTCTGGACACTTCTCCGGCCGAACGGGATTTCCCGCCTCCTTCAGGCCTTGCTGGAACCGGCAGTTGATAAGGTGATGGCAAAAAAATGTTTTATGGAAAGCCGGGTAGCGGGAGCTCAACTGGTCGTGGCCTGCAACCGCTTTGAACGGGAGAAGGGGCGCTGTCCGGAGAGTCTGCAGGACCTGGTGCCGACGTATCTGGCGGCCGTGCCGATCGACCCATTTGATGGCGAACCCTTCCGCTATTCAGCCGAGAAAGGCATCGTGTATTCCGTCGGACAGAATCTGACGGATGAGGGTGGTTCGATGCGGGTGGAGGGTTCCGAGGATGAAGTGCCGACCCGACGAAATCGGCGGAAAGCGGAAGACATGGTCTATGAGATTCGTCCCGCAGCAAAACCCGATGAGTCGAATTGATCGCTCATGGGCGGCGGGAATTTATTCCACCTCGATGCGGTAGTAGGCGGCGCCCTCGGAGTGGAGCAATCCGGTGAACGAGTTGGCGGGGGGGGTGGCAGAGATGTTGCTGTAGGCCAGAGAATTGAACAGCGCCGGGGGTAGCAGGTTGGTGGCATAGGCGATGCGGTAGGTCCGGCCGGTCGCGCTGCTCCAGCTCATTACGAATTGGCCGGGGACGCTGTCTTGGACAGCCGTCTGAATATCCAGCACCGAACTTGCGCTGAAGGGGTCCGTCCCCGCGCAGGATTCCTGCCAGTCGCCGACCCGGTCGCTGTCGGAATCGACAGTGTCGAGAAGGCCTTCAAAGGCCCCCAGATCGTTGGTGCCATAAATCTCGCGTGAACGCCCGTCGAGATCAACGGAGTTGGCCATCCAGGGCCGGGAGATCCCCGCGTTGATGGCGGGGGAATCGGGGGCGAGGTGGAAGTCCCGGTCGGCGGCATCGACGAAGCGGGGGTCGGCGCCTGCATTGCCGGGGCCGGACGGAATGGGGCCGGAATCCGTGTATTCAATGGTCTGCCCGCCGCCTTCCAGAAAGAGATTGGAGGTTCCGAAGGAACCGTCATTGCCCCACACGATCGAGTTGCGCAGGGTGGCGGCATTCAGCAGGTAGATTCCTCCACCTTCGTTTGCGGTGTTGCGAGTAAAGGTGCAATTTTCAATGAGGGGCGATGTCCCTTCGGTGTAGGTGTAGAGTCCACCCCCTCGTTCGTTCCCTGCGTAGTTGAAGTAGAAAAGGCAGTTGCGCAGTTCTCCGCCGCCGATCATGGCCACGCCGCCGCCTTTCTTATCCGTGAAATTGCTGTCAATGATGCAGTTGATCAGGCGTCCGCCGTCATCAATGCGGACACCGCCGCCGCTGCTGTCGCCGCTGTCGCCGCCCGTGACGGTGAAGCCTTCGACGATGGCATTGGAATGGGACAGGAGAAGAACGCGCTGGGTCCAGCCGCCATAGAGAATGGTATCGTCAGGTCCGCTGGCGCTTTTCAGGTGCAAGGCATTGGAGATGGAGAGGGTGGCGGGGAGGGTATACACAGCGGCTGCCACGATCACAGTGGCCGCCGAAGGCACGTACGCGACGATTTCATGAAGGGAGGTCGATGCGGTGGCCCAGTTGGTATAGGGGGCGATATGGGACCCATAACGGTAGACATAATAGGTTGCTGCGACCGCCTCGAAATGGGCGGTTAGTGAAACGGGGGTGTCCACGGTGACGGTGATGGATGTGGAGCTTGGGTCCCCGGCTATGATGGTGTTTGTATCGCCGGTCCATCCAGCAAAAGTGTAATCGTTCGACGCGGTGGCTTCCATATCCACGATGCTGCCGATAGGGTGCCATCCGCTGGCCGGCAACACGGAGCCGCCGGGGCCGGTGGAGACAAGGAGGGCAACATTGGTGTTCCAGAGCCAGGTGAGGGTGGCGTCGTTTGTGAGGGTCATCGAGAAGATGTTGGTGGTGCCGGAGAGCGGGGCATTGCTTTCCAGCATCCAACCGGTGCAGAGGTAGCGGGCCCCTCCGACGGTCTCCAGGGACGACACGGAATTCGTGAACGGCATATCGGCGATCGTGTCATGGGTGCCGACAGCGGGATAGGGGCTGCCATGGGCCGAGACCACGGTGAAGGAATGGGTGTCCGGCGGCACGCCGTTGGATCCTGGCGTGGGCGGAAGGGTCGCGGTCCAGTTGGTGGCGTCATCGCCCCATCCGGCGGGGCTCAGGCGACTGAGTGAGGCCCCGCCGCCATCTGCGGAGAGGGGCCAGGGGGCATCATCATCATATCTCACTTCATCCATCAGGAGCATGGGGTAGAAGTTTGTTTCTTCAATAGGCGGGGTATCCGGGTACAGCAGGCGGAGGCGTTCGCCGCCGTTGTCGAGCTGGCCATCGTAACCACCGACCAGCAGGGTGTTGGTCGAGAGGCCGTAGGTGGAGCGGAACTCTGCCAGCCGGGCGCTGTTGGAGGGATTCTCGGGATTGAAGGAAGTGACGGTCAGCGTGGCCCCTGCGGCCAGAAGTTCATTGGTTGGGAATTGATAATCAACTCCGCCATCCAGTTCCCAGCGGGTAAGGTCCACCGAGAAGACCGTGGGGTTGTAGATTTCGACAAACTCGAGCGAATCGTTGCTGGAGGGCGGATTGTACATGATTTCATTGATCAGCAGGGGACCCACGCGCGGGCCGCTGTTGATGGCGCCGAAAGTGCGGCTGCTCATGGGCACCAGGCGGCCCGAGCCGTTGGGCCAGCGGCCAAAGGATTCGCTGTTGATCGCCGCGTCGAATTCCACGCGGTCCACGAACCGGATGGGCCGGCCCAGCGCATCGGTCTCCATCAGGAAGACATCATCGCCGTGGGCGCCGCTGAGGGCGAAGTCATTAGAGTCCACTCCCATGGAGGTGTTGAAATCGTTGGTTTCGTTGAAGGAGATATAGCTGTAGGCGGCCAGAACCGTACCGGTTGAAATGACATACTTTGTGTAGTTGGAGGTCGCATCGCTCAGCGCCCATCCACTGAGATCAATGGCCCTTTCCGTGGTGTTGAACAGTTCGATGGTGTCGCAGAGGGGCAGATCGGTATGGGTGAGCACTTCGTTTATGACCACGCGGTTGTCCGGTCCCGTTCCTGCTGCGCCGGGGGTGCCGCCGTATTCAGAGCTGGAACGCCAGTTGCCGGAGTCGGAAAAGTCACCAGCGAAATCGATGACTTCCAGCGTACTGCCATCGCCGTCGGCTCGTCCCGGCCAGGAGCCGCCATCGCTGTAGGAGATGGAGGTGATGACGCCGCCCTGGGCGTCTTCCAGCCGGAGGGTTTCGCCGCTGTTGCTCAACTTGCCGTCGGATACACAGAGAATGCGGATGGCCGCGTTGGTGTAGCGGGCGTGGAAGGCATTCGTGTTGGCGACCACCACGGCATATTCACCGTTCGTGAGCGTGACGGAAGGAAGAATCGCGACGATTCCGCCCTGGATGGTGAAGCCGGTCAGATCCATCGGACTCTCACCGATATTGTGAAGCTCGACAAATTCGAAGTCGTCTTCATCGGTGAAACCGGCCCCGATTTCAGCCGGGGTTGGGTCGGTCGGGTGATACTGGATTTCAGAGATGACGAGATTGCGGGCATCGCTTTCGATCTCGACCGATGCCGCGTAGCCGCTTCCTCCGTAGGGATGGGTCGTCGACTGGCCGTCATCATCGAAAGCGCGGACAAAGTAGACGAGCGTTCCAGCGGTTCCGGAGGCGGGCAGATTGGTCTCGTAGGAGCCGTCGGTTTGGAGAACCATCTCCACGGTCTGGGTGGAGCCGCCATCGAAGGAATAGACGAAGGATACATTGGTGACCGCGCTGTCGTCGAAGGCCTCGATGGAGACCTCAACGAGATCGTTGGTGCGCGGCAGGCTGGGCTTCATCTTGAACTCGGAGAGAATAGGGGCGATATTGGAAATCGTGCCCAACTGGGACAGGGCCGAAGCGCCGCGGATCTGCGTGAAGTTGGTAATGCCGTAGTCCCGATAGCCCCAATTTCGTATATCAGTATTGAACCATTGGGCTTTCGCATATGAATCCCAGAAATGGGAATAGGACCATTTTGGATCATCCCATTGATAACGATCCCGATCGAGAGCCTTCATATTTGTAACGGAGCCGGTATCAAAAGGAAGCGCGTTGGTCAACGTAGAGCGGGTGTGGAACGCAGCCGGTGTAATGTGATCGTTGGTATAGAATTCATCCAGCATTTCCTTCATATAGAAGGAATAGCGCTTCTTGAATTCCGGGACATCCAGGATGCGTTCCGCCAGCGGTGTGTTGCCATACAACTGTGGCCAATTATAGATGTCGCAGGTAGACCAATTGATGTTGCCGGAATCCCAGCTGATACCAAGAACATTATCGAAATCATAGGGGATATAGGTCCAACGTTGGGCGTCCGTATCATGGAAGAGATAATAATTATTTGCATTGCCCCAATAGCTATCCCAATTCGCGGTCAATACATCGAGTGCCAGGCGCTTGAGGAATCCATCGACGTCAAAAACCTGCATGATGGCGTTGGGGAATTCCGCATTAGAAGTGTCGTTGATCAGATGGATGAAGTCAGTGAGGTCGGTATAGGACGGATCGCCGTTTCCTGAGTAGGTGAGCGTATAGCTGGTACCAAAATATAGATTGGTTTCGAGCGATGCCGGCGAATATGGCTCCTCAGAAGTAAAGAGGCATTTATAGAGATTTCCTCGGTCGGTACCAAGCTGTTGATCAAGAAAAACATCGTCAACAGGCTGTGTGTTATTGCGGATGGCGTCGAAAAAGGAATAATTATAGGTCGTGTTGGAAATGACCACAGCCACATGATTGGCATAGGAGACGGGAAGATGGGCGGCCCGGTGCATGTCCTCGACCAGTTTGGGCCGAGCCGTGGAGGGATCATTGACATTGGCATTCAGGTTTAGGCGTTCCAGGTCGAGCAGTTTTTGGCCTGGAACATTGGCATTGAAAATCACATTGAACGAACGGGGGGTTGAATACAGGCTGGAATTGCCACGGCACTGGATACCGGCATTGGTGACGGTGATGTCAATGTCGCCGTGCCGAAAGCGTACATCCACGGATTGGAAACTGGATTTATCTGGAGTATCCTTCAACCAATTCCAAGTACTGTCTGGCATCATCAGTTCGATCTGGGCAACGGAATCATCGCTGTAGAGGGGATGGTTGGCCGGCAGACAGGTGTTGGCCGCGCCGGGTGTATGATAAATGAGATATCCCGCTTGGCCGTCGCGCAGGGTGGGGTTGGTGCCGTGGGTCTGGATTCCGTAGGAGATATTAGGGAACTGCTCGGAAACGCCCCGGACTTCATCTTCAACATTGGTTCCGTCGGGATGCACCAGCGCCAGATATTCGCCACTGGATGACAGGCTGAAATTGGCATGTAGATTGGTGGCGGTTTTGTCTTTCCCGGATGCAAAGACAATTAAAAATTCGCCCGCTGGCAGATTGGTGGTGGGAAAGGTCCATTTCACCAGATCCGACTTGGAGTCCGTCAGATGCCAGCCGGTCAGATCCACCGGAGAGCCGCCGGTGTTAAAGAGTTCGAGCCAGTCGGAATTGTCGCCATCTTCGTCCTGCAGGATGTTGGTCACATTGTTCGCCATGAACTCGCTGATGACCACTTGGGCGAGAACCGGCGCGCAGAGGCCCACCAGCCACAGGATGCCGGTCAGTCCGTAAAGAAGCGGCCGGGAAATTTTTGAATGAAAATTCATATCTTACAGCCTACAGCCCTTAAGGGGGAAGTAAACCGCTTTCTCATTACAATATCTTAATGAAAAGAGGCTGCCTTCATAAGAAAATGGAAGAAAATGGCATTTTGTCCGATTTTTGTATTGCTAAGTAGAAACACAAACCCCGACACTTGTTTGCGACTATTCGATGGGCGGGCGTGGCGTTTGCCTGGGAGACTGGTTCTAAGGAGGAAGCAATGGTATTTGGAATCGAAGATACGGCGGTCGGGTTGGCCTTCGTGCTCAGTTTGCTGAGCGCAGCGGCATGTGTGGTCTATGGGGTCGTCAACTGGAACAAGGGTGCTGAGCCCATGAAGACAGAAGACGTAGACTGGGCCAAAGAAGAAAAAGCAGAAGTCGAAGACGCTCTGTAGGAGGGAATTTTCATGGATTTATTAAGTATTATTTTAGTGATCGTCTATCTGATGATGATCGGGTATCTGGGCTATTTGGGCTATCGCCGCACTAAAACGGCGGCGGATTATCTGGTCGCTGGCCGCAGCGCGAATCCGGTGGTCATGGCTCTGTCCTATGGCGCCACCTTCATCAGCACCTCGGCCATTGTCGGTTTCGGCGGGGTCGCCGCCATGTTCGGCATGAGCCTGCTCTGGCTGACCTTCCTGAACATCGCGGTCGGCATCCTGCTGGCCTTCATGTTCCTCGGGAACCCAACGCGCCGGATGGGCCACCATCTGGATGCGCACACCTTCCCAGAACTGATCGCCAAGCGTTATAACAGCCGCTTTCTGCAGGTGGCCTGCGCGCTGATCATTTTCGTCTTCATGCCGCTGTATGCGATGGCGGTGATGGTCGGCGGTGCCGAGTTCATCGGCCCCATCTTCCATATTTCCTATGACAGCGCGCTCTATATCTTCGCGATTCTCGTCGCAGCCTATGTGATCGCCGGCGGTCTCAAGGGCGTGATGATGACCGATGCCCTGCAGGGCAGCATCATGCTGCTGGGTATGATTTTCCTGTGTGTGGTGACCTATAGCCGTCTCGGCGGCGTCACCGAAGCCCACGCCGCACTGGGCGCGATGAACGATCAGGTTCCCGGCTTCCTGAAGGTCATCGGTCATCAGGGCTGGACCTCCATGCCGAAGTTCGGCTTCTCCGAGCCCGGTGCCGCCATGCCTGGGGCGCTTCAATACCACATGTGGTGGATTCTGGTCTCCACCATCGTGATGGGGGTAGGCATTGGCGTGCTGGCCCAGCCGCAGCTCATCGTCCGCTTCATGACCGTCAAGTCCAAGCAGTCGCTGAACCGCGCCGCAGCCGTCGGCGGCATCTTCATCCTGTTCATGACGGGTGTGGCCTTCACGGTCGGCCCGCTGTCGAACGTCTACTTCGCTCAGCAGGAAAAGATTCCCTGCACGATCGTGAACGACTCCGTCCTGCTCGATCCCGGCGAGAACGGCAAAGGCAAGCTGGCGATGGTGGAATCCGATGCCGCGGAAGAGGTCAAGGCCCGTTCCAAGCGCTTTGTCAGCTATCGCACCCTCGATGAAGATGAAACCGCGCCGCTGAACTACTCCCTGTGGACGGACAAGGCCGTCATCACCCACGGCGAAAATGGCGATCCGGATACCCTCGAGCCGCATCTGGTTTCCATCATGCGCTCTGTCGGCCCCGGCACCACCATGAAGGGCAACCGCGACAACATCATCCCGCGCTATGTCCGCAGTGCGATGCCCCGCTGGTTCGGTCTGGTCTTCCTGCTCACGCTGCTCTCCGCCGCCATGAGCACCATGTCCAGCCAGTTCCACACGATGGGCACCTCGCTCGGCCGCGACATCTTCGAGCAGTACTCGCACAAGCACAGCAACAAATCGATTCTGGTGACCCGCGTGGGCATCATCATCGGTCTGATTCTGGCGCTGGTGCTGGGCAAATACATGCGCGCGAACATTATTGCGCTGGCCACCGCCATCTTCTTTGGCCTGTGCGCCTCCTCGTTCCTGCCCATCCTGGTCCTCGGACTCTTCTGGAAGCGGATGAACAAGATTGCCGCCATTTCAAGCCTCTCGGTCGGATTCCTGGCCAGCGCCTTCTGGCTGGCCTTCATGAACGGCAAAACCGCCGGCGGCCTTGGCCTCTGCAAGGCCTGGTTCGGCACGGCCAATCTGGTGCCCGCCACCTGGAGCATTACCTGGACCGTCGTGGATCCGCTCATCATCGCGCTGCCGCTGTCGCTAATCACCGCCGTGGTGGTCGCGCTGGTGACCAAGCCGATGGACAAGGACTACATCTCCTATGTCTATGGTGGAGCCAAACCCAAAAGCCTTGGCGAATAATTTTCGCTGACGCTTCCCGCCCTCCCGGTTCTCCGGGAGGGCTTTTTTGGTACGTCAGACATGACATATAGCTGGGATGAAAGTTCCCAACGAGCC
>CAZGMQ010000027.1:0-14372 GCA_964526745.1 uncultured Verrucomicrobiota bacterium
CGGGACGCAGATTCTACTTAAGCTAGTGGTCCTAAAATCGGGGTTAAGCGCAGATAGGTTGTGTCGGGTGCTCACCCGGGCTTGTCGAAGCGTGTCTCTTCAGGAGGATGTACAATGAAACTATGGATGAAATGGATGCTGACAGCCTTGCTGGCGGTTGGATTGGTCAGTTTGGCGGCGGGTTGCGGTGGTGGGGATGACGATGACAGCTCGTCTGACACGGCAGCAGCCGGCAGCACGGGCACCGGAAGCACAGGCTCTGGCAGCACCGGTACGGGAGATGCCGCGGATACCGCTGACGCTGCGGATGCTCCGGCGGAAGTCGTAGAGGTCACTCACGTCAATATAGCAGGTGTCTGGAGCGGTACGCGCAGCAGTTCCGGGGGGTCAACCTCCATGCAGTTCAGCTTCAATCAGAGCGGTGGGGATCTCCAAGGATCTTATCAAGACACCTCTGGGAATTCGGGCAACTTCACTGGATCGATCAATGGGGATGACATTCAGTTGAGCATCACCATGTCTGGGTCGGGCGACCTTTGGGGTTTCACCGGCGCAGCCAATGCGACCGGGACATCCATGAATGGAACGATGACCACGCCCGGCGGCAGCTCAACGGTTCAAGTTTCGAAATAACGGCTCCGGCTTTTAGCCGCCCACAGGCCCCGCTTCGGCGGGGTCTTTTTTGTGACAAAACGAGAGTTCTAGGCTGTTGGGGAGGCCATTTCGCGCTGTTTTCGTTTCAACCGCTTGTAGATCGTGGTGAAGGTGATGCCCAGCGCGATGCAGGTGACGCTGACACCAAAGTAGAAAGAGGGGGAGAGCGTATCCGGCTTCAGTCTCTTGAAGATAGTGAATGCCACCGGAACCAGTAACAGGCAGCCCCAAAAGACCGCGATGAATCGGCAACCGCGAATCAGGCCTGCGTCGTTCCAGCGTTCTTTCGGAAGGTCCGCTCGGGCATATTGCAGGGTGAAGGGTTTGCCGATCAGGACCGTGAGCCAGATCACGCCGGCGAGGAATCCGTTGGCGACCCAGTCCATCTGTTCTGCCAGCGCCACCCAACGGAAGCCGTAGAACGAGACGGTGCAGGCCAGAAAAAAGAGAACGGTGGCCCACTGCAGAATGAATCCCTTTCGCAGCGCCTTCCATCCAAAGATCAACGAGGCGGCCAGACAAATCGCGACGGCCCGCTTCAGCGGTTCCCAGCCGTCGGTCGGAAGAAAAAGAAATAGGATCCAGGGCAGGAAGCCGAAGATGAATTTTGCAATCTCAACCGCTTCTTTCATGGCTAGGGCCAATCGTAGAGGACTTCGATTTCGATGTTGGTATAAATCGCCAGGAACTGCCGCATGACGCCGCGGCAGCTGCGGCAGGGAATCAGATCCGTATAGAGCTGGATGCTTCCGGCCGTGGCGGTATTGGTGAGCCGTGCCGCGATATCTTCTATAATCTTATATTCGGTGTCATAGTAGCGAGGAATAGCGTTGGGGCCGCCGATGTTGCCCTTGAAGTCTACAAACAGGGTTTCGAACTGCGCCGTCTCCTGAGGCGGTTTGGGCGAGATGCCGCTGATTCTTCGTCGCACGCGCGAGGAATAGTTCGACAGGCTTTGCACTCGGCTGTGGGCATAATATTCTTTTTTCGGCAGTCCGCGGATATCGGCTTTGGCCCAGGCGAAGTTATTCCGATCACGGACCTCCACGGGGAGGCGGGCCTTGAAATAGTGGATCCGTTTGGCGGCCTTTCGATCCTTTTTGTGGTCGATGTGCCGCATCGTGATGTCGCGAACACCGGGCTCCGGTGCCGCCACGGTCTCCAGTTCAACCTTAGCCTTCGGTTTGGATTTGGCCTTCGGTTTGGCCTGCACGACCGATCCGGTCGCGGCAACGATGAATAGAAGCAGGAGGAAAAATCGGATGCAGTTGGGGATCAATTTCATACCGCCCACTATACGGGAGATCGCGGGTGCCCCCAATGAGAATCGGGGGCCTCCAAATGCCCACAATGGTCCCAAAAGCGTGAAAATGGCTCGAAAATGCCATTTTAAGGCCAAAAAAGCCCCAAAATAGTGATTTTGGGGCTGTTTGGGGCACCTGCGGCCGCTGGCCGCATGGAGGGGGCCGATTTACTTCTGCGGTTCGGCCGGATCCTTTGGCTCTGCGGGGGCGGCTTCTTCGGGCGTGTCGTCCTTTTTCTCCAGCTCGCTTTCCTTCTGGCCGCGCTTGAATTCGTTCAGGCTTTTGCCGAGGGAGCGGAACAGTTCCGGGATTTTCTTGCTGCCGAAGAGCAGCAGGACCACAAAGACGATGACCAGGATTTCAGGGAGTCCGGACATTCCGGGAATCAATGCGAGTGTGTTCATTCTTTGCTTCCTTCTTTGCTTTTCCGGTCTCGACGTTCCATGAGACGCAGAATCCAGATACACAATTCATACAACAGATAGAGCGGGATGGCCATTTGCAATTGCGAAGGGACATCCGGCGGGGTCAGCCCCATGGCGATTACGAGGATGCCGATAATCACCTGGCGGCGGTGGGCCCGCATCTGTGCGGTGGTGATCAGGCCCATGCGGCCGAGCATCAGCAGGATCAGGGGAAGCTCGAAGGCGAGACCGAATCCAATCAGCAGTTGCAGGACAAATCCCAGATAGGAATCGATCTTCCAGTTGGCGGTCGTGCCGAGATAGTCATTGAAATAGAACATGACCTTCACGGCGACCGGAAGGGTGATCGCATAGCAGAGGGTCACCCCGACGGCGAACAGCGCGGCACCGCTAATGCCCCCGGTGGCTATCATTTTCTGTTCTTTGGGTTTGAGCCCGGGAAAGACAAACCGGGCGATGAGCACAATGATGACCGGCAGACTCAGCAGCACGCCGGAAGCGAAGACCACTTTCACCACCTGCATGAATCCTTCCACCGGGGAGGTGGTGATCAGTTCATAGGCGTACTGGTTCTGAGAAGCGACCTTCAGCAACGGAGCTTGCAGCCAGATCAGCAGGGGTTTCGCCAGCGGAATGCACAGGACGCAGGCCACCAGCAGCACCCCCAGGCTCTGCAGCAGCATCCGGCGGAACGCCTCCAGATGTTCGAGCAAGGGCTGCTCCTGATCTCGGGCCGTGAAGGGCGGCTTCCAGTTTTTCATCAGATACTTCATTGGGAAGCCCCGTCGGCAGGAGGGGATAGGGGAGAGGGGGCGTCCGGTTCTGTGGAGGCTTTCTCTTCATCATAGACCTGAGTGTCCTGCGGTTTCTCTTTTGGCGGGTCGGGGAGATCGCTGGTCATCAGGGTCCGCTGGAAATCAGCGGCCATGTGTTTGAGCTTTTTGAGGGATTGCTGGAGTTTCCGCAGCATCCGGGGGGCGTCTTTGGGACCAAAGAGGAGGAGAAGAGCCAGAAGAATCAGCAGCAGTTCACTGCCGCCCGGTGAAAGAAAGGCTAAAAAGGGAGTTGTCATGCTCAGGGAGCAGACTACGTCGAAACGAACAGAAATGCAACGGAATCCATTGATTACAGGGCATAAACGACCCATGGAGACAAAATGTCCAGCAAACTACTTGTGTTAAGATTATATTCCTGTATATTCTTATACAGTAACAGAAATTTCTTGAACTGCGGGCCCCGACAAAAGGGGCTTGGTCTAGTTGAACCCTCTGTCAGTGGAGAAAGCATATGTCGACCATCACAAGACGCGACTTCCTGCGATATTGTGGATTCTCAGCGGCGGCCATCGCGTTGACTTCTAGCAAACTGGGTTTTCTCAGCGAGGCGCTTGCCAATCCGGCGGCGCCTTCTGTCATTTGGCTTCACGGTAGTTCCTGCACGGGATGCTCGGTCTCGCTGCTGAACCGCATTGCCGACGCGGCCGGACCGGCCCCGACGATCAAAGAGGTGCTGACCGATGCCATCAATCTGGTCTATCACGCCACCTTGATGACGCCGTCCGGCGATCCCGCCGTGGCCGAACTCCGCCGGGTCTATGATTCAGGAAACTATATTCTCGTCCTGGAGGGTGGTGTGCCCACCGCATTCGGCGGTGCCGCCTGCATTGTCTACAGTTTGCACGGAGAGGAGACCACCTATCAGCAGGCCGTCCAGGAAATGACGGCCAAGGCGATGGCGGTTGTGTGCGTGGGGACCTGCGCCTCGTTCGGCGGGATTCCCGCCTCTGGTTCGAACCCGACGGGCGTGGTGGGCGTGAGCCAGCTGATCGGCCGGCCCACCATCAATATTTCGGGTTGTCCGGCCAATCCGGACTGGGTGGTTTGGGCGATTGTTCAGCTGCTGACCGGAACCCCTGTGGATCTGGATGAAGACGGGCGGCCAACGGCGCTCTATGCCGAGACCGTGTTGGGCACCACCAAGACATTGGTGCATGACAAGTGCCCGCGGAACCCCTATGTAAACGCCCTCGCACCCCCCGAAGCCACCGATTTTTCGGACTGCGACGGGCGCTGTCTCATTCAGCTGGGCTGCCGCGGCCCGGACACCAAGGCACGCTGCAACGGCTGCTGGAATATTCTGGCGCCGCCCTCGGATCCGGCGCCAACCGACCGCTGGGCCAAGAACTGGTGTATCGGCGTGAATGCCCCCTGCCATGGATGTGTCGAGAAAACCTTCCCGGGGCCGGAATCGTTCTATGAACCCTATGTCCCGCCCCCGAGTTAGAGGATTTGACCCGGAGCCCATGGAGCTGAACGAGCCGAAAGAAAACGGAGAGCCATCATGCCTGTTATCGCAATTGCAGTAGATCCCGTCAGTCGCATCGAAGGACATCTGAAAGCCGAGATCGAAGTTGATACCCTCAACGGTGTTCAGCAGGTCACGAACGTCAAGACCGTCGGGACGCTGTTCCGCGGGTTTGAAAAACTGCTGGAAGGACGGGATCCGCGTGATGCGCCGATCATTACGTCCCGTATCTGCGGGGTTTGTCCCACCTCTCATTCCCAGGTGGCCGTGCTGGCTCTGGATGAGGCCGGTGGCGTCACCGTCCCGACGGCCGGCCGGATTCTGCGGAACCTGGTTCATGGGGCTTGCTTCCTGGAATCGCACATTCTCCATTTTTATCTGCTCTCGCTGCCGGACTACATCAAGGGGCCGGCGATGCCGCCCTGGACGCCGGGGTTCGACATGGACAGGCGCGTGGATCAGGCGCATGTGGACGTGTTCATGGAGCACTATCTGGAAGCCATCAATGTGCGCCGGAAATGCCATGAGATGGGCGCGCTCTTCGGCGGCAAGCTGCCGCATTCCCCGTCCTATATCGCAGGCGGATTCACGGCGGTGCCGTCGATCGCGAATCTGGCGACCTTTGCTTCCCATCTGGATGAGATCATCACCTTCATTGAAACCCGGTACATCCCGGATGCTGAACGGTTGGCAAACCTCTACAGCGATTATTTTCTGATCGGGCGCGGCTATGGGAACCTGCTGAGCTACGGCGTGTTCAGGCTGGATAACGCGGGAACCAGCAAGCTGTTCCCGGAAGGTCGCATCGTCGATGGCGGCGGCAGTGTGCAATCCGTACAGACGGCTGCCATCACGGAGGATGCCACGCGCTCGTGGTACACGAATGATTCGAACAACCAGCATCCGTCTGTGGCCGATACGGTCCCGCAATATCCGAAGGACGGCGGCTACAGCTGGCTCAAGGCGCCGCGCTACGGAGGTGTCCCCTATGAGTGCGGTCCACTGGCGCGTATGTGGGCCAAGGGGGCATACACCAATGGCGTGTCGGTTATGGATCGCATCCGCGCCCGCGCCTATGAGGCGCAGTTGCTGGCGAACGAAATGAAAACCTGGCTCAGCGGGGTGGTGGCCGACAGTCAGGTCTACACCCCTTGGACGAATCCCGGCACCGCCTCGGCGGCCGGCATCACCGAGGCCCCGCGCGGAGCGCTCGGGCACTGGATTGGTATTGAAGCCGGAAAGATCTCACACTATCAGGTCATCACGCCGACGTGCTGGACCATCTCGCCGCGCGATGGCGCCGGGCTCCTGGGTCCTCTGGAGCAGGCCCTGATGGGGACACCCATTGCCAACGTGAATCACCCCGTTGAAGCGTTGCGCGTGATTCATTCGGTGGATCCCTGTTTGGATTGCGCCACGCATGTGGTGAAGGCGAAGTAGCGATATGGACACCGAATTTCTCATTCTGGGTATCGGCAATCTGCTGCGGAGCGACGATGGTGTCGGTGTTCATGCCGTGCGGGCACTGGCCCTGCGGCCGCCGGAGGGTGCACAGGTGGTGGATGCTGGAACCGATTTCCTCTCTGCGCTCCCGTTTCTGGAAGAGGCGCGCCGCGTGCTGATTCTGGACGCGGTTCAGGCGGGAGGCGAGCCGGGGACACTGGTCCAGGTTGCTCAGGACGAGATTGTTCCTCGTCCCGATGGCAGCCCGGCCCACACGACCAGCATCCTGGAGGCGAGGCGCCTGCTGGGGCCCGATGCCCCCTGGCCAGAGATTATCGTGCTGGGCATTGAGCCTGCTTGTCTGGATTACGGCATGACACTTTCTGCGCCGGTGGCGCGGACGCTGCCCTATTTGCTGGCGCGGGCGCGGGAACTCATTTCACATTGGCCGACTTCCTCTTTTTTAAACGCAACCCATCAGGTGGTGTCATGAAAACAGCGCGTTTCTTTCTGGGTCTGAGTCTTTTTGCCGTCGCCCTTGGCACGGTCGCATCCGCGGTGGCCCAAACGCCCGGCAGTGCGACCTTCAGCGTCGGGACAACAGCGTATTCCGGCAACTACGATCCGGATAATGTGGCGGTAGTCTGGGTGGAAAACAGTTCCGGCCAATTCATCAAAACCCTGTGCCGTCACGCTCAGCGACGTATCAACTATCTTTACAAATGGACAGAGGCCCGCGGAAGCTATACCGCTGTGGATGGCGTGACCAGTGCCACGATCGGTTCGCAGCCGCAGACGCATACGGTGGTCTGGGACTGCCGGGACACCAATGGGACCGTGGTGCCCGATGGCATGTACTATTTCAAGGCGGAGTACACGAGCGACAACGGACAGGGTCCCAACATGAGCACCGGTGTCGGTTTTGTGAAAGGCACCGCTTCGGTGTCGACGACCTTCCCCAACGTATCCAGCACAGGAGGGGAGTTCACAGGCCTGAGCATCGACTTCACCCCCACGCTTCCGGATATCGCCGTGACGGCCGTCTCTCCCACGACGGGCTATGTGAACTCGAATATTGCGGTCGTGGTTCGTGTCAGCAATCAGACGGATGCGGCGACCGCCGCGTTCACGGTTGCGTTAAGCAATATGACATCTGGGGCCGTTCTCATCGGCTCGCAGCCGGTTTCGTCCCTGGCTGCTTCGGCGACCACCAATCTGACGTTCAGCTGGAGCACCGCCGGGTTGTCGGTGGGCGCCTACCAATTGGCCGCTCGCGCCTATGGCCTGGCATCCGAGGTGGCTCTGACGGACAATGTCCAGACCCAGACCGTCGACCTGGCCGGCGCGGTTCACGACGTCGTGGTTCAGAGCATCACGGTCGATGGTGTGGTTCCGCCCGGGGTCTCGACCGGGTTGGTCGTCGCCTTCCAGAATGCCGGGGGGAGTGCGGAAAGCTTTGGGGTGTCATTGAGCGACATCACTGGCGCGCAGTCCATCGGGACGCACGCCGTGTCAAGTCTGGCTGCGGGTGCGACCACCAATGTGGCGTTCACCTGGGATACGACCGGAGCCGCGTTGGGCTATCACACACTGCAAGCCACGGCAGATACGGTTTCCGGGGAGACGATCACAGCGAACAATACGAATGAGCTTACGCTGATTATTGCGAACGGGCTGGAGACAAATTCGCTGATTGCCCGCGGAGCGGAGTGGGCCTATCTCGAAGGCGGCTTGGATCTGTCTACAGCGCCCTGGATCGAAGATTCGCCGGCAAACTACTATGACGGATTCTGGCCTGTAGGCGCGGCGCCCCTGGGCTATGGCGCGGCATCCATCGCCACCACACTTTCGTCCGACTCCGGCAGTGCTCCGCCATCTTCAGAATCCGCGGATGATGCCGCCGATGCCGTCTATGACGATGGCTGGGCCAGCGGTGATAATGGCGGTACCGGGTTCGGCGACTGGGCCATCGATGCCAGCGGGACTGGCGGGCAGTTTACGGGCGCATCCACGGGCAACGCCGGCGGCAGCGGCGGCATTGATACGGTCGGTCGGTCGTGGGGCCTGTGGGCATCGAGCGGCACCACAGAAGCCGTCCGGCCCTTGGCGGGGGGGGCACTCGCGTCGGGTCAGGTGCTTCAGATGGAACTGGATAACGGCTGGGTCACCTCCGGCCAGTCGGTGGGGGTGGCGCTTCAGAATGTCAGTAGTAACAGCCTCTGGGAATTCTTCTTCCTGGGCGGAACTAACAACTATTACGTCAAGGATGCCAGCGGGAATGTCTACACCGCGATTCCGTTCACCGGCGACGGCCTGCAGATTGCCTTCCAGCTGATCGGGCCGACCGCGTATTCCGCGGATGTGTCGGTCGGGACGAACAGCTGGAATTTCACCGGTTCGCTGATTGCAGAGGCGGATCAGGATATCGTGCAATTGCAGTGCTGGAATTATGCAGCCGGGGGTGGCAGTGACTATGATGTCTTTTTGAACAGCCTGTCCGTTTCCAATACCGTCACGCTCGACAATGACATCACGACCTACTTCCGGAAGGAATTCATTCTGGACTTCGCGCCCATCGACGTGAGTGGTCTCGCCCGGGTCGTGGACGGCGCCGTCCTCTATCTCAACGGGCAGGAAATCGACCGCGTGAACATGCCGGTCGGTACCGTGGACAGCTCCACGCCGGCCTCCACACGGGTTACCGGTCCGGATGTCACGAACTTTGTGCCATTCACCATCGCACCGGAAGATTTGGCTGTCGGCCGCAACTGGCTGGCTGCCGAGATCCACCTGTCTTCCTCCGGGAATGACGCCCTGGCCTTTGATCTGGAACTGCAGTCCTTCAACAGCGTGATCGCCCGCACCCAGACCGTGGTCGCGACGGCACTTGCCCCTGTGGGCGACATCCAGTCCGGCGATGAAGCCGGAGCTGTGGTGACGCTGAGCAATACGGGGAATGCGGCAACAGAGAGCACGATTCTGATCCGCGACACCGCCACGGGTGAGATCCTGGCCTCCATTTCTGTGCCGATGCTGGTTGCCGGTGAAATGGCGGATGTCCACCTGACCTGGCCCACCCTGGGGCTCGACACGGGCAGCCGTGTGCTGGAAGCCGCCACGGTTGTGGACGGCACCACCAACTGGGCCGCGGCCACCACCCAGACCCTCGTGGTCGCCACACAGGATTTCAGCCCGCATCACGTGGGCGCCAGTAGCTCCATCGGCGGGTTCTGCGGGGCGGTGGCCGCTTCCGGCAGCACGGTCTATCTGGGAAGTGGCTCCACGCTCGAAATCTGGGACGCCACCGTTCCGGCTTCCCCCGTGCGGACGGGACATATTCGACTCTCCGGCATAATTGAGAGCCTCGTGGTTCAAAGTGACACCGTTTATGCCGCCGCCGGAAACTCGGGTGTGCATATCATCGACGTGTCGACTCCCGCCGCGCCGGTGCAGGTGGCCACCTTTGATACCTCGGGCAATGCTCACCGCCTGATTCTGGTTGGATCCACACTCTGGATTGCCGATGGCAGGGGAGGGGTCCGCGGTCTGGATGTCACCACACCGGCTTCCCCAGTCCTGACGAGTGCGGCCCCCACCGCCGGCGCCGCTCGTTCCGTGATCGATTCGACTCCAAATCTGATCGTCCTGGATATGGATAACGGGGTACAGATTCTCACAACCGCTACAGCTCCATCTCTGGTTGGAGAGAACCAGAACATCACGGCCGGAATCGACCTGGCAGGGGTGACGGATGCGGTGCTCGTCAGCGACGCCAACAACGGATTGTTCCGGGTTGATGTCAGTACGCCAGCCTCACCTGTCATCATCACCAATGTCCTGCTGCCATCCGCGGGCCGCGCGCTGCTGACTTCAGGTTCTGCCCTCTACATTGCGGCAGGCAGCGGCGGCCTGCTGACGGTCGATCCTTCCACGCTCGCGGTGCTGGATACGGACGCGACCGCCGGCGAGGCCTCGGACCTGGCCCTCTCCGGGAGCACGCTCTATGTGGCCGCCGGATTCGGCGGCTGCCAATCCTGGGATCTCACATCTCCGCTGGCACCGGTCGCCATTGCCACCTTTGGTGCGGGGGCCCGTGCCGTGGATGCCGAGATGTCGGCAAACACGCTTTTTGTGGCGGGCGATGAGTCCGGATTCCAGGTGCACGACCTGACCGATCCGACCGCACCGGAATGGATGGCCACGGTGGCCGGTTCGACGAACCCGCGCTGCCTGACCGTATCCGGCTCGCTGGTCTATGTGACCGAAGCGCTGGGCGGGCTGAACATCTACAGCATCACGAATCCGGCATCTCCCACCTTTGTGGGATCGGATCCTGCCAACGGGCTGGTGACGGTTCGCCGTCTGGCCCTGTCGGGCACGCGCCTGGCCCTGACAGATGGCCATCAGATCAACCTACTCGATGTGTCGACTCCGTCTGCACCGGTTCAGATCGCCAGCAACATCCCTCCGGGATACGTATTCGATCTTACCGCGAACGATACCCATTTTGTGGCCGCCTGCGGCGGCTCGGGTCTTCGGATTCTGGACAGGACCACTCTCGCCACAGTTGGCACCTATTCCACCGAACCCTCGCCGGTGGTCAGCGTGACGGTTCAGGAGGATACCGCCTATATCGGGGATGGTGCCGGCACGTTCCGGACGCTCGATATCTCGACGCCCGCCTCGCCGGCCTTTGTTCAATCTTCGGTTGCTCCCGGCTTTGGAATGGCCTCGGCCGGCTCGCTCCTCTATCTCGTGGGCGGCGACAACCAGGGCTCGGTGATGGATGTGTCCGCGCCGCTCACGCCGGTTCCGGCGGTGAGTCTGCCGCACCTGACCTTCGGGCTGCGCGTCCGCGCGCAGGGCGGGGTGGTGCTCACCGCAGAAGATGAAGCCGGTCTCGGCATCTTCATTGCCAGCGAGGGCGACATCAATCTGAACGGGATCTCCGATGATGTGGATCAGCAAATCGTCGATGGTAACTCGAATGATGTAATCCAGACTGTCTGGGATGTACTGGGGACAGATGATTACGATAAGGATGGCTTGGCCAATCTGGCCGAATCCCTTGCGGGGACGTCGCCTGTGGATTCCAACTCCTTCTTCGCTGTTAGCGCAGCCAGCCCGATTCCGGGAGCGGGCAGCGGAGAGTTTGTGGTCCGCTGGTTCAGCGAACCCGGCAAGACCTATACAATCCATAAAGCCACCAATCTAGTATCAGGCTTCACTCCATTGCTGCCCGGGGGGATCGCGGCCACATCGCCCGTTAACAGCTACACGGATACGGTGGATACCGCCATCAGCTACTACATGATCAGTGTTCCGTAGGCCATTTGCCTGCGGTAGAATTCTGTCAGGGTGCCGGCGTTTGCGCGGGGGTGGAAGCCGCCTCTTCGAATTCCTGCTCCTTGAGCTGTTGGCGAAGCGGTTCCGGCAAGTTGGGGTTGTCGGACAGATAAGAGCGAACCAGATCATCTTCATCATCCACCAGCCGGGTCAGCACCTCCACCTGGGTTGAGGGATTGATGCCTACCGTCAGCCGGACAGATTCGAAGGGGCTGTCGGCCAGCGCGGCCAGGATGTCCGCCGGGGTCCGGGGATTTTCCGCCAGCGAACGGAAGAGCCGATAATTCGTTGAAAAGGGATCCTCCACACTGTCTTCATAGGCATTGAAGAGGCGGACAAGATCAGGGATCGGGGTGGATGGATTTCCGGCGAGTTTGGAGCACAATTCAATATCCTGTGTCTCCAATGCGGACTGGAGAAGGGATTCAAGGGTGGCCGCATCGGTGGATTCAGACATCGCGGTATCGAGAAGTCGTGAGCGGGCGAGGTTATGCTGGACGGCCCAGCCTGCCATGGCGAGGAAGAGGAGGGCGCCGATCAGCTTGGGGAGCGAGGTGAGGCGCACGGAGGCCCAGCCGGCCCGTTCGGCGATAAACCGAAGGATGACGCCGATGGCCAGGACGAGTAGGAAGCTGATTCCGGCACCGATGAGGGCCATGTAGGGGAGAACCAGATAGCCGATGGCGGAGGTCGAGGAGGTGGAGGCGTCGATTTCAATGAATCCCCATGTGATGAATCCGAGATTGAGCAGAAGAGATATCAGGAGCGACGGAAGGAACAGGCCGCGGCTGGGTGAATGGGAGCGTAGAACCGCCCGCAGACTGAAGAAATAGGCTGCCGCCAGCAGGAGATAGGGGATGAGAATGATGAGCATGATGGCCATGTTGAGTGTCTCCGGGGCCCCGATGCGGGGAGGTCAAAGGGTGCAGGGGGCCCGTACTGCCGGGCAGGGCGGTTGTGGGAAAGGTCGGCGGTTCGGGTCGGTTACCGGTTGATGATGAGGAGGGACAGCCAGGGCACGAGGGCAAACACGAAGATCATCAGCTTGTACACGCCGAGGAAAGAATAGATCACGGCATTGTAGGTTTCCCTTGGCATGGGGAACCATTTGCTGTGGATGCGATAGATGAAGTTGTTCAGGACAATCAGCATGAGACTGGCCCAGAGGATCAGGCCGATGTGGATGAGGGTGCACCATCCAAAGAATGTTTGTAGTGTTACGAGGTCCATGGTTGTTCTCCTGTGTTGAGTTCGCCAGTCGGCTTCTGTTGAGGAGGCTACTCGGATGAGGAGGGGTGTCAAGAAGTCGCAGCATTTTCTGCGCAGGGGATTCGGATTTTGTGCGTGATTTCAGGCAGGGGATATGGGATGTTCCGCGCAGTTTTTATCAGGCAAGACAAGGAGAACCGATGAAAGTACCGTTGTTGGATTTGAAGCCGCAATATGAGCAGATCCGGGCCGAAGTGGAGCCGGTGCTGCTGGAGCTGTGCCAGTCGCAGATGTTTATTCTGGGGCCGAAGGTACAGGAGTGTGAGGCGGCGGTGTCGGCCTATTGCGGCGCCCCCCATGGCTTGGGGGTTTCATCCGGTTCCGATGCGCTGATCCTGGCGCTGATGGCCGAGGGGATCGGCCCCGGTGATGAAGTCATCACGACACCCTATACTTTCTTTGCAACCGTCGGCGCGATTGCGCGCGTCGGGGCCACGGTCGTCTTTGTCGACATCGATCCCGTGACCTACAACCTGGATGGAGCCAGGCTGGAAGCGGCCGTTACCCCGAAGACCAAGGCCATCATGCCGGTCCATTTGTACGGCCAGATGGCCGATATGGATGCCGTGATGGCGGTGGCCCAGAAGCATGATCTCATCGTGATCGAGGATGCGGCCCAGGCCATTGGCTCGGAATGGAAGGGGGCGCGGGCCGGCAGCATCGGCGATTACGGCTGCTTCTCCTTCTTTCCCTCCAAGAATCTCGGCTGCTTTGGCGACGGCGGAATGGTGACGATGCAGGACGAGGCCAAAGCAAAGCATGCGGCCATTCTGCGGAACCACGGGATGGATCCCAAGTACTACCACCGCGAAATCGGCGGCAACTTCCGCCTAGATGCCCTGCAGGCGGCCGTTGTGACCATCAAGCTGAAGTATCTGGACGGCTGGACGGCGGCACGTCAGGCCAATGCGGCTCGGTATGCGGAGCTGTTTGCCCAGACTGATGCGGTGTCCTCCGGCTCGGTCTCCCTGCCGGTGGCCGGCGCGGATCGGCACATCTACAACCAGTTCATCATCCGGGCCCGCAACAGGGATGGGCTTCTGGCCCATTTGCGCAGCCGCGATATCGGCTGTGATATTTACTATCCGGTTCCCCTCCACCTGCAGGACTGCTTCCAGTCCCAGGGCCACAAGGAGGGCGATTTCCCTGAGAGTGAGCGGGCGGCAAAAGAAACAATCGCATTGCCGATCTACCCGGATTTGACCGCTGAAATGTCAGAATGGGTGGTGGGATCCATTGCGGAGTTTGTTCGCGGATAACCGATCTGAATTCAATAGGCGGATACTTGCCACGACTCTTTTCGGGTGGTACGCTGAATTCAAATAGCCCCCTTGTAAACGGAGAAAAGTATGAAAAAAGTAGGATGGTTCGCGTTGATGGTTTTGTTGGTCACCTCCCTGAGTGTTTCAGCCTGGCCCTGGAGCAAAAAGGCCGACTCCGAGCCGGTCAAGGCCGAAGTCACGGCCGTTGAAAAGAAGGCCGGTTGCACGACGGAGCAAAAGGCGGCCTGCCAGTCCGGCAAGAAGGTCAGTTGCACAGCGGAGCAGAAGGCCGACTGCAAATCAAAGAAAGCTGAAGCCAAGGCCAGCTGCAGTAAGAAGAAGACTGAAGCCAAGGCCAGCTGCAG
>CAZGMQ010000027.1:14629-38423 GCA_964526745.1 uncultured Verrucomicrobiota bacterium
AGAAGAAGACCGAAGCCAAGGCCAGCTGCAGCAAGAAGAAGACCGAAGCCAAGGCCAGCTGCAGCAAGAAGAAGACCGAAGCCAAGGCAAGCTGCTGCAAAAAGAAGATCAGCTGCGAAGGCAAGAAGACCCAGGCGGATGCCGAGGCGATTGAAAAGGCGGTACCGGAAGCTGCCGCCGAATAAGGGGCCGGCCCCTGGATTGAAAAATCCACGTCTGGAGCGCCCGGTTGGGTATGGGTGTGACAAGGAAGCAACTCATTCATGAGTAAAGACATTTCAAGCCTCATTTCGGGATGGCCCTATGATCCGAATGAAGTCCGCGCCCGCTGGATTCAAGCGGACGACGGGACGCGCAAGCTTCAGCTTCGCCTAGATCTCGGCGTGTTTCAGATGGAAGCCGAAGGGCGGCCAGATGGGACCCGACCCCGCAAGGCGGAGTCCCTGCTGGAGCATTATATCCAGGCCGAAGAGAAGGCCCCCGGGAAAGTTCTGCCTCGGAAGCTGGGGCTGGAGGCCTGCTCCGAGCTTCAACAGGAGGTGATGCAGTATTACTACCGCATCATGGCGTTCCATGCGCTGGGGAATCACGTCGGTGTGCTCAGCGACAGCCTTCACAATCTGGATTTGATTGATCTGGTCTCCGAGTATGCAGCGGACGATGAAGTGGCCTGGCAGTTCATGCAGCTCTATCCCTATATGCGGATGATGCACGCGCGGGCGCTTGCCGATGTGTGCATGAAAAAAGACGAATATGTGAAGGCCGGGGCGGCAGTGAAAGAGGCCCTGAAGGAGCTGGAGAGTTTCTTTGCCGAAAATTACGAACCGGACAATGAAGACGGTTCCCCAGCCCCCCCGCCGCCAGAGCTGGCCTCGATGCGCGAACTGCTGGTGCAGGTGGAGCGCCGTCGTCCCCGAAGCCAGGCGGAAACCCTGCGGGAGGAGCTGGCTCGTGCCGTTGAGCTGGAAAACTACGAAAAAGCCGCTTTTCTCCGGGATCAGTTGAAGTCGATCCATGGTCTGGGCACTCATGCATCGGGCAAAAAGAGGATTCGCCCGGAAGGCCGGGGGAATTCCAATTGAACCGGTCCATCCGGCCTGTCCGCCGGCGGTGGAGCCGTCGGGGCGTTTGTCTGTCGGGGATTGTGTGCTTGCTCGGGGGGCTGGTCTTCTCCGCGTGGAGCGAGCCGGTTCTCTATGAAGGGATCAAGACATGGGCCGCAGTTTCCGGGCTTTCGGACACGGCCGTGCCGCCGCTGCCGGACTGGGGTCTGGAGTCCGGTGTCTGGGTGGGGCGGATTCCGGCAGGGACCCTGGAGCTGAACGGAGGGGATGTCGTCATCGAAACAGCCTCGGCTGTGCCGCTTCCTTCGGCACCCATTTCTCTTCCTGTGCAGCGCAATCCGTTTGGGAAGTGCCTCATCCGATCCCTGTCCGTCCGCTATGACTCCCTGGTGAAGTCCCGCAAGTGGTCCTTGGTCTTCGACAAGGAGGGCGAGGAACCCGACTTTACGCCCATTCCCATGCCGGTGGGGCCCAAGGCCCTTCTCGCGCTGGAGATGGAGGATGTGGTCTCCGGGGAGCGCTGGGAGTTGCGGCCGACCCGCCGCGGGCGGGAGGGCGGCATGTTCTCGCTCGGGGGCGATGCCCGTTTGTATGCGGGAACCGTTGACGGGGGCGATCTGGAGTGGAACCTGCTCGTGGCGCCGGGCGATAACGGCAAGACGGTTCTGCAGGGCCGGATCCTGGTGATGGAAAGTGCCAGCCGCCTGGTCCGCTTCCGTGTGATGTTCCATTCCGAGGCGTCCGGCGTTCCCCTGCTTCAGGAGGAGTCGCCGCCCGCGATCGTGGCCATGACAGATGGCATCGCAACGGGACTGTTCCCCGATCTGGCGGAACCCCGCCGCTTCCGCGCGATACAGGATCTCCCGGAACGAATGGGGCTTGAATTTGATCTGGCGGTGACCCAGGCCACCGGGAATTTCCCCCGCATGGCCACCTTCTCGCTGGAACTGGATTCCTGGAAGCCCGCGAGGCCGGAGACGGTGGAGGCGGAAGCGGTGGCCCGCCTGGCCCGTCTGGGCGGAAGCGTGCCCGTGCCGGAATCGGTTCCCCTCGACGGGATCGGGGCCGAGGCCATTCTGGAACCCAGCCGGACATGGCTGTCTCCTCCTGGGGGCAGTCAGAGCCCGGAAGATGCCTTGGCTTATCTGTTGTTGAAGACCTCGGGACTTTTTCCGGATTATGACTGGTCGTCCAGCGCGTTCCTTTGTGCGGCGCAGAATGCCGCAGGCGAGACCCGTGTCGATGTCGTGGGGAATCAGGTGGTTGTTCCGGTGAATGCCGACCCGGATCTGAAGGGGGTGCTGGAAGTGGGGCAGAACCGGGGCCAGACGGTCCTGTCGCGAATCCAGCGGAGTGGTGCATCTGTGGTCTGGATCCGGGCTGCTGCCGATTCCATCGGACTGGACTATAATCCGCAGGCCCTGTTTCTGTGTGACTATCCGGCCGTCTGGGCGGACGGATCGGAGCGTCCGGCGATTGATTTGCGCCATGCGGAGGCCGAACTGCTGGCCTCGCTGGCCTGTGTGTTGAAGAAAGAGGGCGTGTGCCTGCTGGTGAGCGATTCCGGCCCAATGGCCCCGTTTACGACCTTCCATGCCGATGCCCTGGTTTGCGAAAGCGCGGACCCGCAAGAAATGAAGCGACAGCGCGCCCTGGCCGGTCCCCGGCCGGTCTTGTGGACGATCGGGGAGACGCCACCGGCTGCGGAGGCCTTGGCGCAGGATTTAGGATTTGTCAGGATTCCCCAAATGAAAGAAGATTGAGTGATGTTCGATACCCCCATAGGCAGATTGTTAAGCGGTCCTACAGCTCCGCTGGAGGCTGGAGTCCAGGCATGGGCGTCCCAGCCCGTAGACTGGGACCGGATGGATGAAGCAAAAGGCTTAGATCTTTCCCGCCCTCAAATCACGATTGATCATCCGGTCACGCTACAGGGGCGCGGCACCTTTTTTGGAAAAAGCACCCGGACTCTGACGCTGTGCCCGACGGAACTGGAAGGGTGGTGGTTTGAACGGACCGACCTGCCAGACAGTCTGCCGGTCCGCTGTTCCATTCACAATGTCTGGACGACCGGCAATGTCGTCAGCAATATCGTGCTGCGCAGCGGCTCGCCGCATAACTACATCCGCATGGCCGAGCATATGATCAGCCTGCGCATGGGGCTGGGCATCGATAACCTGCTGATCCAAATTGATTCCGGCGATCCGCCTCTATTTGACCACGGCAGCAACGAACTGGTCGAAGCCCTGGCGCAGGCCGGCTGCCGGACCGTTCCTCGTCCGGCCTCCTTTGTAACGGTCCGCGAGCGGGTCACGGTTTCGAACGGTTACGGAGGGTTTCTGACACTGGCCCCGGCCGATCCGGCGAATCCGATGCTGGCGGTGGATGCCGCCGTGAATTTTCCAACCGCCATCGGCAAACAGCGCATCCGCTTTGCCGTCGATCCGGAAAAATTTGCCTATGGAGCCACCGCCCGGACCAATACCTCTGCCTTGAAGATGCTCTACTGCATGACATTCGGTCTGCTGTTCGCGGACATCCGAAATCTCGGGTATTCCTTTACCAACCTACTGGTTGCCGGCCGGTTGGGGTATTGGAACCAAGCGCTGCTGCCGCATGAGGGCAAGTCGCTGGAAGCCGTCTGGCACCGCGCGGTGCTCGATCTGCTGGCCGCCATCGCTCTGATTGATGATGGGTTGTTTGTCGGCGAAATCATTTCGTATAAGTCGGGCCATGGTCTCGATGTGGAAATGGTTCAGCGCCTCTATCAGGAGTCACTCCTGACCCCCTTGGTTCCGGTCGGCACCTGAACCGGCCTCCCGCCCGGCCGGGAATGAAGGAGAAAAATGAAAACCGCGCTTTGCGGGGTCATATGGATGTGTGGGCTCTGGGTCGTCCCTGTACTTTTTGCGCAGGCGACGCTTCCATCTGTGGTTACCGGGCCCTGGCAGCGGGGGACTCCCCCAGTCGGCTGGACATTCAACAGCCTGGGTGGGCCCGATTACCTGCCGGACTATGATGGGCTCAATGATGGGGCCGCCAAGTTAGACACCACAGGGGATTTTATAGAAATATTTTTCGACACCTCCGCCGCCACGGTGTCCTTCTGGATTCGGGGTCTCACCTTTTCCGGCGGCACCTTCTCCGTGGAGGAGTCAGTGGATGGGGGAACATGGACGACCTTACAGGCCTATGCCCCTCCACCGACCAATGCCACCTTTCAGTCGCTCACTCCTTCTTCATATTCCCGCTATATTCGCTTTATCTATACCCTCGATGCCGGTGGCAATGTCGGGGTCGATGGGATCTCTATCACCCGGCTGGATTTTATCCAACCCGTTATTTCCTCCTTTTCATCGGCCGAAACAACAGATGTGATTGTGCAGGAAACGGTCCTCGGGCGAACTTATGTGCTGGATGCCGCCCCCACACTCGATTCGCTCTCCGTGATCTGGACGCCGGTAGATACGGGAACGGGGACAGGAACCAGCCTGCTATTGCAGGATTCATTCCCGACGAATACGCTTCAGTTCTATCGCGTCCGGGATGCCACTCCCTGAGGCGGCGTGTGCAGGACCCATTCACCTGTAATTATATGCTTCACATGCAGTTGCATCTCACCAAGCAGGATCTGTGATTGAGAAAAATCGCTTTACCCCGCTTCGGGCAATCCTCTTGGCCTCTTTGCTCCGCTTTTGTTACGATTTATTTAACTGTTCGAAGTGTATATTCAAGGAGTCACTCATGAAAAAATGGATTGTCGGATTGGCGTGTTTGGGAATGTTGGTAACCGGGGCGATGGGGCAGGATCCGGCTGTTTGGTTGAATGAGATCAACTATGATACACCTGGGACGGACTCGAATGAATTCGTTGAAATTGCAGGTCCTTCGAGTGTGGATCTCGCAAATTTCATTATTGTCCTTTATAATGGAAGTGGCGGCGCAGTTTACAATACGTTTACGCTCTCCGGCACCATTGTTGATGAAGGGTGCGGGTATGGTGCGATGGATTTTGCTACTCCATCAATTCAGAATGGCCCAGACGGAATTGCGCTGGCAGATGTTAGTGGAGGCGTGACCACACTGGTTCAATTCTTGAGTTATGAAGGGAGTTTCACGGGTGTGGGCGGCCCGGCTGACGGGGTGGTTTCGGTCGATATCGGATTACAGTCCACTGCCGACACCCTGCAACTGGGTGGCACGGCCACCAACTATTCGGGTTTTGTGTGGGAAACCAATACGATGTCGCAGGGTACCTTGAACATCAACCAGTCCATTACGGGGTGTTCGCCTTCCGCGCAGACCAATGTCCACTTCACGGTTGATGCTGAGACCGTGGATGAGAACGTTGGGACCGTCCAAATCACGCTGCTCAAGACGCTGCCCGAAGGCAATGTGTCGGGCGAAGTCGCCCTGTCTGGTTCTGCCGTAGAAGGAGCCGGTGCTGACTACACGATTGACACAACAAATTTCACCATGAACGGGACCACTACATCCGCCGTGCTCACCGTCACAGTCAATGACGATGTCGAGCAGGAAGTGGCCGAGACGCTGATCCTCACACTGGCCAACTTGTCCGGAGCAAACACGATGTTGCCCAGCACATTCACACTGACCATAAATCCCAGTGATATCCCAACGCATGCGATCACGATTGCGTCTTATACGAATGGGACGGTCACCACGACTCCGGCGACGGAAGCTGAAGAGGGCGAAGCGGTCACCATCAATGCCGTGGCGGATAGTGGTTATGCTGTCGATACCTACACCGTGGTGGATTCCACGAATGGGTCCGTCAGTGTGACCGGCGGTGAATTCACGATGCCTGCTGATGATGTAACAGTTACTGTCACCTTTGATGTGTTTACAGGTAGCGTCTTCTACATTTCTGAAATAGCGGACCCTTCAAATAATGCTGCACAAGGCCGCTTTGTTGAAATGTATAACTCCAGCGCCTCCAGTATCGATTTGGCTGCCGGTACATGGAATTTGGCGAAGCAGGTTAACGGCGGTACGGTTTACAGTTATGCCCTGACCGGCACTGTGGCCGCAATGTCGACCTATGTGGTCGCCGACGACACAGATTTTGCCATCGCCTATCCCAGCGCTCCGGCAGGTACCCCCGATCAGACACAAGGCAATATCGGTGGCAACGGTGATGATGGCTACTATCTATATAGCGGTGGCGATGAAACTTCCGGCACATTGGAAGATGCTTATGGTGTCATCGACGAAGACGGTACTGGCAAGGATTGGAATTACGAGAATTCCCGCGCAAATCGCAATACGTCTTCGACCGCTGGCAATCCGACTTGGACTGCCGCAGACTGGACGATCACCGATCCGGCCACTGTGGCCGACATGACTCCGGGTGTCTATCCAGACGGCCCAGTCGTCTTCAGCGTCAACTTTGACCTGAGCGAAGGCTTCACGGTGGACGAAGGCTCCAGCCAGGCGCTTACTGCAACAGCGGCCAACGGCACAGAGCCCTATACCTATTCGTGGGAGAGCACGTTGGACACCAGCGACTACACGGCTGTGGAAGGAGTCCTAACCATTCTGGACACGGCGCCGATTGGAGCTTATTCCGCGACGGTCGAGGCCAGTGATATCTCTCCGGCGACCGTGACCAACATCATTAACTTCTCTGTGGTGGCACCGCCGGTTCAATATGCGATCACCATCACGCCGCCGTCCAACGGCACGGTCACCACGACTCCGGAGACCGAAGCGGCCGAGGGTGAGACCGTCACTGTGAATGCCACAGGCGCGAGCGGCTATGCGGTGGACACCATCGAGGTGAACGGCGGAGCTGTAGTAGTTTCGGGCAATACGTTCACAATGCCGGCTGCCGCCGTGACCGTGACCGTGACGTTCATGGAAGTGGTCGCGGAAGGCATCGTTGACTTCCGGTTCAACACAGCTCCGTATTTGCCGGCGACGGCTGCGGATTCTCATCTAACCGTGACGGACATGGCCCTGACCGCCGGTACAATTGAAACAGACATCTCGACGGGAACCTACTTCCCGGATCCGCCCTACATCGAGGAATCCGCCGGCTGGACGGCGACGGCTCAGGCGGATGCCAAAGCGTTTATCTTCACGATTACACCGGCGGCAGAGACCTCGGTCACCATTGATGGGATTTCCTTCAACGCCTATGCGACATCGGCAGGACCATCGGCCTTTGGCTTTGATATTGGCGGCGGCACGGCAACGTACGAAGTGGATGCACCCAGTGCAAGCTTGCTGGCTGTCAGCCAGGCCGTGGTGGGTGTGGTCAGCGAAACCGGTGCGATCGAAATCAAGATTCAAGGTTGGCTGAATGGTTCTCGTGCAAGCAGCGGTGGCGGGATCTTCCGTTTGGACGATGTCGTCATTCATGGCAGCGTATACAGCGGGCCCCCGGTCTACGGTGTGAGCTTCGATAAGGCCAATGGCTTTGTCGTGGATGAAGGCACCGAGGATGCGGTCACCGCCACGGCGGTGAACGGCACTGGGTCATACAGTTATGTCTGGACCAGCACGCTGGGTACGTCATACTACGAGACGAACGCCCCGAATGTTTTCTCAATTCTCGACACGGCTCCTGTGGGTGTTTACACGACGACGGTCGTCGCGGCCGATTCCTCGGCTATCCCCCAACTGGCCACGAACACCATCAGCTTCAATGTGGTGACGCCCGGTGTCACCAATACGATCACCATCACGGCTCCGGTGAATGGCACGGTCACCACGACCCCGGCCAGCGAAGCCGAATCCGGTGCAACCGTCACGATCAATGCGACGCCGATCGGCGGCTTCCAGGTGGACACCATTACGGTGGTCGATGGCGCGATGAATCCGGTTGCGGTTGTGGGCAATGACTTCGTCATGCCGGCTTCACCGGTCACGGTCACCGTGCTCTTTAGCCTGATCCCGACAGGTGCAGAGATTGTCTTTGATGGTGCGCTTACAGGTAATGTAAACGAGCTTTTCAGTTTGACGTTCTCATTGACCAACAGTGCCACGCCTGCAGCAAACTGGGGAGTTGATTTGAAGGATCCGACAAATGCGGATGTGTGGACCTATACCCAGCCACCTTCCTTCTCCTTCACGCCGACTTTGGTAGGTGACTACAGCCTGACGGTGACTGCAGTGGATACAGGTGGTGTCCCGCTGGCTTCTACGAACCTCATGCTGACGATTTCGTCACCGGCGTCTAATCCGGATATTCCGTCCATCACGTTTGTGGCGGGCACGGGCTTCACCTTTGAGGTCCCGATCGGCTTCACCCTGAGCAAGGTGGAAGGCGCCGTGACCCTCCTGAGCGGAGAGGCCTACAACTGGCTGCTCCTGACCGAAGGCGCAGGCAATGACTACACGCTGGTCGGCACCACCGTCACCATCCTGGATAGCGCCACGCTGCCGTCCGGATATGGCCGCATGGTTCGTATCTGGGTGACCGCAGACTAGGCCCTAGAGCCTCACCGCCGGTTCCGTTTTCGCGGGACCGGCTTTTTTTGTGCTTTACCCTCCGTAGCCACGCTCAAAGAAGGGCCTCATATCATTTGGCGGCGGCTTGATCTTTTTCCATGGTATGGAAAAAAGTTTTGGCTGTTTTCCACAGTATGGAAGAAATGTTTCCACAGTATGGAAACTGTTCAGTAGAGGCCCGGTTTCGCCTGGGAACTTTATTCTCTGTGTAAGGATTTTTAGTTTAAGTTCTGATTCTGATGGATCAGTGCTCGTACTGGAGAGCGTCGGTGAAACTAGGGGTGGAGACTTCTTTGAACTGATCTTCGCTCACGCGGAGAATGAACAGGGCCTCGACACCGGGGAAGCGGGTTTCCAGCAGGGGAAGGCCTTCGTCAGGGCCGAGAACGGTCAGTGCCGTGGCGAGGGCATCGGCCGTGGTGCAGTCGTTCGCCAGAACCGAGACGCTGGCGACGGTGTGGGGGACGGGGGCCGCCGTGCGGGGATCGATGATGTGCGATCGGACACGGCCTTCCTCATCGAGGAAGTAGTTTTGGTAATCCCCGGAGGTGGCAATCGCGCGCCCGCCGCTCAGGTGGACAATCCCCTGCAGGTCGGACTCCGGCCTGAAGTCCGGCAGCATCACCCCGACCCGCCAGGGCACTCCATCGGCATTGTGGCCGACGCCCAGGGTTTCCCCTCCGATTTCGACGAGGAAGTTCTCTAGGTCATGATCCCGAAGCAGTCCTGCCACCTTGTCGACGCCGAATCCCTTGGCGATGGCCCCCAGATCCAGATACAGGAGCGGGATGTCTTTGACGAGCTGCCCGTCATCCGTGAGCCCAAGATGGCGCCAGCCCACGGTCTGGCGGGCGGCTTCGATCTGCGCATCGGTTGGGTGCTGGCGCTCGGACCGATCCGGACCAAATCCCCACAGATTCACCAGGGCGCCGACGGTCGGATCAAAGGCGCCGTCGGTTGCGGAGGCAATGGATAGGGCCAGTTGCATGACGGAATGGAAGTCGGCGGATAGGAGGATAGGCTCTTCCGCACCGGCCTGATTGAATCGCGAGATTTCGCTGTCAGGCTGATAGGTAGACATCTGGCGGTTGACTTCCTCGAGCGCCGCATCCACCTCCGTCTGGAGCTGCTGAAGCTCTTTCGGACTCAGGGGAACATCCGCGAGGCGGACGGAATAGGTGGTGCCCATCGTGAATCCGGAAAGGGAATGATCGCGCTGCACCGGGCCGCAGGCGGAGAGAGAGAGCAGGAGAAGCAAGACCCCCACGGCCTTGTGCCGCGGGTGAAGGAGGGCCTGGTTCACCTGCCGCGCAAGGCGGCAGGGGGCTTGGAGCCGCTGGCCGCAAGTTTTCCACAGTGTGGAAAACTTTTTTCCACAGTGTGGAAAACAGCCGAGTGCAGAGCCCCAGCCAATCGGCGCGGGGCGAACGCAAGGTCTATAGCTCCGCGCTCCTGCACGGCGAGCGAGGGAGTGGGAACGACCGCAGCGGCAAAATGTGAAAAACTTTTCCATGCTGTGGAAAACTAGAGCAGCCCCAGAAGCGCGATGACGCGTTCGGGATCAACCCGGTAGCGGCTGCCATGGCCTTGAAAGAAACCGTGTTTCTCGATCAGAGCCAGACCCAGGCGGGTCAGGACCAGTTCCTCGCCGGTGGCGGCGTCTTTCACGACGATGTCGCCCTTTTCAAAGACGCCGTCCCCCTGGAACGGGGAGGGGATGCGGCCCATCGATTCGTGAGAGACGGCGGTCACGCCGGGGCAGACCTCCACCTCGCCACCGAGGGCGGCGCGGGCCTTTTCGAATGCCGCTTGCAGCGGCAAGAGGAGCTCTTCCCTGGACAGACCGATCCGGTCCAGGGTGCGCTGGTCATCGGAAATAATTTCTTCCACGGGGCGGTGATCGGTTCCGAGGAACCCATCGCCTGAGAACTTGGAAGCGCTCAGCCGGTTTTTCAGGGCATTGTCTTGAGGCGTTTCTTTCATGGTCTCCTCCTTCGCCGGGCTATGAGAACTTATCGTAGAAGACATTCTCTTCGGGCATGCCGTTTTTTGAAAGGACGGCCACCGAGGCATCAATCATTCCGGGGGATCCGCACAGATACGCTTCGTGCTTGGAGGTGTCCGGGAAGTGCTGGTCCACTACAGTCGTAATGAGGCCGGTCGCGCCGGCCCAGCCGGAGCCTTCCGGCTCGCCGGAGAGGGCGGGGACATAGGTGAACCAGGGGAGCTCTTTGTCGAGCTGCTGCAGTTCGTCTACGAAGAAGAGGTCGGCCTGGCTCCGGGCACCGAAGAAATAGGTCGTGGGGCGGGCGATACCCCTTTCCTTCATATCGCGCACGATGCTCCAGATGGGCGCCATGCCGCTGCCGCCCGCAATACAGATGTTCGGGGCCTCGGTGTCGGAGAGATGGAAGAAGCCATAGGGGCCGGACAGGTTCAGCTCATCGCCTTCCTTCAGGTGCTCAAAGACCCAGGTGGTGCAGATGCCGTCGGGAACGAGACGGATGATGACTTCCAGATAGTGATTGTCGGACGGGACCGAGGAGATGGAATAGGCGCGCATGACGGAGTCCTTGCCCTTGTATTCGGGAGACTCCAGCTGGATATACTGTCCGGCTTCGAATTCGATAATGTCGGGTTCGATGAGTTTCAGGCGCAGCTCGACGATATCGTGGGTCAGAGGTTTCTTGTGCTCCACCCGGGCGCGGAAGCGCCGGACGGAGAACAGCTCATCCGGAATCTGCACCTGGATGTCTTTGCGCACCTTGACCTGGCAGGCGAGGCGGATGTTGTCTTCTCGTTCTTCCTTCGTGAGATAAGGTTCCTCCACCGGTCCGATAGAGCCGCCGCCCTCCAGGACTTGAAGTTTGCAGTAGGCGCAACTGCCGCGGCCGCCGCAGGCCGAGGGGATGAAGACATCGTGTTCGGCCAGGGAGGACAGGAGGGAAGAACCGCCGTCAACCTCCAGCACTTTTTTCCCGGCGTTGACGTCGATCTTGCAAGTGCCGTAGTTGAGAATCTTCTTCTCGGCGATAATCAGCAGGGTGGCGAGCACCAGCCCGCAGGCCAGAAGAAAACCAACCGAGATGAGAATCGAGGCCAGCATGGGTCTAGATCTTGATCATTCCGGAGAACCCGACGAATCCGAGGGCCATGATGCCGATGATGATGAGGGTGATGCCGGGGCCTTCGAGGCCCTTGGGCAGGGAGGCTTCGTTGATCTTCTCGCGGATGCCGCCAATGAGGGTGATCGCAAGGAACCAGCCGAACCCGCCGCCGAGGCCGAAGGCAAAGGCCTGCCAGAAACTGTAGGGCTTGTTCAGCATAAACAGGGAAATACCCAGAATGGCGCAGTTAACCGTGATGAGCGGCAGAAAGATGCCGAGCGCGTTGTAGAGTTTTTCGGAGACGCGCTCGATGATCATTTCGACCAGCTGCGTAAATGCCGCGATCACCACAATGAAGATGATCAGGCGCAGGTACTCCAGCTCCAGGGGGACGAGCATGTAGGTGTAGACCAGATAGTTTAGGGCCGAGGTGCAGGAGGTCACGAAGATGACGGCGGCCCCGAGCCCGATGCTGGTGTCCACTTTTCTTGAGACGCCGAGGCAGGAGCACATGCCCAGAAAGCGCGCCAGCAGGATATTGTCCGTGAACGCTGCCGAAACAAAGATCAGCACGAAGGACGCAAACACATTCATGTCAGTGAGAGGCATCAGGCGTCCTCCTCTTTCACGAGTTTGGCGCGGGCGAACCAGGTGATGATCGCCAGCATGAAGAAGGCGCCCGGCGGCATCACCATGATGGTCCACTGGTGCCACCAGAGGTCGCGTGCGGGAAGGGCGAAGCCCATCAGCGTGCCGAAGCCCATGATCTCGCGGATGACGGCGATGGCGATCAGCACCGAGGAATAGCCCAGCCCGCAGGCGAGACCATCCATCAGGGAGGGGATTGGCTTGTTCTGGCTGGCGAAAGCTTCCGCCCGGCCCATGATGATACAGTTCGTGATGATCAGGCCGACATAGGGGCCGATGAATCGGTGGATGTCCGGGGCCACCGCTTTGATGAGAATATCAATCATCATCACATAGGTGGCGATGATGATGACCTGCACAATCATGCGGATGCGCTTGGGAATGTGGTTGCGCAGGAGAGAAACGGTGAAATTGGTCAGGGCGGCGGCAAACGTGACGCCGAAGCACATGAACAGGGTATTCGTCAGCAGGTTAGTCACCGCCAGTGCCGAACAGATGCCCAGCACCTGCCGATAGATCGGGTTCTGGCTCAGCAGGCCGTCTTTCAGAATTTTGGAATAACTGTCAGCCATGATAGGGGAGAGAATTCAGGAGCCAGAATTCAGGATTCAGAATGTGGATGGTCGGGTGCTTACTCATAATTCCTAATCGTAATCCTACTCTTGCTCTCCATTTTCTTTGGTTTTTTGTTCATCCAAATCCAGATTTCGGATGCGGGCGAGTTCGGCATTCATAAACTGCATCAGGGCCATCGAGGTCTGCGTGGCGCCGGTGATGGCGTCCACCCGATTCAGTGCATCCGGGTTAGAATCAGCGCCGACGACAATGAATTTGCCTTCCGGGGCATCCCAGTCGATTTTTAGGCCTTTGAACTGGTCGGTGAACCAGGGCTCTTCGATGCGGGCTCCGAGTCCGGGAGTTTCCTTCTGCTCGAGAAACTGGATGTTCAGCACGTCTTGAAGATTGGGGGTCAGGACCAGGATGCCGGTGATTCGGTCCCAGAAGCCCATGCCGCTGAACTCAAAGCCGATGCTGGGGTGGCCGGGCGTGATCTGGCGGTACATCTGGCGCTGACTCGAGCCGTCCTGAATCAGAGAGGCCTGCAGGTTGGCTTCCACCGCCTGCTGATAGGCTTCGGCGGAGGTGCCATCGACTTTCAGCTGGAACGCATGGCAGAGCACGCGGTTGCGGTGCAGGGCGGCATTCTTTTTCAGCAGCCCCTGGGTCGCATAGTTCACAATTGCCACGCCGGTGCCGCACACAATGCAGATGGCGGCCATAAACAGCAGGATATAGGAGGGGGACTTCTTGTTCACGAGGTCGCCTCCTTTTTCCGGACCTGGAAGCGCTTGATCCACAGGTCGAGGGAGGGGGCGATCATGTTGCCGATCAGAATCGCGAAGGCGACCCCGCCAGCAAACACGGCCTTATAGCGGAAGAAGACAATCATCGCACCGATGAAGATGCCGTAGGCCCACATGGATGGCTTCATTTTGGGTGCAGAAATGGGGTCGGTCACCATGAACACGGCGGCATACAGGAACGCGCCGGAGAACAGCGTGAAGGGCAGGGGCGGCACCGCTTCGATGCCCAGTCCGTTGCGGAGGATTAAATTGAGTCCGGTCGCGCCGATCAGCGTGCCGAGCATCAGGCGCCAGTTGGCGGTTTGGGTCCAGAGCAGATAGATTGCGCCCAGCAGAATCGCGATGGCGCAGACTTCACCGGCGGATCCGGCGGCGAGGACCTGCGTGCGTCCGGCGTTCTCAAACAGGCTGCCGATCTGGCCGGTTACCAGATTCCACAGGTCAGCGGTGAACCCGTAATCGCGGTGGGACCACATCGGGGTCGCGGCGGTCACGGCATCGACCATGGACAGTGCGGGCGTGGCCAGCTGCGGAGGCAGCGCTTCCAGAGAGGGGAAACTCCACTTCGCAAAGCCGCCCGGGAATCCAGTAAAGGCCGGAACAAAGCGCGAGGTCATTTCCACCGGGAAACAGACATAGACAAAGGCGCGGCCGACGATGGCCGGGTTGAAAATATTGCGTCCGAACCCACCAAAGACCATTTTGCCGAAGACGATGGCGAACACGATGCCGATGGCTGCGACCCAGAAGGGGGCGGTAGGGGGAAGGGAGAGTCCGTAGAGCGCTGCCGTGACCCAAACCGCCTGCGAAACCTTGCCGTTGGGTTTGCCGGCCACCATCCGCCATTCAGCAAGGAACCCGAACAGGGCCGAGATCCCGACGAGAGCCAGAACGCGCCAGCCAAACAGGTAGATTGCCGCCAGAGCGACGGGAATCAGCGCGTAGAGAACACGCAGCATCATAATCTGTTTCAGAAAAGCAGGCTTTTTCATGCGGATGGCGTTGAAACTAACCGATGAGAGGGTGGATTTCAAGCCGGATTCAGAAAAGGGCGTTTACAGCACCTTGAATTTGGGTAGATCCTGAATATCGATGATGCCCGCCAGGGTTCCGTCTCCGTTAACCACGATGAGGTCATCAAAGCGATGTTGCTGGAAAATGGCCAGTGCATCGGCGGCCAGACGGCCGGATCGGACCACGCAGGGGTCGCGGGTCATCAGGTCGGCCACCGGGCAGGTCTGGATATCGGTGGCTCCGCCTGCAAGATAGCGCCGCAGATCGCCGTCGGTCAGAAGCCCGACGACCTGACGGCTGGCATCGGTGATGGCAATGGCTCCCGCCTGCGCCTGGGTCATGGCAATGAGGGCATCGCGCACCGTGGCCTCCTGCGGGACACTGGCCAGTCGGTCGTCTGTTCGCATGATATCGTCTACTTTTAGAAGCAGGGCGCGGCCGATGGCCCCTCCGGGATGGAAGCGGGCATATTCTTCGCGCCCGAGGCCGCGGGCATCCAGCAGGGCAATCGCCAGAGCATCGCCGATGGCCAGCGCCACCGTCGTGGAGGCTGTGGGGACCAGATTGAAGGGGCAGGCTTCACGTTCAACGGAGGCATCCAGTACGAGATCGGAATGCCGCGCCAGTGTGGATTCCAGATTTCCGGTCATGGCGATGATGCGGACCCCGGTGCGTTTGATAATGGGAAGCAGATTGACCAGTTCATCCGATTCGCCTGAGTAGGAGAGCGCCAGGACCGCATCGGCGGGCTGGAGGAGGCCCAGATCGCCATGCATGGCCTCAGACGGATGCAGAACAGTAGAGGGGGCGCCAGTGCTGGTGAGGGTCGCCGCGATCTTCTGGCCGATATGGAAAGATTTGCCCACACCGGTGACGATAATCTTGCCGCCCTGGGCCAAGGTGTCCACCAGCAGGTCGACCGAGGCATTGAAGGCGCCGTCCAGGCGTTCACGGGTACGCTGCAGGGCGGCCACTTCGATATCGAAGACGCCCTGCGCTTTTTCCAGATGGGAAGAGGATTTACTCATGTGAGAAACCATAGCGAAACCGAACGGGGCGGGCAAGAGGCATGAGGGGTGCGGGAAGTCAAAATGATGAAATACCTAAGCTCGAGAAAGAGAAAGGGGAGAGAAACAGGGGGGATCTCCGCAAAGAGCCTTTACATTCCTCGCAGCATCATACATCGGTCTTTGAAGGGTATCCCAAAACCCCACCTGGCGAAATCGGGGGACGGGGCTATCCCATAACCATTTTTGGATCCCTATGCCGCAAGGGAATGGTTTTGGGCAGGGGGGAGCTCAGCCGAAGAGGATTCATGGTTGAGTCGAAATGGCCCTGCGGTCTTCTTAAGTTCTCTTGGGCAAGGGCCCCCCGGGGGTACTGAAAACAAAAAAGGGGTAGGGATGGGTTCCCTTAGGACTAGCTGGGGGCATCTTGTCTTAGGAGGATATAGGTGGGCATTGTGTTATTCCTTGAATCCGGACAGGAAACTATGCACGCAATCCCCTAGAACGGCAGTGTTGTAGCCGCCTTCCTGGCAGATCAGTGTTGGGAGCTCCAGTGCCGCGAGGCGCGAACCGATTTTCCGGTAGTCCGGCGTCTGCAGGGAAAAGTCGCCGATGGGATCGGTTTTGTGCGTGTCGAAACCGGCGGCGATGATTAGGAAATCCGGCTTAAAAAACTGTGCCGCCTTACAGAATCGGTCCACGGCCTTCAGGTAGGCCGGGGCGCGGGTGCCTCTGGGCAACGGCAGATTCAGGTTGGTGCCTTTGCCCTGGCCGCGGCCCCTTTCATCGGCATAGCCCCAGAAATAGGGGTATTCGAAATCGGGGTCACCATGAATCGACGCGGTGAATACATGCTTGCGCTCCTCAAAGAACTCCTGCGTGCCATTTCCATGGTGATAATCGATGTCGAGAATGGCGACCTTGCCGTTCGGAGCGAGGAACTCGGCGGCTGTGGCGACATTGTTGAAATAGCAGTAGCCGCCAAACACCCGGGGGCCGGCATGATGCCCAGAGGGGCGACACAGCGAATACACCGATTTCTCGCGGCCGGAGAGCAGCATCTCCGCCCCTGTCAGTGCGCTTTCGGCGGAGGCACGGGCCACCGCATAAGTCTTTTTCATGATCGGTGTGACCGCATCGGTGCACCATTGGCCGCCCCACAGCGGCTCATCGACCCGGCGGCGCAGGCGGGCGCCATCGCCCGGAAAAAGGTCCGGATAGAATTCCTCATTCTTTTTTTTGAGGGAGGCGGCGGTTTTCATAATATAATCGTGGTAGGGATGCAGACGCGAGATCAGCTGTTCCGAGAACTTTTTGGCGCGGACAAAGGTGAAGCGTGGATCCTCATGGAGGCGTGTTTTGATCACATCCACCCGCAGCGGGGTGTCCTTGACCTGATAGGTGTCAGGCCCCAGCTGAAATTTCCAGAACGGGTTGTGGAGACTGTCGTTATATTTTTCAATGACTTTCATGGATTATCCTTCCCTTGGAGAGCAGCGTGATCACCTCTTTTTGTGGGATGGCTGGCGCCCAGCGATCCTTGCGTCCCGACATGCCATTGGAGCAGAAAATGGCGTTGAGCACCGACTCCTCCGTGGCCTCGATGACGGCTTCATACACATCGTTGATATGCGCATCGGAGATGCATTTCAGTTTGATGAATTTGTCCGATACCTTGGACGGTCGCGGTGTGCGGTTCGCGGTGCTGAAGGCGACGATGATTTCACCGCTGGTGGCTGCGGCGTGCGAGCCGGTGCGGCCGAGCCCCAGAGCGGCCCGCTTGGCCAACCGACTGAGTTGGCTGCTCAGTAGGGGTACATCTGTGGCTACCACCACGATGATGGAGCCTTCGGAATGCTCCCGCCGGTTCTCTTCGGGATGGGTGACATCCAATTCACGTCCAACCACGCTGCCATCCACTGTCAAATTGCGCATCTTGCCGAAATTGGACAGGACCAGCACCCCTACGGTGAAGTCTCCCTCGGCAATGTGGAAGGTACGTGAGGACGTGCCGATGCCACCGGCGAAGTCGAAGCTCATCATGCCGACGCCGGCCCCGATCGAGCCCTGGGGCACTGGGCCGGGAACCGCCGCATCAATGGCGCGGATGGCGTCCTGCGCGGTGCAGGTGCCGATGCGCACATCGTTCAGAAAGGAATCATCCGTTTCCCCCACGACGGGAATGACGACATCCGACTCCGTGCCCAGTTCTGGATATTTCTTTTGCATGTACGAGATGATGCCGGAATGGACTTTGCCGACTGAATGAGAATTGGTGAGCAGGATGGGACTTTCCAGCCATCCCCCTTCCATGATCTGGGTGAGGCCCATCATTTCACCCACGCCGTTGAGGACGAAGCCACCGGCGACCAGGCGCTTGGTGAAGGCGCGGCCTGCTGGGAGGATGGCGGTGACGCCGCTGCGGATGGTGGAGGTTTCCCGAAGGCCGGGGACCTGGACGCTGTCTTCCATTCGTGTGAAATGTCCGACGCGAACCCCTGCCACATCCGTGATGCTGTTGAGCACCCCGGGCTGCATCCGGCCCACCTGGATCCCCAGCTCGCGTGCGGTGGGCTGCGAAGAACCTGCAAGGATTTCGGAATTTCCCTTCCGGACTGGGCGAAGCGCCAGCCCGTAGCGGCGCGCAGCCGAACGAATGATCAACCGGATCACATTCTTGAAATCCAGGCCCTTCACTTGTCCGGCGGTCATCAGGGAGGCGTTCGGATGCAGGCTGGGCAGCGGGTTCAATTCGATAAAGAAGGGCTCTCCGTTTTCATGGAGGCGGATATCCACCCGGCCCATATCGGGACAGGACATAATTTCAAATACGAGCCGGGCCATTTTCAGCACGCGCTTTTCCTCTTGGGGCGTGAGAATGGCCGGGCAGACCACTCCAACGGCTGCTGCGGTAGCGCCACCTTGCTTCATTTCGTAGTCGTAAATGTTGTAGCGCGAATTCATTTTGGACAGGTCGAAGGTGTGCTCGACGATACTCAGCATCTTGCCAGGGAAGGCCTCTAATAGGGGCACGCTCAGTTCCTTGCCGGCAATGAATTCTTCGACGATGATTCCCGCCGGATATTGGCCAAGAATTGCAGCGATTCGTTTGCGGGCAGTGGCCTCATTTTCGACCACGGAGTCTTTGGTGATGCCTTTGCTCGACCCCTCCGAGTTCGGCTTGATCATCAGCGGATACTGCAGATTGTTGGGGAGTCCCTGATCAGCTTTTGTGATTAGGACGCCCTGCGGAACGCGAATGCCGCGTGCCGCGAGAACCGTTTTGGCCAGATGCTTGTCCAGATTCAAATGGAGTAGGGAGGCATTGCCGCCCGTAAATGGAATGCCCAGCTGCTCGTACAGTCCGGGATAGAAAGCCTCTCGCGAACTACCGATGGTTCCCTCGGCCACATTGAAAATCAGATCCGGCTCGCTGGCCAGAAGCCGGTCCACAATGTCGTTGGGCTTACCCGACACCTCGACCTCGGTGACGGTGTGCCCCAAGCTGGCGATCGCTCCGCTGAGGCGGCTGACATCTTCGCTGCTCAGCAGTTCGGCGCTTTGTTCGCTGTTATCGGTTCGAAGATTGAAGGCAACCGTGATTCTCATAGTTCTCTTTCTGTTTGCAGTGTGTCGCCCTGAATCCGGAAGTCATTCCATGGGTAGGAGCGGTCCGGACAGATGTTCCACCGAGGTGCTGATTCTGTGACCGAACAAGTCATAGCTTAGCAAAATCAGTAAAAATGGCAAATTCCATCTCTTTTTCCAGTCGCTTCGTGCAGGAGTGCCTTGTACCGGGTCTGTGATGTGGTGACATAGGAGCCACTTCCACGTTGTCCATGCCTGGGAAAACTGCATTTTTGTGTGTATTCAGCAAACTTTCCGCTGTGTGGAGAACCGGGCAAAGAGAGAAGAGATCAAACCAGAGTCTAGGATCAAGCGGGTGGGGGGCTTTCTGCGCCGTGTGGTTCCCAAAATGGATGGCGCAGGCAAGGTGTTGAATTATGCTTTCAGCCCGCTTATGGTGGAATTCCGCCTCCGGGATCTGATGCAGGTCATTGTGGGTGCCTCCATTCTGGCGATCATTCAGAAATACCCTTTTGGAAGCGATAATTTGATGGCGCTGAAGCGGATTCTTATCGTAGCGTTCCCTGCTTCGATGAGCGCGGCTCTCAGTGATTCACTGAAAGAGTCGCCGATGGGCTTGATTCAGGCGACATGGCGCAGCAGAACCGCTGTGAAGACAGAAAGAAAGTGTGGGTAGGCTATGGAGCAGGCAGAACTTCGAAAGTGGATGATTTCCATTGCGGTCGTACTGGTTATTCAGCTGGTCGGCTATCTGCTGAAGCGGCTCGCCAAGCGCACCCAGAAGAAATATGAGATCCGGCAGTCGCGCTACTTCACCCTCCGGCGTGTGATCAGCATGACGGCTTTGTGGCTGAGCATCATCGTGCTGGTGTTGGTCTGGAACGTGAACATCAAACACGCCTGGGTCTCGTTAACAAGTGTGCTGGCGTTGGTAGCCATTGCCTTTTTCGCTGTCTGGAGCCTGATTGGCAACATTCTGGCCGGCGTGATTATCTATTTCACCTCTCCATTCAAGATCGATGACACCATTGAAGTCATGCCGGATGAAATCCGCGGGATGGTGCTGGCCATCAATACCTTCTATACCGTCCTGCAGACCGCGGAAGGGGACTATATCAATGTGCCAAACTCCCTATTTTTCCAGAAATATATTCAGGTGGTCAACTCGAAGAATTCCATCCAGGCAAACCGAGTTCTCCCGATTCCTGAAACGGACTGAAGGCTTCCGCCGTCGCTGCGGTGGGAACGGTTTCGCGGGTATGTTCAAGGTGGCTGTTGAACAAAGACAGCTGCATACAAGAAGGAGACGATATGGGTAGTCCGAGTTCAGTTGAGATACGTGAGGTCACGATTGATGACCTGAGTCCGATTTTCCATCTAGGGGAAAAGGTCTTTACGTCCCATGAGGTGGCTAACCTCTACAGGACATGGGATGAGTATGAGGTGACCGGGCTGTATAACAGCGAGCCGGAGCTGATGCTTGTGGCGGAAATGGATGACCGGGTGGTGGGATTCATCCTGGGCACGACGATCGAAAAAGCCAGGTCTGCCTGGAATTACGCTCATCTGTTGTGGCTGGCCATTGATCCGGATGAGGCTCGAAAAGGGATTGCCAGCCAGCTGTTCAATCGCTTTCGTGAGGTAATCGAGGCCCGCGGATTCCGCATCATGCTGGTGGATACACAGGCCAACAATGTTCCAGCGGTACAGTTTTTCACTCGGCTGGGGTTTGAAAATCCAACCGATCATGTGTACATGACTCTCAATCTGGAGAAAGAAGAGTGATTGCAGAATCCCCTATTCAAAAAGAGAGATTGTTTGCCCTGTTTCGGGATCTGGTTGATATCTACAGCCCCTCCAACAAGGAGGAGGAGATTGCGGATTATCTGTACAGCTATCTCCTTGAAAAGGGGCTTCCCGTCCGGAAGCAGATGCTGGAGGAGGGGCGCTATAATCTTCTGGTGTCTGCTGGCAACACGGCGCCCACATTGTTTCTTGGGCACATCGATACGGTCCCTGCGTATGATATCGAGCAGATCGATTTCGCGGAGAAGGATGGCATATGTCACGGGTTAGGCACTGCCGACATGAAGAGCGGCTGCGCTGCGATGATTGAGGCATTCTTGACACGACTGGAGGCCGGGAAGCAGCCTGAAGATGTGATGCTGGCTCTGGTGGTAGGAGAAGAAGAGTCCGGTGACGGGACCCAGGCCCTGCTGGCTTCGCATCGATTCGAACAGGCCGTTGTCGCTGAGCCGACAGGGCTGCGCCCCTGCCTCCACCACTACGGGTATGTGGAAATGGCTGTTCGTACCTTCGGTAGCCGACGTCATGCCGCGATGTCGAATTCGGAGACCAATGCGACCCGCGCGCTGCTCCGCCTGCTGCTGCATCTGGAGACCTGGATCGAGCAGGAGGAGCCGACCACGGTTCTGAACATTCGGGATCTGCACAGCGCGGAATCCGGATTCGCGGTGCCGGATCGATGCGCCGCGAGTCTCGATCTGCATATCCCTCCGGAATACAGGGCCGCCCCTTTTGCTGACCGTATTCGGCAGGCGGTGGAGCAGTGGCTGGATATGAGCCGTGCGTCCCGATATGAGGTGGAATTTCCGACCCTGGCAGATGGCTATAAACTGGATGAGGCCAGCTCCTTTGTGGAGAAGCTCCGGTTGGCATTTGCCGCGGCGAAACACCCATGGATGCCGGGGCCGTTCACCAGCCATTCAGATGCCAACCTGCTCAATGATGCCGGCTGCCGTGCCGTGATTTTGGGTCCGGGTGAGTTGTCGAAAGCGCATACCCGGGATGAGTCGGTTGAATTTGAGCAGGTGGTCGGTGCCGCGGAAATTTATCGGCATCTCCTGTCATCCGGATTCTGATTGGACAGCTTCGGCGAGCTCTTTGACGGCTTCCCGGTGCGCGGCATCTCCGATGGGCCCCGTCCGTTGATCGAGTTCTGCAAGCCGGTCCACCCGTCCGTAGGCAACTAGAATATCACCATGCCTGATCACATCGGTTGCGCGGGGGGCTCCAACATATTCTCCATCATCCCGCTGGATGGCAAGCACCAGAATACCTTCACGGGGGAGGGCGGCTTCTGTCAGGCTTTTCCCGTCGAGCCAATCCCCTGGCTGGATGACCATCTCATTCACAGCATATCCGTTCTGGAGCTGAAGCAGGGAGATATAGTCGCGGACTTCCAGATCTGTCCATCGCTTGAGGATGCGGGAGAGACTTTTGTTCAGGTGTTTTTCCACCCACTTGCTTCGGGCGGCATAGATGAGCAGGCCAAGACCTCCCACCATCAGCAAAACAGGGTTCCACCAGTGATCAGCCTGGGCGGTTGTGATCATAGAGACTGCCAGGGTGGCGATCATCGTGGGGATCCCGATGTTCCCAATCAGCATCAGAATCATGATGATCTGTCGGCGGACCGGATGGTTGACAATGGCTTCCGATTCGCTGGTGGTGAAGCCAACGCCGGTCAGCGCGGAGCGCGCCTGAAACCGGGCCGATACCCCCGACATGCCCGTCAAGGTCAGGGCAATGGAGGCCAGGCGGGTTACCACCAGTGAAATGGATAGAACGGCCAGAAAGGAAATAATGGGGAAAATCATAAGAAACCTTTTTTGGGATGATCAATCGACAGAACAGTTGGATAGGCAGTGCAGTGCCGGGAAACACCAGCCCCATCTATATTTTTCAGCAGGGAACCACACCTGTTTACCATTGTCATCCAAAATCAATATCTTTGTCGAGCGTAGTATAGAACAACCTAGTCATTTGCCTGGTTTTGGCCCCTTCAGCCTCCAATATTCCTCCACAAATTCCAGCCCATGAAGACAAAGTCGATGCAGAAGCTGCCACTTTATGGAGAAGTAGGAGGGGTAGGATTAGGACTTCGAAGGCTGGAGAGAAATAGGCTCATTGATGGAAGCGGAAGCAAGAAAGTCGAAGAGGGCCCCGGGGGTACTAAAAAAAGCCAGGGGATGGGTTCCCTTAGGACTAGCTGCCCGGGTCTTGTCTTAGACCTTGTCTGTCCCCAGGACGATGGTTTCTTTTAAACTTCCAAGTCTTTCTTCATCTTTTCCATGCAGTCTGGACAGACGGTATGACTGAACCAAGCATCAGAGTATTCACTCAGATATTCTTCCAACTGCTTCCAGCTGTTCTGGTCACCCCTGATTTTTTTGCAATATGAGCAGATCGGAATAATTCCTTCCAGTCGCTTCACTCTGGCAAGTAACACCTCCGCAGTCATAGTAGCTTTACTCAGCAACGCCTTGGCAGTCTCATGATCCTTACACAGCAACGCCTTCGCTTGATCAGTAGCTTTACTGAGCACCACTACAGCGTTATCTGCATGTTCACTCAGCAACGCCTTCGCTTGATCAGTAGCTTTACTGAGCAACGCCTTCGCTTGATCAGTAGCCTTACTAAGCAATGCCTTCGCAGTTTCATGTTCTATACTGCGCTTAACCCCGATTTTAGGACCACTAGCTTAAGTAGAATCTGCGTCCCGA
>CAZGMQ010000028.1:0-38365 GCA_964526745.1 uncultured Verrucomicrobiota bacterium
ATTTTCAGCCTATGGGGACCGATTTCAGGCTTCTTTATCAGATTTTTCACGCAAAGCACGCCAAGGTCGCAAAGAAGCTTCCGAGAATGCCCAGCGCCGCTTGGCGATCTTCGCGCTCTTGGCGAGAGAAATTCTTATTCCGGTTCTTAAACCGCAAGCAAACGAATTAGGGCCGGACTAGTGCAGGATGCTCTGCACGGCGATGAGGCCCGAGATCGCTACGACGATCCATAGAAGGATGCCCTGGATCATGGGGCGGAAGCCCACGCTCCGGAGAGCGTCCCGCGACAGGCCGGCACCGATCAGAAAAAGCGTCAGCGTCAGGCCCAGCTTCGCGGCGTGCTTGAGAACGGCATAGACGGGATCTCCCTGCGGCCAAAGAGTGCGCAGACCGGCGGCGCCCAGAAAGGCGAAAATGAACCAGGGCCATTTGACCCGCTTCGTTCCGTTGTGCTTGAAGAAGGCGATGCCCAGCGCGATTGGAATAATCCACAAGGCGCGGGTGAGCTTTACTGTGGTGGCAATGTCCAACGCCTGTTCGCCGTATTTCGCCGCGGCGCCGACAACGGAGCTGGTGTCGTGAATGGCAATGGCCGCCCACAGGCCGAAGTGCGCCTGATCCATCCCCAACGCATGCCCCAGCGGGGGGAAAATGAGCAGGGCTACCGCGTTGAGAACGAAAACCGTGCAGAGCGACACCGACATGGCCTTGGAATCCGCATCCAGTACCGAGCCCACCGCCGCGATGGCGCTGCCTCCGCAGATCGCGGTGCCGACGGAGATCAGCTGTGAGGTCGTGGACTCAACCTTCAGGAGACGGCCCAGTAAAAACCCGAGGGTCAGGGTTCCGAATATGGTGGCCACAGTAAAACCAAAGCCCATTTTGCCGGCAGCCCACACCGCATGCAGGTTCATGCCGAAGCCCAACCCCACGACGGAGGCCTGCAGAAGCCATTTGGCCGTTTTGTGGCTGATCTCCGGGATCGGATTGCCCAGCGTAAGAGCGAAGATGAGGCCGGCCGCCAAGGCCACGGGCGGCGACACCCAGCCGGTCAGCGTGGCCAAGGCGAGGCCGATAAACACCACCCGATGGAGAGTTGGGGTGCGGGAGGGGTTGCTTTCGGGATGGGAGTTGTTCATGCGTAACTCATTGTTTCATATGGATTCTGATAAGACAGGGTGAGGGCGACAAAGAGAATTAGAGCATCGCAACGGCTAAGGCGTAGTTGCCGTTCAGAATGCGGCGGGACCAGATTTTTGCGCTAGTGGCAGGCTCGGTCTGAAAGTCGGCCTGCTGCAGCCGAGTCCGGCGCTGGATCTGTCCATCGGCCCAGCCGCAGCCGAGGGCTTTCATGAGGGCTTCTTTCTGATTCCACAGCGTGAAGAAGGCGTCGCGGCCGCCTTCGCGGACCTGCTCCTGCTCGCTCTCGGAAAAGAGCCGGGCGGCGAGCCGGATGATATCGGCTTTCCGGGCGGTGGATTCTAGGTCCACACCGATTTCGGCACCCTTGGCTAGGACGGCGACGGCCTGATCCCCGGTATGCGACAGATTGAAGCCCCACCCCGTCCCGGATCCCGCCAGATGCGGCTTGCCGTGCTCTCCGATTTTCCATTTGACGGCGTCCACGCCCAGTTGGCTCGGTAGCCAGCAGGCTTTGAGCCATTGGGCGGCGCCGGCGCGCGCACGAGCGGTGGCATCGGTGTAGGGATGCGTCCGGGCCTGCGCTTCGGGGGACAGCACCTGCGACCAGTCGACGACATCAATCGACACGGCGACGAGCTGAAACGGCTCGTCGGCTTCTGCCCAGTTCTGGATCGGGATGTTTAACTCGTCTGTCATGAGGGCCCCATCCTGCCAAATTGCGGCTCGCAGATAAATCTATTTGTCATTGGAGGGAATCTGCGTCATCGTTCTTGTGATATGCGCGTCAAGCTGGTCATCCTGTCCCTGGCGATTTTCGCAACGCTGATTCTTGGCGGCTGCAGCCTGATGTTTATGGATGAGGGCGATGCCCCGGCGGGAACGGTCCGCGGCAAATATGTCAAAATCGAGGCGACGGGCTATTGCTCCTGCGGAAAATGCTGCGGCTGGAAACGCAATTGGCTGGGTCGGCCTGTGATTGCCTCGGGACGGAACCGCGGCAAGCCCAAGGCGGTCGGCATTACCGCAAGCGGCAAAAAAGTGAAACCCGGCATGGTGGCCGCCGATACGCACTACTACCCACTAGGTACCGTCTTTTATATCCCGGGCTATGGATATGGCGTGGTGGAGGACCGCGGAGGCGACATCAAGGGCCGCCACCGCCTCGATTTATACTTCAATTCTCATTCTGAAGCCCGAAAATGGGGCCGAAAGAAGCTCCAGGCGGTTGTTTTCCCGAAAGGAACCCCCGCCGTGCCCAAAAATGCGCCGCCACCGCGTTGATTCTTGGGGAAGTAGTCAGGAGTCAGGATTCAGTAGTCAGAATTACTTCAGAATTGGCTGAAAAGTTCATTTTGGGCGATTTTTAGGCCAAATTTTCTCTCACAGAGCCCACAGAGACTCGCGGAGAAAAGATTTCAGAAACCACTACGAAAAGCGCGAATCACGCGAAAATGGAGAATCCCTTACATCCCTGTCCAACCGTCTTGAATTTTCCACTCAGTGCTCCGCTGTGACCTCTGTAAGAGGAAAATGCTTCAATTTTGGGTGGTTTGGCCCCCAAAATCCACATTTTTTCTCATAGTATGTGATTTTGGACCCAACAGGTCATTTTAGGAACAGATTGGTCATTTTCGTGTAATTCGCGCTTTTCGTAGTAAAATTCTGATCTCCTCTCTGTGGGTCTCTGTGAACCTCTGTGGGAAAGTTTTCCCCGGTTTTGGCCTGTTTTTAGACCATAAATGACCGTTTTTAGCTGTTTTTTGGCCAAAAAGAGCATTTTTCGGCTATTTGGGGCCATTGGGGGGATTCCAGAGGAACTGGGGACAAAAAACTTCGATTGGGGTTGACAGAACTCCCTCATTTATCTAGGTTTTGCGCGATTCCAGCCGGAATGTTCTTCCGGCAATCCCTTCCGAAACGGCGGGGAAATCCAGTAGAAGGCAGGTGAGTACCCCCATATGACTGAAGTGAAAGTAAGAAAAGGCGAATCCGTTGAAAAAGCGTTGCGCCGTCTTAAAAAGAAACTCGATCGAGAAGGCACCATGCGCGACATCCGCGCAAAACGGCATTTCGAAAAACCGAGTGAGAAGCGTCGCCGCAAGGCTGCGCGAGCCCGCATCAATGCGCGCCGCGCCACCCATGCCGCGGCGATGTAAGAGTCGTCCTTCGAACAGGACCCACAGAGCCGGCATTCAACCGCCGGCTCTCTTTTTTTGAATCCGGGGCCGACCGCCCCTCTCCCGCCCTGCGCAGGGCCTTCCGGGAAATCGAACTATGAAAATTCTGGTCATCAATGCGGGCAGTTCCTCCATCAAATATCAGCTGATGGATCTGGAGGACGTGAAACACTACACGGTTCTGGCGTCGGGCCTGGTCGAAAAGATCGGGGAACCCGTCGGCCGCGTGATCCATACGGTTTTCAGCGAGAGCGGCGAAGAGAAGATTGTTGAAGAACAGCCGCTCCCGACCCATCGCGAAGGCATGGCCCGCGTGGTCGCGCTGCTGACCGACCCGGAACGGGGCGTGATTCAGGATGCCTCGGAGATCGAGGGTGTCGGACACCGCGTGGTCCTATGCGGCGAAGTCTATAGTGACACCGTTCTCATCACGCCCAAGGTCAAAGAAACGATCCGCGAATTTTTCCCATTGAGTCCCCTGCACAATCCCGCCAATCTGATGGGCATTGAAGTCGCGGAAGAGTTCTTCCCGAATGCACCGCAGGCGGCTATCCTCGATACCGCATTTCATCAAACGATGCCACCGAAGGCTTTTCTCTATGCCGTCCCTACGGAGTGGTATACGGACCTCCACCTGCGGAAGTACGGCTTCCACGGCACCTCCCACAAGTATATCGCCCATGCCACAGCGGCCTTTGTGAACAAGCCGCTGGACCAAACCAATCTGATCAGCATCCATCTGGGCAATGGCGCCTCCATGGCCGCGATCCAGAACGGCCAGTCCGTGGACACGACCATGGGTCTGACCCCGCTGGAGGGATTGATGATGGGCACGCGCTCCGGAGACCTGGATCCGGCCGCACCTGCATACATCATGGGCCAGACCGGGATGAGCATCCAGGAGGTGACCAGTGCCCTGAACAAGAAGTCCGGGCTCAAGGGCGTCTGTGGTGTGAATGACATGCGCGAAGTGGTCGAAGCCGCTGCAGCGGGCAACGAACAGGCCGAAACCGCCCTGCAGATGTATGCCTATCGCATTCAGAAGTATATCGGCGCCTATATGGCCGTGGTGCCCAACCTCGATGCCATCGTCTTCACGGCGGGCATCGGCGAAAACTCCGCGCCCGTCCGCTCCCGCGTCTGCGCCGGACTGACGCATCTGGGCATCCGCCTGGATGAAGCGATCAATGTCAAACGCTCCGGAGAGCCGCGCGAAATCCAGGAGGCAGGTGCCCCGATCCGTATCCTGGTCCTGCCCACCAACGAAGAGCTCCAGATCGCCATCGAGACGAAAGAAGTCATCGAAGCCACCTGAGTTGTACTGCGGCGGACGGATTTGTTTCATAGGACTTGTCGGCAAGAGGTCCAGCGCCTATGCTTTCGGGCAAGCAAGATGAACAAACGCCCCCATTTTCACTTTCCTCTTCTATCGCTGGCTCTGGCGTTGCTCTGTGGCGCCGGCTCCGTCGCGGCCAAACCGGCGCAACTGACCGTGGGCCAGGGCTGGGCGTGGGTTCGGGAATTTTTCCCACCGTCCGGTGAGCGGGAAATTGATCAGATTGTCTGGACAGACCCGCCAGCCCAGATTGATCTGAACACCCTGCAGGTCTGGAATGTCCGCCGCCCCTGGCCCATTCAGGAGTGGCGCTGGGTCGTACCGGAGCCGCCAACCCCGCCCACGGCTGACGCCCCGCTGATCTGGCGGCCGCAAGAGAAGGCCTCTCGGCCCTCGACCCGCGAGAAACTCGAAATTCATCTGACCGAACCGCTCTCCCATTCCATGGGACACTCCCTGACCTATCGGCTGCCCGACTTTAACTGGGATGTGCTATACCGCCTGACCGTCCGGGGCATCGGCCCGGAATCCATCGGCTCCGTCCAGGTGGACCTGACCGGTTTCCTGCGCATCCAGAACGGCAATGACGTGGCCTATCCCGCTGCCCGTGTCTCCCTGATCGGCGTGGATGAGTCGCTGCTGCCACCGCCCAAACCGTTCGGATTGCTGGCCCTGAACCCCGACACCGCCCTGACCGACCTCTGGCTCGCTCCAACAGATTCTCCGGATCTGCATTCCGCGATCTATCCACTGGAAACCGAAGCGGCTATTCCCGCCCATGGGGAGGCCAAAATCCAGTTTGCCCGAATCCGGCGCAAGCCCGCACAAATCACGCACATCTGCGACTCCGATGACATCCCTTCACCGACGCCCAGCGGCGGCATGCCCCTGCAGCGGGTCCTGTTGATTCCCAATACTGAAAAAATGGGCCTGGGGTTTCCCCTTCCTCCGGGACAGGCCGACCTGTTCCTTGGCACCATGCGCGGCGCCCCCGTACAGTCCGGCCATCTGCTGCACACGCCTTTCCCCGGAATCCTGAATCTGAATATGGGGCCGGTGGACTCCGTCCGAGCCATCCGGGCCACCGACGAACCCGTCCCGCTTCCAGAAGGCGCCTGGCAGCAGGACTTTTCGGTGACCCTGGTCAACCGCCTGGCCTCCCCGGTCCATATCCAGGTGGCGGAAAAGCCGGAGACACCGCTCCAGTGGGATCTCGTCCGCTCTTCTGTTCCCTGCGAAGAAACTACCCGCGAACTGCACTTCGACGTGACCGTCCCCCCGCAGTCCATCCAAGCGATCACCTACCGTCTTCGCATGCGGATGCATTCCAAACCTTGAAGAGAATGACGAATTTGTTAACGATCCAAACGATGGAGCACTCCTATGGCACTTGTACTTGACACGACCATCCAGCAGCTGGGCCCCTGCTTGTTTGATTCCCCGCTGGCCCTAAATACCGTCGAGGGCGACTGCATCGGCAACTTTGTCTCGGACCGAACCCGTGTCCGTTATCAGGTGGAATGGGATGAGGGAGAGACTCAGGATCAGGAAACCGGGTTTGAGAAAGCCGGCCCCCGCGAAAAGATTTTCTTCGATCCGGCCAAAACCCGGGCGGCGGTCGTGACCTGCGGGGGCCTCTGCCCCGGCCTCAACAATGTGATCCGGTCCGTTTTTCTTGAACTGTTTTATAACTATGGCGTCCGCGAAATTCTAGGGGTCCAGAATGGATTTAGAGGGCTGACATTCAAAGGTCCCTCTCCCCTACTTCTAACACTGGACGATGTGGAGGACATCCATCGAGATGGGGGAACCATTCTCTCTTCCTCGCGCGGACAGCAGGAAACCGGTGAAATGGTCGACTTTTTGGTCCATCATGAACTGGACATCCTGATCTGCATCGGCGGCGATGGCACCCAGCGGGGATCGCATGAAATCGCACAGGAAGTCGCCCGCCGGAAGCTCCCCATCTCGATTGTGGGCGTGCCCAAAACGATCGACAACGATGTCCAGTTTGTCCGCCAGACCTTCGGCTACTTCACCTCCATTGAATCGGCCCGCTCCATTCTGGACGGAGCCCACTGCGAATCAAAGGGCGCTCCCAATGGCATTGGACTGGTTAAATTGATGGGCCGCGACTCCGGCTTCATCGCGGCCGGGGCGGCGGTGGCCTCTCAGGAAGTCAATTTCGTCCTGATTCCCGAAATTCCTATCGTTCTGGATGGGCCCAAGGGATTCCTAGCCACACTCCATCAGCGGATGGTCGATCGTCACCATGCAGTCATTGTCGTGGCGGAAGGTGCCGGACAGGACCTGCTGGCTGCAGAAGAAAGAACGGATTCCTCCGGGAACCGGAAAAAAGCGGATATCGGGACCTTCCTGAAGAATAAGATTCAGGCCTATTTCGAAAAACAGGGCACCGAAATCAACCTGAAATACATCGATCCTTCCTATATTATCCGTTCCGTTCCTGCCAATTCACAGGATGCCCGCCTGTGTGACGGCTATGCCCGCCATGCAGTCCATGCGGCGATGTCCGGCAAAACCGACCTGATTATCGGGGACTGGTACAGCGTCTATGTGCATGTCCCCATTGCCGCGGCCGTTGCAAGCCGCAAACAAATCGACCCGGAAGGCGACCTCTGGAATGCCGTGATTTCGGCGACCGGACAGCCGCACGCCTGGGTTTGATTTCCGCGGATTTCCGCTTCCATAAAATATTTGACTTGATTCTTCCGTAAAACGGTTTACCCTGCCCCGTAAAGTTCGCCCAAAGAATTGCATGGCAAGCCGTGAGACATTGCGTTAATGTGTCCGCGGTTTTTAGCCAGATTGGAAATTATGCTCTCTTTTTGTGTCACTAGTTTATTTGCGCTTGGCGTCTACCTTTTGCTGACAGCAGGGTCAGGCGATGTGGTCGGGTTGTGGTCATCCCAGGAAATGATTGCGGGTGCCGTGCTGGGCATCATCGTCGGCTTTGCTGCAAGGAAATTTTTCTGTGTGCCGGGCCGTCTGGCGGCGCTGAACCCGCTTCGCTGGCTTCGCGCCATCGTCTATGCGATCGGCCCCTTCTTTATTGAAATGGCCAAGGCCAACATCGATGTGGCCATCCGTGTCATCACCGGCAAGATTCGGCCGGGTATCGTGCGGGTCCACTCCGGCATGAAAACGGACTTCAGCACGCTGATGCTTGCGAATTCCATTACCCTGACTCCCGGCACCCTGACGGTGGATGTGGATGAAGAAACCAACGATTTGTTTGTTCATATGATCAACATGCCCGAAGCCTTCGATGACAAAGAAATGGTCGAAGCCTCTGAAGTATTCTCGCAGTTTGATTGTCCCGCCTGGATTCGGAGGATTGCGGAATGAGTATCTGGATCTTTACTGTACTGGTGTTTGTCGGCTTGATGCTGCTCGCCATGATTCGCCTGCTGAAGGGCCCCACGGCGGCAGACCGCGTAGTGGCGCTGGATGCCATCAACACGCTGGTCGTGGCTTCTATGATTGCGCTGAGCGTGGCCTTCAAACAAGTGATCTTTGTTGATGTCGCCATTGTCTACGCCCTGCTGGCCTTCGTGGGCACGCTGTATATTGCCAAATATCTGGGAGGCGAACTGTGATTCTGACCGTTCTCATCTGGGTGGCCCTCGCGATCGGGTTGACCTTTAATACGCTGGGCGTCATCGGCATTCTCCGGTTTCCGGATGTCTACACCCGCCTGCATGCGGACACCAAGGCCACCACCTTCGGCACCATCTTCACTTCGCTGGCTGTCATCCTGTATGCCGCCGGCGAGTATTTCTCAACGTCCGACGGCCAATACGCCAGTCTGGTGTTTCACACCCTGATTGCGCTGGTCGTGCTCACCATCACCAATGCCACGGGCGCTCATGCGATCGCCCGTGCTGCACATCGCCGCGGTCACAAGCCTGTCCAGGCTGTCGTGGACCGTCTGGAGGACTCGCAGTCATGACATCCCTCCTCGTTCTACAAGCGCTGGTCCTGCTGGGCCTGATTGCCACCGCCATCATGGTGGTCCTTCTCAAGGACCTGCTCTACTGCGCCATCTGCTTTGCGGCCTTCAGCCTGCTGCTGTCCTTGGAATTCTATCTGCTCCAGGCCCCGGATGTGGCGATTGCCGAAGCCGGCATCGGCGCCGGGCTGACGACAGCCATCTTCATCATCGCCATCCGCGGCACGAAGCGGTACGAGGAGAAAGAATAATGCGTTTTGCCCTTCTCACTGCCCTCCTCCTGATCCTCCTCGGCGGCCTGCTGCATATCGCAGCCGGCCTGCCGTTTGGGAACCCGCCGGTCACCGACATGGATGACTACTTTATTCGACACGGCCAGGAACAGACCGGTGCCAACAACATCGTGACGAGCGTCGTCTTCGATTATCGCGCTTTCGATACGCTGGGCGAAGCCACCGTCCTGTTCACTGCCGTTCTGGGTGTGGGCATGATGTTCCGCAAGCTGAAACCGGGAGAAGAATATGAAAATGACTAAGATTGTGCGGTCCACCGCCAATACGTTTGCTCCCTTCTGCCTGATCTTCGGCCTGTATGTCGTCGTGCACGGGCATCTGTCTCCCGGGGGCGGATTCCAGGGCGGAGCGGTTATGGCGACAGGTGCCGCACTGTTGCTGGTGGCCCACAGCTATCAGGACATCATTAGCCTGATCCGCCAGAATACGATGAAACTCTGTGAAACCATCGGCCTGCTGATGTTTATCACGGCCGGTCTGAGCGCGCTGACCACCGGCGGGGCTTTTCTCCGCAACTGGATGGCCCACAACGGAGGCGCCTTCGCCACTCCAGTGGCCTTTGGTGCCAACCCCGGCGTGCTGGCCAGCGCAGGCCTCATCCCCATTCTGAATATTGCCGTCGGCATCGAAGTGCTCGGCGGACTGACCGTCATCCTCTTATATATGCTGTCGGGCGTGAAGGAGCAGGAATTATGATTCGTCTTCTCTGGGCATTCCCGTTCATTACAGTGGCGATTCTGGCCGTCATTGGTATCGATGCCATGCTCTTCAAACGCAACCTCATCAAAATCCTGATGGGACTGGGCCTGCTGGAAGCGGCCGTGAACCTCTTTCTGGTGGCCACGGGCTATCGCCAAAGCGGGATCGCCCCCATCTTTACGAATGCCCCGGATGCGCCGCAGATGGTCCTGCCCACCGTGCAGGCGCTGACGCTGACCTCGATCGTCATCGGCGTGGCCACCCTGGCCATGATGCTTTCGTTCACCATGATCATTTATAAGAAATACGGAACCGTCGACTCCCAGCAAATCAGAAAGCTTAAAGGATGATGGACTCAGGACTCATGCGTCACTTGCCAGCCCTGCTGGTTGCCACCCCCCTCTTTGCGGCCTTTTTCATGCCGCTGATCGGGCGTGCGGGTCAGACCGCACGTTCCCTCTGGGTTCTCCTCGCCTCCGTGGCGACGTCCACCGTCGGCCTGCTTCTGGCGTGGAAAGTATTCACCACGGGCACCGTCTTGTACGTCTTCGGCGCTGCCGCAGCGGGCCAGGCCCTGCCGATGGATTCCGGCGGCATCCCCATCCGGATCATCTTCGAAGTAGATGCCCTCAGCGCCCTGATGGTCGTGATTGCCTCTCTGTCTTCGCTAGCGGTCACCCTGTACTCACTGGTGGCGGATTCCAAGTCCTCGGGCCAAGATGGCTTCTACTCGATGCTCTTCCTGCTGGTGGCTGGAATCTTCGGCATGGTCTCCACCGGGGATCTGTTCAACTTCTTTGTATTCCTCGAAATCACCTCGCTGTCGGGTGCCGCGCTGGTAGCCTTCCGCATCGACAAGGGTGTCGCCGTCGAAGCCGGCCTGAAATACGCCTTGCTGAGCACAGTGGGTGCGCTGTCCATTCTGATCGCCATCGGCATCCTGTTTGGACAATACAATGCGCTGAACATCGCGACCCTCGCCGCCCGCCTGCAGTTCACCATGCTGGACAAGGTGGCTCTCGCGCTGCTAATCGTCCCGCTGGCGATGAAGTGCGGCGCTGTCCCGATGCATTTCTGGACGCCGGACGCCTATTCGACCGCCCCGTCCTCTATCACCGCCCTGCTGGTAGTCTCCAGCCAGGCCAGTCTCTACGGTCTATTCCGTATCCTGTTCTCGCTCTATGGCGATGTGCTGCAGTTCAGCTGGCTGACCTTCGGCTGGTTCCTCATCATTCTCGGTGTGCTGTCCATGTTTGTCGGTGTCACGATGGCGATCCTGCAGAAGGATGTGAAGCGTCTCATGGCCTATCACGCGGTCTCTCAGACCGGCTATATGCTGCTGGGCGTAGGCGTCGGTCTGGCCGTCCTCGGCAACCGGGAAGCCCTGGATGCCTACGGTCGGACCGCGATGGCTGGGGGACTCTTTCACATTCTCAATCACGCGATGTACAAGGGCCTCCTCTTCCTCACCGCTGGCGCCATCTTCTATCGCACCGGCACCCGCAACCTGAACAAGCTGGGCGGCCTCGGCCACACCATGCCCTGGACCATGGTTTTCTTCATGATCGGTGCGCTGGCCATTGCCGGCATCCCGCCGTTCAACGGCTTTGCCTCCAAGCTGCTGATCTATGAATCGGTCTTCCGCTTCAACCCCTTCCTGTCCATCATCGCCATGATCGTCAGCATCCTGACCCTGGCCTCGTTTGTGAAAGTATTCCACTCGATGTTTATGGGTGCCCCTAAAGCGGAATATGCGGAAGCCCGCGAAGTGCCGAAGAGCATGCTGATTGGGATGGGCTTTCTGGCGGTCATCGTTGTGGTGACCGGGCTGATGCCCCGCCCCTTCATCGACCACATGATCACCCCCGCGGTCAATGCGCTGGTGGACCGGTCGGATTACATCGTCGCCATTCTTGGAGGAAAGTAAGATGAATACGGTTTGGACTATGACGACCGGCTCGGGGACCTGGAATCCCCTCCTCTGGCTGCTGGCCTTTGCGGTCGCCCTGATCGTCTCGCTGTTCATCCGCTCCAAAGGGCGCAAGGACTACAAGGTGGACTCCGGGCAGGATATGCCCTTCATCTCGGGTAACGATGAGCCTAAAAACGGCGGCGGTCACATCCCCGCATCCAATATGTACTGGGGTTTTCTGGAGTCCATGAAGGGCTACTACAAACGCGTCGTCCCGCTCCACACCGGAGTCGTGACGGATTATCTCATATGGTTCGTGGGCGTCATGGCGCTCACTCTTGTGATCGGATTGATGGCATGAAACTTTCCCAAACCCTCGGACGTTCCCTCTGGGCCTTCCTCTTCAATTCTGGCTCCTGCAACGGATGCGAAATTGAAATGGTGGCCACCGTCACCCCCCGCTACGATGTCGAACGCTTCGGCATCAAGCTGGTGGGCTCCCCCCGCCATGCGGACCTCCTGCTGATTACCGGCGCGGTGACCCGCAAGATGGCCCCCCGCCTGAAACGCGTCTACGAACAGATGCCCGACCCGAAGGTCGTGGTCTGCGTCGGCGCCTGCGGCGTCTCCAGCGGCGCCTTCTACGATTCCTATAACCTTGTCGGTCCCGTCGATCAGATCATCCCGGTCGATATGTATGTGCCCGGCTGCCCCCCCCGCCCCGAAGCCATCATCGACGCCGTCGTCAAGGTGCTGGCCGGGCTGGAAGCCTCGGAGAAAAGCGCATGAACATTCTGACCCCTCAGGAACTCGCCGATGTGATGAAGGAGGCCGCCGGCGACGGTTTCCAGTCTGCCCGCTGCACGGAATGGGCCGAAGGCGTCAAAGGCCTCACCAGCAAGCAGGTCTGGGTGAACCTTTCCCGCGAATCGCTCCGTCCCGCCATCCAGCGTCTGATCGACATCCATTATCCCCATGTCGCGGTCATCGCCTTTGCCGACACCGGTGAGCAGGTGGACCTGATATATCACCTCTATATCTACTACGGCATTCCCCACGAGGAAGTCCTGATCACACTGACCGTGAGCCTCGACAAGACCGATTTGAAGATTCCCACCATCACCGATCTGATTCCCGGGGCGCTGACCAGCGAACGCGAGAAGCAGGAAATGCTCGGCATCGAGGTCGTGGGCATTCCCGATGGGCGCCGTCTGTTCCTGCCCGAAGATTTCCCCGAAGGTGTCTATCCCTGGCGAAAGGACGAATCCGGCATTCCGTCGGATATGATTAAAGAACTCTGGGCCACTGGCCGTGAGGGTCTCCCGACCTGCGCCACCTGTGAAGCCCCCCCGCTGGCTCCCGCCAGCCAGGGAGAACCCTCATGAAAACCTTGGAAGTCAAAAAACCCTCCGGCTACACCTCTCAATTCGGCCCCGCGCATCCGGCCTTCAAAGAACCGGTCATGTTCACCCTTGAATTGGAAGGTGAACGCATCCTGAAAGCCGATTTCGCCCCGGGCCAAGCCCATCGCGGCATCGAGTGGATGGGCATGCGTCGCAACTGCCTCCAGGTGGTCTTCCTCGCGGAACGCATCTGCGGTCTGTGCGGCATCACCCATGCCCTGTCCTTCTGCCGAGCCGTCGAACAGATCGCCCAGATTCAGCCCTCCAACCGCGCACACTATATCCGCACCATCATTGCGGAACTCGAGCGCATCCACTCCCATCTGCTCTGGGCCGGCGTCGAAGCCCACCAGCTTGGATTTGATTCCGCCTTCTATCTGGCACTGAAAGTCCGCGAAAATGTACTGGATCTCCTGGAAGCCCTCACCGGCAGCCGGGTGCACTATTCCGTCATCCAGATTGGTGGCGTCCGCCGCGACATCACCCCCGAACAGTGTGCCGATATCGAAAAGTCCCTTCAGTTCTATGACGAGACCTACGAGAAGCTTGTCTCCATCTTCCTAGAGGACACCTCCATCAAGATGCGCTGCCGCGACACCGGCGTCCTGACCCCAGAACTGGCCCTGAAGCTCTGCCCCGTCGGCCCCACGGCACGTGCCTCGGGCATCCGAAAGGATGTCCGCGTCGATCACCCCTATGCCGCCTATGCCGATCTGGACATCCACCCCATCCTCCCCGATGAATACACTGGCGAAATCCGCGGCGATGTCTATGACCGTATCGTCGTCCGCATTCTCGAGCTGAAACAGTCCATCGGCATCATCCGTGAGTGTATCGCCAAGATGCCGGAAGAAGGCGACCTGCTCGCCATTCCCAAGCTGGGCGTCCTGCTGGCCAAGCTCAAGGCCGCCGACGGCGAAGCCGTTGGCCGCCATGAAGCCCCGCGCGGCGAAGTGATGCACTATGTCCGCCTGACCGCAGGCGAGGAAGCCCCGACGGCTTGGAAGGTCAAGGCTTCCTCCTACAGCAACTACATGGCATGGATCCCCATGCTGGAAGGCGATCAGATCGCCGACATCCCGGTGATCGTTGCCTCGATCGATCCCTGCATCTCCTGCACGGACCGCGTGGCAATGGTGCGCGGTGACCACACGGAACTTTTGACAAAAGACGACCTCCACCGCCTGTCGGTGGAACGAATGCGCCGAATTCAGGCAGAACTCTCCGCGGGATAATCGACTATGAATTTGAATCCTCTCCTTTTGACTGTGGGCGGCACGCTTGCCATGGCGGCGTTCGGCCTGTTTGCCGGTCTTTCCGCCATGGCCGTTGACCGTATTCTCGCCGCACGCATGCAGGCGCGCATTGGCCCTCCTTTTCGCCAGCCGTTCCTGGACATGGCCAAGTTGATGACCAAACAGAACATCATCCCCGCCAATGCCGTTCCCTGGCTGTTTAACGGCGCCCCGCTGGTCGCATTGGCCGCCTCGATCTCCATTCTGCTCTATCTCCCGATGGCGTCCTTTCAGTTTCTTCCGATCCTGAATGTCTATGGGGATCTCGTCCTGATCATGTATCTGCTCCTGCTTCCGGCCCTGGCCATGGTCATCGGTGGACTGTCTTCCGGATCGCCCTACGCCACCATCGGTGCTCAGCGCGAAATGGTCACCATGATCGCCTATGAGTTGCCGCTGGCCGCCACGGTCGTCGCCTTTGCCTGGAAGCTGTCGCATGCCGGTCTGGCCGATCCCTTCTCCCTCGCCACCATGGCCCAGACCCCCATCTGGTCTCTCGTGGGCCCGATGGGTGACATCGGTGTCGGACTGCTCCTGATTTCCATGCTGATGGTCGTCCCCGGTGAACTCGGCCGCATCCCCTTCGATGCCCCGGAAGCCGAAACCGAACTTGCCGGTGGCCTTCTCGTCGAATACTCCGGCCGCAACTTGGCGCTCTTCCTACTCTCCCTCGCGGTCAAAACCATCGTGGTCGGCGCCCTGATCATCGCCCTCTTCTTCCCCTATAACCTCTCGGGCATGGTGGCCATCGGGAACGGACTGGCCGCCCGGCTGGCCGATGTCGGGTTCTTCTTCGTGAAACTCTTTGTCATCCTCTTCTTCTCTCTTTCGCTGGTCCGGATTTCCGTCGCCCGTTTCCGGATCAACCAGGTGGTGGATGTGTACTGGAAAATTGTGGGCGCCATCTCCCTGATCGGTCTGGTCCTGATCATGGCGGATTCGATCATTCGATAAGAGGTACCTATGAGTTTCCCGATGGTAAAAGAATTGCTCGGCCAACTGCTGAAGAAGCCGAACACGAACCCCTTCCCGGCGGCTCAGCTGCCCCCCACGATCACCGGCTTCCTGGAGAAGGTCGGAAAGGGCGAAGCTTCGATTTCTCCGCCCGTGCCGACCCCCGTCAAGTTCCGCGGCACCATGACCTATAACCGCGAAACCTGCATCGGCTGCAACCTCTGCATCCGCGTCTGCCCCGCCCATGCCATTGAGCAGGTGGAGGGCGAAAAGAAGGTCCGCTTTTATCTGGGCCAGTGCATCAGCTGCGGCCAGTGCACCGAGATCTGCCCCAAAAAATGCCTCGAACTCAACGAAGAGTTCCTCACAGCCGATGCCGACCGCTACTCCAAGGATCTGATCCTCGGCTGAAGCGCACCCCATCTTGGCGCGACAAATCGCGGCCCCTCCCCAGGCCGCGATTTTTTAATGCCTCCCCCCCCACACACACACCCAAGGAATAAAGAGAAGGACCTGACAGAATTCACAGGATGACCAGGACGGGGAAACAGCCGGTTCTCACACGGAGACACAAAGGCACTAAGAAAAAACAAGAATGGCCGGCGGTGCAGAACAAAGAAAAACAGCCACCTTTCGCTAAGGACGCGGAAAGCGCAAAGAATGATCGGTTATGCCTGAAGCCCTCGGCGTTCTCTGCGTGAGAAATTCTTAAGCCTTCATCCCTTCTTATGGATTTTGCTACTCTCTCCTCATGAAACATCATCACTCGCGCAAAGCAGAATTTGTTTTCCAGTGGCCCGCCATTCCCCTGAATGTCGTACTGGTCCATCCCGAGATTCCCCCCAATACCGGCAACATCGCCCGCCTCTGCGCAGCCACCGGCACCCGCCTGCATCTTGTGGAACCCCTTGGCTTCAAGATCGACAACGCCCAGCTGAAACGGGCCGGTCTCGACTACTGGGAGGATGTCCAGGTGAAGGTTCATCCCGATTGGGAGGCCTGCCTCGAAGCCATTGGCCCCACCCGCCTCTTCCTCTACAGCACCGGCAGTTCCAAACGGTACGATCAGGTGCCGTATCAACCCGGCGATACGCTGGTCTTCGGATGCGAAACCAAAGGGCTCCCCGATGCGCTTCTGAAGGCTCATGCCGACTCGGTTCTGGGCATCCCCATCCAGACAGACCATGTACGCTCGCTGAATCTCTCCAGCGCGGTTGCCATCGTCATCTACGAGGCGCTCCGTCAACTGAATAGCTAGGCACGATTTAGCATTGAGTTTTCCATCTGGGAGAGTCACTATTAACGTGCTCAAAAGCGGTGGTCCAGAAGGGGTTACCGGGCGGGTGCCCGCACCGACAGACGCCACTCGACTTTCAGTTAAGGAGAAATAGATGAAACAGCTGAAAATTCACAAATGGTTGATTGCTTTGCTGTGTTTGGTGGCCCTGCTGGGCTTCACGGGGTGTGAAGATGGTGATAAGGCTCCGGCTCCGGCTCCGGAGAACATCGCTGGCATATGGAGCTACACGCTCACGGGAAACAGTCCTAATAGAGGTCCCTTTACGTCACAGGGAACGATGACCATCAAACAAAGTGGCCAGAATGTGTCCGGCTCATACGCTTGGGCGGATGACAAAGTCTATACCTTTAGTGGAACCTATATCGATGGTACGCTCAATGCAGTAGACAGTGATGCCTGGACCTTAAATATCAGTTTCTCAGGGGATTCAGCGGCGGGAACCATAACAGGGATCTATGCAAGTAGTGGGGCTCCTGGCGTTGAGTCGCTCTCCATGTCGCGCTAGTTGCGGGTCAACATAGAGCTGGATGCCCCCCTTCCAACTCGAAGAAATCGCTGCGCCGTCTATATGACGGCGCGGCGATTACCAGTCGTCGGTATCCAAAATCAGCGTCACGGGCCCGTCATTGACCAGTTCCACTTCCATCATGGTGCGAAACACACCCGTCTCCACGACAAACCCCTGCCCCCGCAGATGCGAAACAAACCGCTCATACAACGGCTCCGCCTGCTCCGGTGCCGCCGCCTCAATATAGCTCGGGCGATTCCCCTTCGCCGTATTCCCCAACAGCGTGAACTGACTGACCACAATGAATTTTCCATCCGTCATCGAAGAAATCGGTAGATTCATCCGGCCATCGGCATCATCGAAAATCCGCAGCTTGACGACTTTCTCGGCCAGCCGCACGGCCACCGCTTCGGTATCGGCCTTACCCACTCCCAGCAAGACCACGGCCCCGGGACCGATCTGACCGGTCACCCGCCCCTCGCTGCGCACCTCCGCAGACGAGACCCGCTGAACAACGGCACGCATGGACTCAGTCCCTCGCTTTGACCAGCACCTCAATCGAACCATCGTTCACCACGGCTCCATCCAGATTGCGCACAATCCGCGACTCGTTCTTCAACTGGCGGAATAGACCGCTCTGCGTCTTGGCATAGATGCGACCCAGAATCCCAGGTAAAGGTAGATGCCCCGCCTTGGCGCTCGTGATGACCAGATCGTCTCCCTGAGGCTTCGCATAGAAATGGGCCGTCAGGGTAAACGGGCCGCGTCCCACAGCAATGAACACCTCTGCACGATCCGTAAAGAAGCGAGCCCCTATATCCTCCAGGGAGCCCGAACGCCCCTTCTTGGCCGCCGCCTGAGCTTCGACCAGCTCGTTCAGATAGGCATTGATTTCCGTCTCTTTGATGACCTGTGAAGCCGGCATCCCCCGATTCAAGGCATCGACCAACAGTTCGCTTTTCAGGCGATAGCGTTTGGCGTCGATGGCTTCCCCGCTGGTGCGGGTCATCTTGCCGGGCCAGATCAGGAGCGCGATGATCAGGATGAAGAGACCGATCAGCGCCAGTTTCCCGGCCTGGGATAGCTTATCCTGCAGGGTTACATCATTGACTTCAATCATGTGCTGCTCGGCCGCATCAAAATCCAGCTTAGCTCCGCACTTCATACAATGCACCCGTGGTAATTGGTTCATTTCGCCACATTGACTGCAGCGCATCATCATACTGTTGTCCGCCATGGTGGAATCCTTCCTATTTCGTTTTCTCGCTCGACGCACTGCTATCCGTCTTCGCCGGCTCGCTTGGCTTGATTTCAGGTGCCGAGGTCTTTTTGTAATCCGTCTGATAAAATCCGGAACCCTTGAAAATGATACCGCCGCCCACAGTCAGCATCCGCGCCACGGCCCCCTTGCATTTGGGGCACCGCTTCAGCGGGGGCGCTGAAATGGACTGAAATTCATCAAATTGGTGGCCGCATTTCCGGCACTCATAGGCATACGTTGGCATCAATCATTCTCCTCTGTCATCCACGATAAATTACTCTGTGCGGATTCTGCAACGGGTCTCATAGGCCCAGCCAAACCTGTCCCTCATCCAACCTAGACGGGATCTCCAGCAGGGGGTCCGTAGCCGGACCGTTCAAGACAGCACCGTTTCTGGAAAAGCGGGCTTGATGACAGGGGCAAACGAACTCGCCTTCCGTCCAGTCCACCGTACATCCCCGGTGGGTGCAACGCGCGGACAGTGCGAGAACACCCTCTTTATGCCGCATGACATAGGCCAGGTAGTCCTTTAGATACAGAGGTGTGTCCAATGGAAAGTCAGACTCCCTCCCCACCGATGTCCAGCTGCCTTCTTCGGCAAAAGTGGTGGGGACACCCTTCAAGGCCAGCAGGCCCAATGCAGCCACCGCACGTTTCATGAATGTTCGACGGTCCAGTTTCAAAACTCTATCCTTCTCTAATCTCGGCAGGCAGCTTGGCTTTCAATGCCTGGTTAATTTTCTCCTGAAAGCCGTTGGCGATCTCATCGGTCAGCGTGCCGGTCGAGGAACGATAGGTAAAGGCATACGCCATACTTTTCCGGCCGTCACCCAGATTCTTTCCCTGATAAATATCGAACAGTTCAATTTTCTCCAATTCAGCGGGAGCCACCGAGCGGGCGACCTTCAGCACCTGCTCATGCGTCACATCCGAGGCGACAATCAGGGCGGCATCACGACGGGTGCTCGGAAAGCTCGGCGGCGGCGTCAGGGTGGAAATCAGTTCCACATTTTTCACCATCGGCACGACGGCCATCTCCAGCACCCCGACAGACTCATGAATACGCCATTCCTTAGCGATTCCGGCATTCAGCAGACCCAGCCATCCAGCCACAACCCCAGCCACCACAATCTCCATCCCACGGCCGGCCTGTCCCCAAGGGCGGTCTGCAGGCCGCAGAGAGGCCCCCTGCAGGTTCACGGCTCTGGCAGCCTGCTCCCACAGGCCCTTGATCCACAGGAACATGTCCTGCTCGGTCACCGGGCAGACTTTGTCCAGCCCAGTACGGCCCACGGGGCCAAGCAAACCAATTGCGACATGATCCTCTTCACTCGGAACCTGATTCTCACCCAGGCAGAAAACCCGGCCGGTTTCAAAGAAGGCCACCTCGGAAACCTGACGCGAGAAATTGGTGCCGATATTCTCAATCACCTGCGGCAGGAGCGCATCGCGCAGCACGGTGTGATCGGCTGTCAGTGGATTGGCCAGTTTGGCACGGTTGGGCGTGTTGCCCTTGTCGAACAGGTCCAGCAGGCTTTCGCCCAGAAAGCTGTAGTTCATGACCTGTTGCAGTCCCAATCCTGCCAGCACCTCACGTAACCGATTCTGGGCCTGCGCGGGCTTGTCATCCGCATCCGGCACAATCGTCGCCATGGGGCGGGTCGGTGGAAGGCGTTTCAATCCGTAAATCCGGACATACTCTTCTATCAGATCCGCTTCGCGCGTCAGGTCCTCGCGGAACGTCGGCACTTCCACTTCGATGAGTTCCGCATCACTCCGCAGCACGTTCAGTTCCAGCGACGTAAAGACGGTGGCAATCTCTTCCGGGGTCGCCGAAATGCCCAGCAGGGCTTCCAGACGGGCCGGGCGGCAGGTCACGGTCCAAGTGGACTTCGGCTCAGGCCAGACATCCACCGAGCCGGCGAACAACGTGGCACCGGCCAGCTCACACATCAGCTTGGCGGCGCGACGGCTACCAAAATCAGCCAGCGGCACATCCACACCGCGCATGAAGCGATAGGAGGATTCCGACAGCATCCCGAGCTTCTTGCTTGTCGAGCGGATTGCCGCCGGGCGAAAGCTTGCACTCTCCAACAGGACATCCGATGTCTCCTCGTTGATTCCGCTATGCTCCCCACCCATGACACCGGCCACCGCCATCGGCTTGACCGCATCCGCAATCACCAACATCTCCGGCTCCAGTTCACGTTCGATACCATCCAGCGTCAGAATCTTCTCCCCTTTCGCCGGATGACGCACCACAATGCGCCCCTCAGTCAACAGAGTCTGGTCAAAGGCATGCAAAGGCTGCCCGCACTCGATCATCACATAGTTCGTGATATCCACGATATTGTTGATCGAACGGATCCCGGCTGCTTCCAGCCGGCGTTTCATCCAATCCGGGCTGGACCCCACCTTCACATCCCGCAGGATACGGGCCGTGTACCGGGGACAATCGGTCGAGTCTTCCACCACCACACTGGTTTCTTTGTCCGCAGGATCAGCTGATTCGGTCAAGGTGGCATCCGGTAGTTTCAATTCGGTTCCGTACAGGGTGGCCACCTCACGGGCGACGCCCATCAGGCTCAGACAATCCGGGCGGTTCGGGGTGATTTCGACTTCGATGACGGTCTCGGGCGGGCCCATCACGTCGGCAAGCGGAGTACCCGGAGCCCATTGGGCATCCAGCACCATCAAGCCATCATGATCCTCCGAGTAGCCCAGCTCATCCTCGGCACAGAGCATGCCCTCGCTGAAGATGCCGCGCACCTTGCGCTTTTCAATCGTGAATCCGACCGGCAGGGTCGTGCCCAATGGTGCAAATGGATACTTTCCGCCCACTGCCACATTCGGTGCACCGCACACGACGGTCATCTCGGCCTCACCGCCAAAGTTCACGGCACACAGAGTCAGCTTGTCTGCATTCGGGTGCTTCTCAACCGACAGTACTTCGCCGACGACCACGCCGTCTACACCGCCGCCAATGGTTTCGACACCCTCCACTTCCACACCCGAGAAGGTCAGCTTGTCGCACAACCCCTCAACCGTATCTTCGAAGTCCACATAGTCTTTTAACCAGCTCAATGGAATTTTCATGCTCTTGTCCTAAATTAGAATTGCGCCAAATAACGCGCGTCGTTTTCGTAGAGTCGACGGATATCATCGATACCGAACAAAATCATCGCCAGCCGTTCGATGCCCATACCAAACGCATATCCTGTCACCTCTTCCGGGTCATATCCGGCCAGTTTGAAGACGTTGGGATCCACCATGCCCGCGCCCATGATTTCAATCCAGCCGCTCTGCTTGCAGACGCGGCAGCCCTTGCCTCCGCACATGTGGCAGGAGAAATCCACCTCCACGCTTGGTTCCGTAAACGGAAAGAAATGGGTCCGGAAACGCGATTTCACGCCCGGCCCCATCAGTTCGCGGGCGAAATAATCGATATCCCCCTTCAGATCAGCCAGGCTGACCTGCTCATCCACATAGAGACCCTCAATCTGGTGGAAATTAGCGCTGTGCGTCGCATCGGTCGTGTCCCTGCGGTAGCACCGCCCCGGACACACAATGCGTACCGGCGGCTTGCGGCTTTCCATATAGCGCGCCTGCACCGCAGAAGTCTGTGTCCGCAGCAACAGCCCGCCCGGCAGATAAAAAGTATCCTGCACATCGCGCGACACATGATCGGCCGGCGTATTCAGCGCATCAAAATTATAATATTCCGTCTCAATGTCGGGGCCATCGGCCACAACAAATCCCATCCGGCGAAAGATCGCAGAGGTGCGGTCGATCAGTTGTGTGATTGGATGCAGACGACCCTGGCCCGACCAGCGACCCGGCAGCGACAGATCAAATGAGTCCGATTTGGATGACTTCGTTGAGCTTTCCAGCGCGACCTTCCGCTCATTGATTCCGGTGGTCACCGCCACTTTGAAGCGGTTCAGAGCCTGCCCCATCTCTCGCTTACCTTCATTCGGGACATCCTTGAGGCCCTTCATCAGCTCCGGCAGCATGCCGTTTCGGCTGATGTACTTCACCCGGACCGCTTCCAGCGCGGCAAGGTCCGCCGCCGCGGCCACCTCCGCCAGCGCGGTTTCAATTAATGCATCTACTTCTTTGATATCCATAAATTCTCCTTGTCCTCCGCTTCCGGCGCGCCGGCAGACGGGGGCGATTTTTCCATACTATGGAAAAAAGTTTCGCGATTTTTCCATGGTATGGAAAAAATGTTTCCACACTATGGAAAAGTCCAGCGTATTCTTCCACAACAGCCAAAAATGAAAAGCATGAAAAGTGCGAGAACAGGCTCTTTTCAGGCTGATCAGGGTGTTGGGACAGGAAGGATGAGCTGTTCGCCGAATCGAAGATCGTACTCAGGGGGATCAAACCGCTCAAAAGCCCCGCCATGATAGAAGGTGATTTCGCCGAAATAGACCCGTGACCGGCAATAGAACAAATCAATCCGGACATATGGGAAACCGGCCGAAAGGACTTCCACAATCCGGATCATCTCCTCCAGTCCTTCGGGCCGTGGGACGGCCTTTCCATTGGGCCAGGAAGGCTCTTCCCCCTCCCACTCCGACCAGATAAAGGGCTGCAGGGACCAATCCAGATCATAGAAATTACGTCGATGGTCTGTCTCACGATCCAGATCGACCTGAATGAAGCCCACCTTTCCGCCAAAGCAGTGGAATTTATAATCGCAGGGCAGCTCACCGTTTTCATCGAATAGAAGTTCTTCCACCACGACTTTCGGGGGCATGTCCTTATAGGGCCACTCCCGGGAGGCGGCATAGTGGCTGGTCCGGATCCACTCCTGGAACTGCCGGACCAGAGACTTCTCATCCTCCTGATGCTTGTCCCTCACAATCCAGTTCTGGCCGCTGCCATGATTGACCTTCAAGACAAAGGCATCCGGCAACTTATCGAAATCAATGTCCTCGGCCCGGTCGTAGGCCCGAATCAACGGGATCAGGTGCTCTTCCCCTATTTTCTCCCGTACCAGTTCCCGGACGGCATACTTATCGGCGGCCACCTGCTGTACGGGATCCTTCACATTCAACTTCATCCAGTTGAGCTTCTCGTTCAGGGTGCGCGGGTGGGCCCAGTCCAGCGGCGTCCCAAAGGTGGCCTCAAACTCCCGCTCGATATGCCGGCGGTTGGACACCCAGCCCCCGGCCAGGTAGTCCCGGACCCGCACCCAGGGGAACAGGAGGCGAAAGCCCCAATCGGAATCCCTGTATTTCTGTTTGAGCCATTCTTTCATAAACAAAGACTATCCTGCGGTGCGCGGATGGGAAGTCAAGTGCCGCGTGGGCGGCGGGGCTTTTTATCCTTGGCCCCTTTGGGGCGGCCGCGCTTCTTCTTTTCAGGAACGGGGGACGGCGTTGAACCCTTTGCTTTCTTGCGAGCGGAAGGCTTTTTCTTGGAGGGGGCGACTTTCTTCCCTACCCTTTTTTTCGCTGCGGGCTTCTTCGAGGCGACGTTCTTTCTTGCTGGTTTCCTGGCCACGGGCTTTTTGGCGGCCGGCTTCTTGGCTGCCGATTTCTTTGTCACGGGCTTCTTAGCGGCGGTATCGATCACGATGCCGAAGACATCGGCAAGATCGCTGTCGGAGAGAGTGGCCGAATCGGGCTTGCCGGTGCCGGTGGTGATGTCCGCCTCAACCGCATGGGAAACCAGCTGGGACTGATCCACACTGCGCAGCAGAAACAGCAGGTCGGGTTGGTGGTCGAGGCGCGCGCCGACGCCGTAGAGAACGGCGGCAACATGCTTACACATGGTGGCCCAGTCGGGACAGGAGCAGTTGAGTTCGATCTCCTTGGGCGACGGAAACAGTCCGGACTCCTGACGGGTCATGACGCCCATGACGCTGTCGGAAAGCTTTCCAGAGAGCAGTTCGAGCAGGGATCCGATCTGACCAGCGCATTCTTTGCAGAGCTTTTTCCACTGGGCGGGAGCGACGGGCTGGATCTGGATCTTAACGGTATACAGGGAGCTGCCCGCGACTTTGGCTTCGATCTCGCCGGGTTTGATTTCAAGATGGAGCACGGAGCCATTGCGGACATAGCTGCGGCCGCGGGGCAGGCGGTTGGAATAATCCATGTAGGATTCAAGGTTTTTACACCAGGCCTTGCCCCAAAACGTGGAGGCAATCTTTTTACCTTGCAGCATGACCGGATGAAGCTTGCTCCCTTTCTTTTCCAGCTTTTTCAGCTTGTTGGCCGCCTGTGCCTTGCGCGTAGCCACCGGAACGTAGGGCGCAAATCCGTAATAACTGCGACTAGAATGCCTTTTGCGCCAACTCATTCTGTCTTTCCTTTCATGATTCCACTGTTGCAGTCTTGTGTATATCTAAAGCCACAAATTTCAGCAATTCCTTGTTGTCCATTTCCGTCAGCATTTTAGCGCCACGATCAGTATCAAGAATATCGTGGGCGAGCGAAAGTTTTTCGTCGAGCATTTCATCGATGCGCTCCTCGATGGTTCCTTTGCAGACAAACTTGTGCACGAGGACATTTTTCTTTTGCCCGATGCGGAAGGCGCGGTCGGTGGCCTGGTTTTCGACCGCGGGATTCCACCAGCGGTCAAAGTGAATGACATGGGAGGCTTCGGTGAGGTTGAGTCCGCTGCCGCCGGCTTTGTGGGTGAGCACAAAGAAGGGCGGCCCCTCTTCGCGCTGGAAGGCCTGCACCAGCTTGCGGCGATCGCCGACAGGCGTGCCACCGTGCAGAATCAGGCCGGAGCGGCCGAAAACGCCCGCAAGAAATGCGGCCAGGGGCGCAATAATTTCTCTGAACTGCGTGAAGATCAGAACCTTTTCCTGACGCTCGGAAATTTCGCCCGCCAACTCGGCCAGGCGCTGGAACTTGCCGCTGGCTTCCGGGGCATAAGCGCCGTCGCGCAACCAGTGCGAGGGGTGATTGCAGATCTGTTTGAAGCGCATAATAAAGGACAGCACCAACCCGCGACGACGGATACCTTCGGCATTTTCCAGTTGATCGGAGAGATCCCGAACGGACTGCTCATAGAGCGCGGCCTGCGCCTTCGACAGTCCGCAGAATGCCTTGACCTCCGTCTTGTCGGGCAGGTCGGCGATGACGCGCTTGTCGGTTTTCATGCGGCGCAGAATGTAGGGCTGGACGAGCGAGCGGATCGAGCCGATGACCGCCGCGTCATCGGTGCGCTTCGCGAGCGCACCGAACTCCTTGGCGGACCCCAACAAACCCGGGTTGAGGAAGTCGAAGAGCGACCAGAGGTCTCCGAGGCGATTTTCGATGGGCGTGCCCGTCAGCGCAATGCGATGGCGGGCCTTGAGCGCCTTGGCCGCACGGGTTTGACGGGTGGCGGAATTTTTAATGGCTTGCGCTTCGTCGAGCACCACAAATTCCCACTCGATGGAGCGGAGGTGGTCCCAGCGGGCGACCATTCCATAGGTGGTGAGGGCCAGATCGCAATCGAGCATTGCATCGGCCGGCTTGGCCTGTACGCGCTTCCACTCGTCGGCGGTCATCTCGGAGGGATGCAGGATGCGATAACGCAAGCTCGGAGCAAAACGATCCATCTCGGTGCGCCAGTTGGACAGCAGCGAAGCAGGGGCGAGCAATAGCCCGGAGCGGCGGGGAGCCGTACCGGCAGAAACCGGCCGGCGCAAGAGCATGGCAAGAACCTGAATGGTCTTGCCCAACCCCATGTCGTCGGCGAGGCATGCGCCCAGGCCCAGTTCGCGCATGAACGAAAGCCAGGCCACGCCGGTTTTCTGGTAGGGCCGCAGGTCAGCGAGAAGACCGGGAATGGCCGCTACCTCACCGATTCGCTCAGGATCGCGCAGCGCGGCGAGCGTTTGCTCCAGCCAGGTGCCAGGAACCAGCCCCATCCATTCGGCCGTCTTTTCTTCCAGATCCCCAGCCTTCCCCGATTGGAGGCCGGTGAGGATACGAAGGCTGTCGGCCAGCGAGAGACCATCGGGCGATTGGGCGCGGGTCTTGTCCCAAAATGCGAGCGCTTGCTTGAGTTTCTCTGGGTCGGCCTCGATCCATTGACCCCGGATCAAGGCCAGCCCTTCGGTGGCGGACAGAAGCTGACGGATCTCGGCGGGAGTGAGCGGCTCGCCATCGAGCGCGATGACCGACTCGTAGCTCAACAGCGCGTCAAGACCGATGCCGGATTTCTTTTTTTCGCCGATGACAACGCCGACGGTGGCCCGGGGCGGGCGATTGTTCTTCCAAAAGTCGGGTACGCGCACGCGCACACCGCCGGCCTCCATCAGCGGAATATCGCGCAAAAAGCGAATAGCTTGAGCCGGGGACCACGCCAACGGCTGGTACAACGCCGTGGTTTCGACGAGTTCTTTGACCAGATCGCTTTTCTCAGCAGCCGCCTGAACCGGTGAGAGCAGATGAATCAAGGCGACACGGTTCTTCGCCCCTGCATAATCGCGCAGCGCCTGCCCCAGCGGACGGTGCTGCACCTGGCCGTGGGCGCCGACCCCCGAAGCATAGGTTGCAAGAAATGCGAAGGGATTCGCCTCGTCCTTTTTGTTCAGCGCCAGATGGAAACAGACCCTCCCGACCATGCGCCAAGCTGGATGCAATGAACGCAGAAATTCCGACGCACCCCGGGGATGCGCGTCGGCCTTGGCACGGACATGGCCATCGAGCGCACCCCAGAGAATCGCCAAGACATCGGGCGAGAGATATTCGATGCCGCGCATGGCCGGCGCCTGCAATACCATCTCGGTCCGCTCGCCGACAGGGGGCAGATCGACGGGCTGCGCGGCGATCTCGGACTCAGGACGGCGGCAGAGAGACTCCAGATAGCGATGGGCGAATGAACGCCAATAGACGGCGACAGGCGGCAGAGGCGTCTCGAACTCACGCGAAGCCAAATGCAACAGCAGAGCGGATGGACCGCCTGCGAAAGCCGTCTGGATGCGCTCCGCAGCCTCCGGCACAGGCCAAATCTCGGCGCCTGCCCGCTCCCAAAGCAGGTGGCCGCGCGGACTCAAAACAATGGCAGGCTGGTCGTGCATGGCCAGGAAGTATTTAGATATTTCATCGCAAAATCAAGAGAGATGCGAACCCTCCGTCCTATTTGGGGCGATTCAAACCACCGGCCCCCCTCCGGAATATCGCGACGCCAGCCCTCAATGCCTCATCTAACTTCTTCATTTTAATTCGTAATTGCTCCGCCCCCCTCCCCCCGCTATAGTCTCCTTTCTGCACTATGAGCGATATTGAACAACCATCTCTTTTTGACAATGCCGATAACGGTTCCGGGCCTTCCACGCGCGGGAAGAAGGCGATCGGCGGCAAACGCACGCGTGAAGTGCAGAAGCGGACTGCAGAAGATAAGGATCTGGGCGATGGTCCGCTGCACCGGATGATCGACGCCAACTTCCTGCAGTATGCCTCCTATGTGATCCGAGATCGCGCGATTCCCGCCATAGATGATGGGCTCAAACCGGTCCAGCGCCGCATTCTCCATGCCCTGAATGAAAAGGATGACGGACGCTTCATCAAGGTCGCCAACATCGTCGGCCACACGATGCAGTACCATCCGCACGGCGATGCCTCCATCGGCGATGCGCTGGTTGTGCTGGTCAACCGCGGCTATCTGATCGAAGGACAAGGGAACTTCGGCAACATCCATACGGGCGATCCAGCGGCGGCGGCGCGATATATTGAATGTCGACTGACCGATCTGGCCGCCACGCAGCTGTTCAATAAGGATCTCACCGAGTTCATTCCGTCCTACGACGGCCGGAACAAAGAACCCGTGGTCCTGCCCGCGAAGCTGCCGCTGCTGCTGATGCTGGGAGCCGAGGGGATTGCCGTCGGCCTTTCCACCCGCCTCCTCCCCCACAATTTTGGTGAACTGCTGAAGGCCCAGATTGCCATCCTGCAGAAAAAACCATTTGAACTCATTCCCGACTTCCAGCAGGGCGGACTCATCGATATCCGGGAATACGATCAGGGACGCGGCAAAGTCCGCCTCCGCGCCGTTCTCGATCAGAAGGATGAATCCACCCTGGTCGTCCGCGAACTGCCCTATGGCGTTACGACGGAATCCCTGATTTCCTCCATTGAAGATGCGGCCAAAAAGGGCAAGGTCAAAACCAAAGCCATTCGCGACTATACCGCCGGAACGGTAGAAGTGGAAATCGCGCTCCCCAACGACACCTCCATTCCGCAAGCCATCCAGTCGCTGTATGCATTCACGCAGTGTGAAGTCTCTATTTCCCTGCGCCCCATTGTGATCCGAGATCAGCGCCCCGTTGAGCTGTCCGTGCATGACATTCTCCGCCACAACACCGCGCGCTTGGTGGACCTACTCCGAAAAGAGCTTCAGATCGAGCGCAAGAAAATCGATGAAGCCCTTCAGCATGCCTCGCTGGTGCGGCTGTTCATCATCAACCGCATCTACAAACGGATCGAGGAATGCCCCACCGCCGCCGCCGTCAAGGAGGCCATCCTCGAAGGCCTGCTCCCCTTCCGGGAGCAGCTCCGCCGGGACATCACCACCGCCGATCTCGACATGCTGCTAGCCATCCCCATCAAGCGCATCTCGCTGTATGACATCAACAGGTCCCGCAAGGAAGAGGACAATCTGTTGGCCGACTTTTCGGCTGTCGAAAAAAGCCTCACGGATGTCCGCGGCTACACGATCAAATATCTCAAAAACCTGGTTCGCGACTATGCCGATCTGCATCCGCGCAAAACCAAGGTGGAGTCATTCGATGCCATCGAGATGCGCGAGCTGACGGCCCAGGAACACACCATCATCCACGACAAAGAGAAACACTATCTCGGCTATGGCGATGTGAAGGGAGAAGAGCTCTTCCCCTGCTCCTCCTACGACAAGCTCATGTTGGTCTGGGACGACTGCAGCTACCGGGTCATCCCCCCGCCCGAAAAATTGTTTGTGGATAAGAATCTCCTCTACGCAGCGATCTATGACCGGGACCATGTGATGACGCTGGTCTATGTGTCGGATCAGATCACGCACATGAAGCGATTCAAATTCGGCGGCGTGATCCAGAACAAGGATTACTTCTGTGCGCCCCCGCCGGCCAAGAGCCTGTTTTTCTCGGCGGACCAGCCGGAGACCCTGTATGTGAAATATGCCCCACGCAAGGGGCAGCAGATTCACCAGCAGGAATTCGCACCGAAGAAGGTCGCCATCCGGACGCCCAAGACCCGCGGCAACCAGCTGACCACCAAACGCGTCACCTCCATCACGACCCAGAAGCCTCGAAACTGGGACAGCAAGGCCGGCCCCAAAGGCGCCCTGCTGGATTAGCCCGCTTCGGGTGGATTCTGAATTTTCCTCGACGGGGTCTGAACCCGGACCGTACAATGGGCCATGAAATGAGGTGCGCAAATGGCTATTGATTCACGATTGAAATCCGGCTTGAAATCTCTTGTTCTGATGGCTTTTTTGTTGGGTCTATGGACGATCCCGGCCCGCTCGGACACGCCGCTTCAAATGCCGTTCTTCTCAGACGCGTCCATCACCCTTCATCCCCGAATGTATTATATCAACCGGCATTTCGACACCCCGCAAACACAGGAAACACTGGCGATGGGCGGATGGGTGGAATTGAAAAGCGGCGCATGGAACGGGTTGAGCTTCGGCCTGACCCCCTATACCTCACAATGGTTGGCTGGCAGCAAGGACCATGACGGCGGCGGCCTGCTCCAGGAAGGACAGAAAAGCTACACCGTCCTGGGAGAAGCCTATGCCCAATGGAAAGGACTGGATTCAAAAGTCATCCTCTATCGACAGCTCCTCGACACCCCGTTCCTGAACTCCTTCGATGTGAAGATGGTGCCGGTGACCTACGAGGCCTATACGCTGGTGAACCAGTCCATTTCCAACCTGACCCTCACCCTCTCGCAGGTCGAACACATCAAGCCCTGGACCTCTACCTCCTTCCAGAGTTTCAGCGAAGCGGCCGGGTTGGACGGATCCGATGACGGCATGACGCTGGCCGGCATCCTGTGGGAGCCGGAATCTATCACCCTGCAAATTTGGAACTATTATGCCTATAACATCGTCAACAGCCTGTATGCACAGGCTGACTATAAAGGTCCGGACTCCAGCGATGCCACCTGGACCCTATCGGCCCAGGGCATGGCTCAACAGGATGTCGGCAGCGCGTATGCCGGAGAGATTCAAGCGGGGATGGGTGGCCTGCTCGGCGGCATGATCTGGAATGGATTCACCTTCAATCTCGGAGGAACGATTACGGACAACAATACCGACATCTATAATCCGTGGGCTTCCTACCCAGGCTACGGCTCCCTGATGGAGGAAGACAATGATGTCGCCGGCGAGAAAGACTGGGTGGCGGGCCTCGCCTATGACTTCTCCGAAATCGGACTCAAAGACCTGAGCGCCTTTGTCTGGCACTCCTCGGCCTGGGCCCCGGAACAGGGATCCCTATCCGATCCCCACCAGCAAGAATGGGACATCACCGCGGACTACAAGCCCGGCGGCTTCTGGGAAGGATTGTGGGTTCGCGCCCGCGCAGCGTATGTCGACAACTCCCTATCCCTCGACGGCGCCGACTACGAAGACCTCCGCCTCATCGTGAATTATGAGCGAAGCTGGTAATGGTGAAACAGTAGGAATGAAAACAAAAGACTCCAAGCGCAACTTCTGGATTGCAAGCGATATCTGCTGGCTTCTTATTCTTTTCACCGCATTTGCCGCCTATGTCGCATGGGTTCACAGGCCGTATGTGGCAGCGAACTACAATTACACTACGCTCTTCTGGGATTCATGGCTCCCCTTGGTATGGAGAAACTGGGCCCTTTGGCATGCCTATTCCGTCCCGGGAGAATTCATCCTCTGGTTTGGAGTCGGATTATTGATTCGTCAACTTCCCGTTCGGATCATCGGGCTTGTTTTTTCTCTGTATGCCCTGGGACAGGGAATTGGTAGCCTGCTAGGAGGGTACTGGACCTGCTGGACCGTCCCGCAGACCATTCTCAGCACACTTCTGACGGTCATCTGTATTGGGGTGGGCATTTTACTGGGCCGTCTGACAGGCCAGTGCCTCCTGGCTCTGTGGGATTGCCTAAAACGCAAACAGTAGTTACCGCAACGCAGCGTGGACCAGTCCGAGGAGGACGGCACAGGCTGTGTCGGTGCGCAGGGAGCGCGGGCCCCAGGATGCCGCCGTAAAACCATGTGAGGTCAGCATCTCCAGCTCGAAGTGCGTCCAGCCTCCTTCCGGCCCGATGGCCAGCAGGATCCGTGAATCCACAGGTAATGCAGCCAATTCTTTTTGAGGAAAGTCTTTGTCAGCTGGATGCGCCAAAATCTTGGCGGCGTAAGGGCCGAATACATCCAGTTCATCTTCCATCAGCTTTTTGAACTGACGGTGGACGGTCACCAGCGGCAGGCGAGTATCCCGGGCCTGCTGCAGGCCTTCGATTAAGCCTTTGCGGATGTGGGCTGGCTCCAGGACGTGAGTATCGAAGTAGTTGCGCTCGGATTTCCAGGCGTTGGAGATGATCACCCGCCCTACCCCGAGCGAGGCCAGCACGGGCCAGAGACGGTTCAGAACCTTGGGCCGCGGCATGGCCAGCAGCAGATCTACGCGCGGGCGCGGAGGGATCGCTTCGTTCAGCTCGCAGTTAAGCTTCAATCGGGGGGCGTTCTCCAGCACGGTGGCGGTTCCCATGGGGCCATCGATGAGGCCCACCCGCAAAATGGCGCCGGGCTCTGAACGCAAAACTTCGCGCACATGACGTGCACGAGGTCCGGACAGCACCGCGGTGCCGTCGTCAGCGAGTTCTTCAGGCTCGAGCAGGATGAGGTTCATCCCCGCTCATTCCTCTCAGGGCATCTGGTCATCATGCGTCGCTTCGAAGGCGGTGATTTCCGCTTCGTGCGACAGCGTCAGCCCGATGGCATCCAGTCCGCTCAGCAGACGATCTTTCACATCCGAGGTGATCTCGAATTTGAAGATGCGCTCTTCTTCTCCGCGAACGGTGACGGTCTGGTCTTCCAGACTGACGGTGGCTTCCAGTTCCCGGCCCTTGGCCGAGTCAAAGATCCATCGGACCTCTTCAGGAGCCAGTTCGATGGCAAGCAACCCGTTTCCATAACTGTTGTTTTTGAAGATGTCAGCAAACCCAGGGGTTTGGTCCTCACCCGTGCCCTTCCAAGGGGCGATTACGGCCTGGAAGCCATACTGCTGGACCGCCCAAACCGCATGCTCGCGACTGGAGCCGCAGCCGAAGTTATTATCAGCCACCAGCACCGAGGCGCCGGCTCGCAGGGAATCATTCAGCTCAAAGGCCGGATCGTCGGAACCATCCTCCAGATAGCGCCAGTCATAGAACAGCGCAGGGCCGAACCCGGTCCGCTCAATCGACTTGAGAAACTGCTTCGGAATGATCTGATCGGTATCGACATTGGCCCGTTCAAGAACCGCGATCTTACCCGTAAATGTTTTGATGGGTTCCATTATTCGCCTCCTTCGAGGAATGTACGTACGTCTACAAAATGTCCAGCCACCGCCGCGGCAGCTGCCATGACCGGGCTCACCAGATGGGTGCGTCCGCCCTTGCCCTGACGTCCTTCGAAATTGCGGTTCGAGGTGGACGCAGAACGCTGCCCCGGTTCCAGACGATCCGGATTCATTGCCAGACACATGCTACAGCCCGGATTGCGCCATTCGGCACCGGCTTCAGTAAAGATCTTGTCGAGCCCTTCCGCTTCAGCTTCCGCCTTCACGCGGGCGGAACCCGGCACGATCAGCGTCTGGACGCCATCTGCGACCTTGCGGCCCTTCAGGACGCTGGCGGCCTCGCGGAGATCCTCGATGCGACCATTTGTGCAGCTTCCGATGAAAACCACATCTACAGAGATGTCCGTCATCGGGGTGCCGGACTTCAAGTCCATATAAGCCAGTGCCTTTTTGACATCGGCGGGAGCCACGGTCGGGACATCGTTAACTCCTGGCACACAGTCGTCGATATCGACAACCATTCCCGGGCTAGTCCCCCAGCTGATCTGAGGAGCGAGCGTGGAGGTGTCAATGGTCACTTCGCGATCAAACACGGCATCGTCATCGCTCTTGAGCGTCTTCCAGAGAGCAATCGCCTTCTCGAGTGCTTCCCCCTTGGGGGCATGGGGGCGATCCCCGTTCGAGATGTACTCGATAGTAGTTTCGTCCGGAGCGATCATGCCGGCGCGTGCACCGGCTTCAATCGACATATTACAGATGGTCATACGACCGGACATGGGAAGCGCACGAATGGCTTCACCCGTGTATTCGATGACACTGCCCGTTCCGCCGGCGGTTCCCAGCTCGCGGATGAGGCGCAGGATAAAGTCCTTGGCTGTGATCCATTTGCCCGGAGTACCGTTGAAGGTCGCGCGCATGGAGCGACTCTTTCGCTGCCAGAGCGTCTGTGTGGCGAGCACATGCTCGACTTCGCTCGTGCCGATGCCGAAGGCCAGCGCACCGAACGCGCCATGGGTTGCCGTGTGCGAATCACCGCAGACGATGGTCATACCGGGGAGGGTCAATCCAAGTTCTGGCGCCATGATGTGGACCACACCCGTCGTGGGGGATCCGATTCCGTGCAACTTCAGCCCGAATTCCTTGCAGTTCGCTTCCAAGGCGTCAATCTGCGCCTTGGCGATGCGATCCATGATATTCACGGGGTCGGTTGTCGGGACATTGTGATCGATCGTTGCGATGTTCAGGCGGGGCTGTCGTGCCTTGCGGCCGGCCAGCCGAAGCCCGTCAAATGCCTGCGGACTCGTCACCTCATGAATGAGTTGACGGTCCACATACAGCAGGGTGGATCCATTTTTCTCTTCGCGGACAACATGCCGCGACCAAACTTTGTCATATAGTGTGCTCATAAGTTTGGAAACTATATCCTCTTCCCCCGCCCCTGCGCAAGTCTGAGCATTCTGATCCCGCTTTCCTGATCTTACATCATACTCTTAATCATAATCTTCCGCCCTTGTCATCCGGCGGGGTGTCGAAATGGGAATTTGGCTTAAGATTATAATGATGAGCAAGATGATGATGAAGATTTGAATGCGCCCAGAAGGCCCTATATACAAATAACCCTTGCATTCCCCCCCCGGCTCCCGTAGATTGCGCAACGAGTTTTGCGTGTGCAGAACCGGAAGCGAAGTTCTTTGGCGGTCCTCCGCCGGAGACAAAAGCGGATTTTTTGGCCGAGAATAAAGAAGGCCAAAATATGCCATAAAGAGAGGAAACCATCATGGTCACCATGACGACCGCCAACGTCCCTCAGGACGTCACTATCCAGGATCTGCTCGAAGCGGGTCTTCACTTCGGACACCGTACCAAACGCTGGAACCCCAAAATGCGCAAGTTCCTGTTTGGGAAGCGTAACGGGATCTATATCATCGATCTCGAACAAACTCTTTCCGGTCTCCAGGAAGCCCGTCAGTTCATCTATGACACCGTTTCACGTGGCGGCCAGATCCTGTTCGTCGGGACCAAAAAGCAGGCCCAGGAATCCCTGAAGACTGTGGCCGTCCCGAACAAGCAGCCCTATGTGGTGAACCGCTGGCTCGGTGGCACCCTGACCAATCACGAGACCATCCGCAAGTCCATTGCCCGCATGCAAGAGATCGATCAGATGGAAAAGGATGAATCCATTAACGCCCTCCCCAAGAAGGAGATCGCAAAGATCCGCCACGAGATGAAGAAGCTCGATTACAACCTGCGCGGTATCGAAGGTATGAAGGGCAACCCCGGCGCGATGTTCGTCGTGGATGTGAACTCCGAAGCCATTGCGGTGGCCGAAGCCAACCGCCTGAATATCCCGGTGATCGCTTTGGTGGATGCCAATGTGAACCCGGATCCGGTGGATTACCCCATTCCGGCCAATGATGACGCGATCCGCGGCATCAAGCTGATTACGGAACTCGTAGGCATTACCATTCAGAAGGCCGCCGGCGAATACGCCAAGGTCGCCGCGGAAGAAGCCCGCAAACGCGCGATTGCTGAGGCGGAAGCCGCCGCCCGGGCCAAGGCCGAGAAGGAAGCCCGTGAGAAAGAAAGAGCCGAACGAGCCGCTGCCGCCGCCAAGCTGAAAGCGGAAAAAGCCGCTGAGACCGCGAAGCTGAAGGCTGAACTAGATGCCAAGACGAAGGCCGAAAAAGCCGAAGCTGAAAAAGCCGTCGCCAAGGCCGAAAAGGACGCCGCGAAAGCCGAAAAAGAAGCAGCTAAGGCCGAAAAGGCCGCAGCCAAAAAAGCCCCGAAGGCTGAAGAAGCTGCCCCCGAAGCGGCACCGGTAGAGGAAGAAGCCCCGAAGGCAGAGGAAGCCGCCCCGGTGGAAGAAGCCAAGGCTGAAGAGGCCCCAGCCGAAGAAGCCAAGGCAGAAGAAGTCCCCGTCAAGGTGGAAGAACCCGCCCCTGAAGCTCCCCCCGCGGAAGAAGTAGCTCCTGAAGCCCCGAAGGCTGAAGAAGCCGCGCCCGAAGCGCCGAAAGCCGACTAAAACCATTCAAACGGGGCGGCACTTGATCGGTGCGCCCCCTTTTCCATTCCAAACTCCCCAGAAAAGAGGAACCCCCATGGCAACCATTTCCGCCGCATTAGTTAAAGAACTCCGCGATGAGACCGGCATCGGCATGATGGAGTGCAAAAGAGCACTCGTCGAAACCGACGGCGACAAAGCCGCCGCAATCAAAAAGCTGCGCGAAGCCGGTATGGCAATGGCCGCAAAAAAGGCCTCCCGCACCGCAAAGCAAGGTATGATCGCCGCTGAAGTCAGCGACGATGCCCAATCCGGCCGTATGGTTGAAGTCAACTGCGAGACCGACTTCGTGACCAAGAATGAACTCTTCCAAGCCTTTGTCACCGAGATTCTCCAGGAAGCCAAGGGCATTGAAGACAATACCATCGGCGAAGTCGCCAAAACCAAAGTCGAGGCCAAGATCGCCGAAATCGGTGAAAACCTCATCGCCCGCCGCAACATCAGCTATCAGGTACAGGGCACCGGTGCCGTGGCGGCCTATGTCCATCTCGGCGGCAAACTCGGCGTCATGGTCGAAGTGGGATGCCAGAATGCCACCTCCGTTCAGGATGCGGCCGTCAAGACCATGCTGGCCGATCTGACCCTTCATATCACGGCTGTGGCGCCCATGTGCATCACCCGCGATCAGGTCCCGGCCGAGACGATCGAAGCAGAAAAGGAAATCTATGTGAAGCAGGCGGAAGGCAAACCGGCCCAGATCATCGATAAAATCGTCCAGGGCAAACTGGATAAGTATCTCGGGCAGATATGTTTGCTCGAACAGGCATTCGTGAAAGAGCCCTCCCAGACCATTACGGATATCCTGGCTGCCGCCGGCAAGGCTGTCGGCGATGAATTCACGGTTCGACGCTTTGTGCGCTGGCAGCTCGGTTCCTAATCGAGCGAATTCTCAACCGGCAGGCATACCGCCTGCCGGTTTTTTGTGCCCTTTCCCGAACAAATGAGCCATGGATTCAATCCGTTGTTGTGCTAGGATACATCCTATGATGACTGACAGCCGACCCACGGAGTCCATTCGAAAGATCCGTGTACTGATCAATCCCAACTCCGGCCTGGGAACCTCCTTTGACTCCTTCTGGGGGGTGATGGAAACCTGTTTCAGGGATGAACACACGGAAGTCACCTACCAGTTCAGCCATGATGTCGCAGATGGACAGAAAAAAGCCCGCCGCGCCGTTCAGGAGGGGGTCGATTCCATTCTTGTCGCTGGCGGGGACGGGATGGTCAACAGCATCGGCAGCGAATTAATCAACACGCGGACCGCACTGGGCGTCATCCCCACAGGCAGCGGAAATGGATTTGCCCGGCATTTCGGGATCCCGATGGATCTTTCTCGGGCTATCCGCTCCCTGGCACAAGCCAAACGGCGCTCCATCGATGTGGGAACCGCCAATGGTCGCCCCTTTTTTGTCACCTGCAGCATGGCGTGGGATGCCGCCATCGTCCGCGGCTTCGAGGCTCTCCCCTTTCGCGGCATCGTGCCGTATATATTTGCCGCGGCCAGCGAATGGATCACCTTCAGCCCACAGCCGTTTGAAGTCGAATTCGACGGTCGAGAGACCCTGGCCTTTACCGAACCGGCCATTTGCACCGTCGCCAATCTCACACAATATGGCGGCGGAGCCCAGATTGCACCGAGGGCACGCCCGGATGACGGCCTGATGGAGATGGTCGTGGTCCAGCATCAAGATCTGCCGCTGCTCCTGGTCAACATCGGGCGCCTATTCAACGGCACCGTCGATCAGCTCCCCCAGGTCTTTACCCGGCAATTCCGGCACCTAGTCGTCCGACGGCCGCATGCCGCCCCCATCCAGGTGGATGGCGAACTGGTCGAGGCCCCGCCATCGGTTGAAATTGGCCTCCAATCCCGTGCGCTCACCGTTCTCGTCCCCCAGCAGCAGGCTATGTCCCGCAACGACTAACAGAGAGTTCTTCCCTCGCTGACCCCGTGCCCGGATTGGAGATGGGCACAAAAAGAACCCGACTTGTTTTCACAAATCGGGTTCAAAAAAATCCTGGCAACGCGCTACTCTCCCGCCTCCAAGTGAGGCAGTACCATCGCCGCGGCAAGTCTTGACTTCTGTGTTCGGAAAGGGAACAGGTATGACCCTTGCGCTATAGCCACCAGGAAAAAAAGATTTGCATAGAATACACCAACTCGAAACATAAACCATGAAAAGATGTCGCAGGATCCGCTCCGCCTAAGCGGAGCAGATCCGCAAACAAAAAATATGGTCAAGCCTCACGGCTGATTAGTAGCGGTTAGCTGAACGCATCGCTGCGCTTACACATCCGCCCTATCGAGGTCGTAGTCTTCAACCTGCCTTTAGTGCTGGCGAACCAGCAAGGGAGATCCAATCTTGGAGTCGGCTTGGCTCTTAGATGCATTCAGAGCTTATCCATTCCGCACATAGCTACTCGGCCATGCCGCTGGCGCGACAACCGAAACACCAGAGGTGCGTCATTCCCGGTCCTCTCGTACTAAGGAATGTTCTCCTCAAATCTCCTACGCCCACAGTGGATAAGGACCAAACTGTCTCACGACGTTTTGAACCCAGCTCGCG
>CAZGMQ010000029.1:0-38174 GCA_964526745.1 uncultured Verrucomicrobiota bacterium
ATAACTCAAAGCATCGCCACTCCGGGATCGCCATGATGACCCCGGAATGGGTGCATTATGGTAAGGATAGGCAAATCAGGAAGAAGCGGCAGTTCGTTCTGGCGGCCGCTTATCGAGAGCATCCTGAGCGGTTCGTTCGGGGAAGACCAGAAGCCAAAGGCGTTCCCGCTGAAGTCTGGATCAATAAGCCAACTATCGAGTAGAAATGTGTGTCACTTTCATTGACAAGCAGCGTTTTGGAGCTTTTTTGGTGATTTTGAGGCTCAAAAGAGCCCCTCTCGCAGACCAACGGGCGTGGGAGGTCTACTTTTCGACGGCTTCATCGGCTTCGGCTTTTGCTGCTTTTTTGGCGGCCTGGTTCTGATCGCGAACCTGATAGGTGGAGCTGAGCGCGCCATGGGCGGCGCCTTTTCCGATTTCGCTGTTCCCGTATTGCTCCACAGTACCATGCCCGGCCCCGCGGACGGCACCTTTGGCGATCTGCTTGCCGGCGCCATTGGCACAGCCGGAAACCAGGATGAGAGAGATAATGCTGACTAGAATGGCAATGAGTTTCATAGAGGCTCCTTCAATTATGGTGAAGTTAGTCTACCTCAGATGAAGGAATATTGCCAGATGGGATGTCGGATATCCACAGTTCAGGAATTCAGGGGTTTCAGGATTCCTCATTCCGACCTCCGACCTCCGACCTCCGACCTCTGATTTCCCCCCCCCCTACCCGCTTATCTTGTACATAATATTGACGATGATAGAGCCCCAGATGGCCAGAAGGACATTGGCGACCGCATAGGGGGCGGCATAGCCGATGACCGGGAGGGAGCTGTCGGCTTCATCCTCCAGCGTCAGCAGGGCTGCGGTGATGTTGCGGGATCCGGCCAGCGCGCCGAACAGGAGAACAGGATTCATCTTCAGGAAGAGCTTGGCAAACAGCAGCCCGACCAGCACAGGCAGGATGGTCAGAATCATCCCCGCAAAGAACACGGACAGGCCGGTGGTCTTGAGCGCGATGAGCGCCTGACTCCCCGCGCCGAGACCGACACAGGCGATAAACAGGTTCAGCCCGAGGTTCTGCAGAATCCAACGGCTGGCTGTCGGGATCTGCCCGTAAGTAGGATGCAGGGTCCGGAGCCAGCCGAAGAGCAGTCCGGACACGAGTACGCCGCCGCCAACCCCCAACGAAATGGGAATGCCGCCGATATGCCCGACCAGCAAGCCGATCAAGGTGCCGAAGACGATCCCGAGTCCAACCACAATCATATCCGTGATATCCGTGGTGCGTTCTGCGAACCCGATCTTCGACACCACCCGGTCCACATCCGCCTGGCGTCCGATCAGGGTGAGAATGTCACAATGCTCGATGACGGTCTTTGGCAGCACGGGAACCAAATGGCTCTGCCGGGTGATCTTGCGCAGAAAGAGCCCGCGGGCCTCCACACTGGCGGCGATCTCTGCGATGGTCCTCCCAGCCAGCTTCCTGTTGAGCACGCAGATGTCCATGACTTCACCGATGACATCGCTCATTCGCTCGATATCCTGCTCCGGGCCGATGGTCTGTACGGCCATCAGCATGCTCTTCCGGGACGGACTGCCTAAAATCAGCAGATCGCCGGCGGCCAAGGGCAGGTCCTCCGCCACCTCGAGCTTCTCGTCACCCCGTTTCAGGGCTTCCACCTCGGTCCGTTCCGGGAACAGGGCTTCCAGTTCGGCGACAGTCCGGCCGATGATCGCCGGGTTCTCCACGCGATAGGCGCGAAGGCTGAGCTGTTTGGACCAGGAGAAGAGCGCGGGATCTTTCCCGATTTCATCCGTTCCGCCGGCCAGCGTGGCTTCGAGGGCCTTGGCTTCCTTCTTGAGGTTGATCCCCATCAGGCGCGGCAGAAAGGTGAAGGTCAGGATGCCGCCGACCGTGCCGAAGATGTAGGTGATACCGTAGGCAATCGCCACATTGGTTTCCATCGCGCTGCGGGCGGCGTCCGAGAGCCCGGGCAGATGAGAGATGGCCCCCCCTGCCGTCCCGATGGCCGATGAGGTGGTCAGGGCTCCCGCCATCAACCCGGCGGTGGTGCCGGGATCAAAGTGGAACAGCTTGCCCAGCGCCAGTGTGGTGACTAATGCCGTGACGGCCACCACCACCGCCAGCCAAATATAGCTGAGCCCCTGCTTTTTCAACGCCCCGAAGAACTGAGGTCCGACACTGTAGCCGATGCAAAAGACAAACAGCGAAAAGCTGACGGTCTTGAGCAGGCCGGGCACCACAATGCCCGGGATCTGCCCCAGCACGAGAGCCACAATCAGCACGGAGGCGGTCGCCCCCAGACTGAATCCTTTGAACTTGAGCTTTCCAATGAAGTATCCCAGCCCCAGCGCCAGGAAAATCAGAAGTTCCGGTTGCTGCTGCGCCAATGCAATAATCTGTTTCATCTGGTCTCTCCCCTATGCTTTTTGGATGGCTTCCCAGTGCTGATGATACTCCGCGAGAAGTTCGGTCACCGCTTTTCCGATGACGACATAGTCGTCCTTGAACAGGTTGGCCAGCGAGACGCGAATGGACATTTCCGGGGCGGCAAAGCCGCCGCCATCCATCAGGACCACGCCTTTTTTCTCGGCCAGATTCCACACGAAGTCGATCGGCTCGTGAGCCGACTTCATCCACTGGGCGAAGTCCGCCCCAAAGCGCTTCTCGGCGAGTTCGGGGATATCGATGGTCGTGTAGTACATCGCATAGCAGTCCCGCTCGGGAGCGTCAACGCCGAGGGCCGTATAGAGCGCCTCGTAGCGGACCTTCACCAGGTTCTGTGCTTCCTTCTTATACAGATGGCTGTCGGCATCCAGCAGTTCCTGGAAGGCAAACAGGGTCATCTGGACCTGCTGCGGGGTCGACAGCCCGGCGGTGTGGTTCAGGGCCACAGCGCGACTGTCGGCGACCAGACGGTCGATCAGCTTGATACCGTCCGGGTTGGTCGAAATGGTGGAGTAGCGGTCATGCATGCCCTTGCGTTTCTCGGCGGGCAGCGCCGCAATCATCTTGTCCAGTACATTGTCCTGATTGATGCCGATGACGCCCAGCCGCCAGCCGGTCGCGCCAAAATACTTCGAGAAGGAATAGACCAGAATGGTGTTGGCCGGGGCGACCGCCGCCAGCGACCGGAAGCCGTTGACAAAGGTGCCATACACATCATCGGTCAGAATAATGAGATCCTTGCGCTCGGTCTTCACCAGTTCCGTGAGACGGTCGAGGGATTCCTGCGCCACACTGGTGGACGGCGGATTCGACGGATTGACGATAAAGAACGCCTTAATGGAGGGATCCTTCAGCTTTTCGATTTCGGAATCGGGATACTGCCAGTTGCTGTGCTCATCCATTTTCACATTGACCACGACCAGCTCGTAATCGTTGAGGGTCGGGATTTCGAGATAGGGAGTGAAGATCGGAGTGCCGATGGCGATCTTGTCGCCGGGGTTGATCAGAAAGTTCTCCTTGAGGGTATTGAAGATGTAGGTCATCGCGGCGGTGCCGCCCTCTACGGCAAAGAGGTCCATCGTGCCGGCCGGCGGCTTCGAATCGCACATGGTGTCGTCGATATAGGCCTGTACGATCTTCTCGCAGCTGGGCAGCATGCGGTCGGGCGTGGGATAATGATCGCCGAGAATGCCGTCGATCATCTCCCCGATGAAAGTATCGCCGTCCAGTCCGAGCGTTTGGACCGCGTACTGGTAGGCATCGGCGAGAAACTGGCCCCCGACCTGTTCAGCATGGATGCGGCAGAAATCCTGCAGCCGGTCCCCCATCCCTTCGGACTTGGGCGCGCCAGCCATTCCCGGACGGCTCATCACACGGTGGGCTTCTTCGAGCGCAAAGTTCCCCAGCAGGAAAAAGGCATAGCGCGGCAAGGTGGCGACCCAGTTGGGATTGCCCCGGCCGGCATTCAGCATCATCCGCTCGGGATCAGAGCTGGCCATGGCCATCAGCTTGTTCTTCAGTTCAAAAGGACTCAGACCGGCGTAGCGTTTCTCTTCGTCGCGAATGCTCATATGGATCTCCCTCGTGTATTCAAATGTCGAACCGAACGGCGCAGACAGCGCCTGTTTATTAGCGTTATTTCTACGCCTTCTCAACAAATGAAACAAGGGAAACGGAAAATGTTTAACTGAACGCCGCAACGAATGTAAGCCATCAGGCGCGAAGGGCCCGGACCATTTCGGCCGGAAGGGACTCGCGGGTTTCGGGCTCAACCCGGAACACCGGCACGGTTCCATCCGGATCCAGCAGGACCTGCCAGCGCGACAGGGCGCGCTCTTGGATGACGACCAAGACGGAGGCGGGGCCATGAAACACCTTGGCGAACGCCGCGGCGAATTCGGTGGCGCCGAGTTCGAGCACGCCGAGTTCATCCACGACCACGGGGCCGGGCCGGGTGTACAGGCTGGCGATGGCCGTATGGGTGAAAGGCTCCCGATTCAAGGCATACGGCAGTCCATCCGGGCCGGTCCGAGCCGGCAGCTGATGCGCCATCACCTGCCCGCCACCGCTCCAGGGCTCGATAAAGATCTCGGGGGCCGGGCGCTCCGCTCCGCCCCAGTGGGTGAAGAAACCGGCAGGCTTATCCCAGCCCATCTGCGCCATGACCGCACGCACCACGGTGCTTTTTCCGGAGCCGATGGCCCCGGTGACGATCGCCTGGCTGGCGGTAAGATTAGGCATCACCCGAAGGCGGGAGAACCGCCGCCGCTTTCTTTGTTTTCCGGGCGCGCAGGGCTTCAAGCACAAAGTCCAGTTCCGGGAAACGGAACAAGCGCGCCAGGCCGAAATAGACGGCCATACCGAGAACGATGGCTGTCGGCACGCCAATCCATTGGGCACAGGTGGAGGACAGATGGACCTGCACATAGAGCCAATCGGTGAGAGCCCGCTCTGCATAGAAGGCCACAATGCCCATCACTGCGGCCGCAGCCAGAGCGCGGAACAGCCCGGCCAGAATCCCCCGGATACCAAAGGGGCCGAGACGGCGGCGCAACAGCAATCCGAGCAGTATGCCGTTGAAGCCCTCCGCTATCACCGTCGAAAAGGCCAGCCCGGCATGCTTCCAGTACTCGGGCAGGGTCAGAACAAAAACAATATTGAGCGTGAAGTTCAGGATCACGCTGCACACTCCGATTTTGACCGGTGTTCGGGTGTCCTGCAGCGCATAGAAGGCCGGAACGAAGACTTTCGCGAGGCTGAACACAATCAGGCCCGGCGCATAGAAGGTCAGTGCACGCGCGGTCAACAGGGTGCTTTCCGGATCAAAGGCGCCACGCTGAAACAACATCCGCACAATGGGACTAGCCAAAAGAGTCAGCCCGATGGCGGCGGGGGCCATCACAAACAAAAGGGTGCGCAGGCCATGATGAATCGCCTCGGTCATTTCCGTATATTTTTTCTGCACGGCAAAGTCAGACAGCACCGGCAAGAGAACCGTCCCCAGAGCAGTGGCCAGGATGCCCTGAGGCAGATAGATCAACCGCTCCGCATAGAACAGGGTCGCCGGAGCCCAAGTGCCCACCCGAAGAGCGATCAGGCTGTTGATGAGCACATTGATCCGGTTGATGCCAAGCCCCAGAGCGGAAGGCCCCATCAGCATGAAGACCTTCTTTACGTGGGGATCGCGCCAATCCGTATCGATGCCGGGACGCCAGCCGACGCGAAACAGCGCGGGCATCTGATAGACCAGCTGCACAACCCCGCCCGCGAACACCGTCCAGGCCAGCGCAACAATCTGCCGACTCGGGCCGCCCTTGACGAGGGGAACGATGAACAGAATCGACAGGATCCACGTGATGTTCAGCAGGGCCGGGGTAAAAGCGGAGACAGAGAATTTGCGATAGGAGTTCAGAATGGCCATGCCGAGCGCCGCCATGCAGATGAAATAGACATAGGGAAGCATGATACGTGCCAGCGGGAGTACAGAAGCCGCCTTCTCGTTCAGGTCTGGAAGCCAGAGGACCAGCGTGATGCCCACCATTCCGATCAGCACGATAGCCAACAGGACCCAGCCAATCAGGGTCACCACCCGCCGCGCCAACAGCCAGGCCGCCGACTCCCCGTGGTTGCGGCGCGCCTCCATAAACACCGGCACAAATGCGGAAGACAGCGCCCCTTCCCCAAAGAGTGCGCGGAAGAGATTGGGAATGCGGAAGGCGACAATGAAGGAGGACATCGCCAGGGAGGTGCCGAAAACGCCGGCGGTCAGCATGTCCCGCACCATGCCCAGGACCCGGCTGAGCATCGTGAATCCGCCTACCGTGAAGGCGTACCGGATGACATTCTTATTCTTCATTATGCGCGGAGGGCGTCTACAGGGCCGATGGACATTGCTTGCGCACCACACATCGACCGCATTCGGGACGACGCGCGATGCAGCAGCGCCGCCCGTGGAACACCATGACATGCGACCAGTCCGTCCAGTCCTCCCGGGGCACGATCTTCTGCAGAACGCGTTCGATCTTCACCGCATCCTTTTCCTTCTTCACAAATCCGAGCTGATTCGAGAGTCGGATAAAATGGGTATCCACCACGAGACCGGGCTGATCGAATATCGTCGCGACCAGCAAATTCGCCGTTTTCCGGCCAATGCCGGGGAGGGAGACCAGCACATCGAAATCACTGGGCAGCTTGCCGCCGAAATCTTCATCCAGCCGCGTCATCAGAGCCCGAATATTCTTTGACTTGTTCCGAAAGAAGCCGGTGGAGTGGATTTCCTCTTCCAGCATCTCCTGCGGGGTGTCCGCCCAGTCTTTGGCTGTTTTGTATTTCTTAAAGAGTGCAGGGGTCACCAGGTTGACGCGTTTGTCGGTGCACTGCGCCGACAGGATGGTCGCGACGGTCAGCTCCAGCGGGGTGGTCCAGTTAAGCTCACAGCCGGCATCGGGATATTCCTTCTGCAGGCGCCGGAGAATGAGTTTGGCGCGGGCCTGTTTGCTTATCAGAGATTCTCGGGCCATGCCCTACTCTCCGGATTCCGCCCTGTCCTGCAAATAGCGCAGGCGGCCGCTCAGATACGGACCGGGGAACTGTTCTTTCAGCAGCGCGAGCTGCTCGTCGGTGTCGTACACATTGAGCAACGCTTCATAGTCGGCCCGGGCAAAATTCAGGGCGGCCTCCAGCTTCCGGGTCTTGCGATCCTGCACGACGAAGTTGAGCTGCTCCTCGGTGGAGTCCTGCGCGTTGAAAAGCAGGTTTTTCTGGGCGGCTGGCAGCGAGTCGGGATTCTGCTGATAGAGCATATACTTGATGTGCTCCACGAGCCGGGCATCCAGCCCCTCTTCCAGCAGGAAGATGCGTTCGACGAGTTCGCCCCACTCCATCACCAGACCCATTGATGGAACTAGGACATCCTTCGGCAGCAGACGGTCCATTTCCTCCATGGCCGCCTGGAAAGTGGCCTCCACATCGGTCAGCGTTCGCGTCCCAATCAGCGGATCGTAGTGGATGAAGATGTCCTGCTCCCGATCCCGATAGACCAGAGGTTTTTCAACCCGGAAGCGCTTGTTGCAGGATTCGCATTCGATGTTGTTGACGCGATTGAACAGAAGCGCATTGCGCAGCTCCGGCTCCCCATCGACATCAATGGAATCCCACAATTCAACTTTTTGCTCCTGTCCGCAAAAGGGACAGGCAATATCATGTTCTCGTTTCTGTGACATAGGGAGCATCATGCCCAATTTGGGCCTTGGAAATCAATCAGAACCCATCGGAAGATCATTCAGAAGTCCGAATCGTTGAGTGCCGGGCTCACGTCCCGCAGCCTGCGGAGATCAGACGGCGGCGGGCCGACTGGCCCTAGTCCCGGAGAGTTTCAGCGGGCAGAATTCGACCGGGCTGATAGGTCTGCATCAAGCGAAGGAAGATGGGCTCATATTCATCATAGAGTTGGGGGGGGGCGCTGAACTGGACATGGTGGGCCAGATCTCCAGTCACGAAATCCAGGATCAACACGCGCGTCTTGTACAGTTGCACGGAACGCTTTACCGCACGAAAGGGGCCCACATAGGCATAGTCCATATGCGTCGTGGCGGACATACGCCGTTCCAGACGCTTCAGCTTATCGATGAGCTTATCGAAGGTCAGTCCGTTGGTGGCCACCACCTGAATGCTCATATCCATGCCATTCGGTCCCTGAAACACCGCATTAAAAAAGGAGGCAGAGGGCTGCTTCAGTTGCACCCAGTTCCGGGGCGGCACCAGACTGAACCGGCCAGCGGGGTCGGTGTACCGAGGGCCCTTCATGCCGGCTTCGATATCGGCGGCATCCCCTTTGAGCGCCACCTTCCCGGTGCGCTTAAAATCGCTGATCCGGTAGGAGATGTGGCGAAGGTCCCTGATCAAGGCGATAAGCAGGACCAGCGCAATCCCCAGAAACAACCAGCGGAAACGGGCGCGCCGGGAGTCCTGGCGCACGCCCTCAGCGCGGTCGCGCAGCTTGGCACGCGCTTCGGCGGCCTTCATAAACTCATCGTGAGGAACGCGGGGTTCCATCTAGGGGCTCGTTGAGAACTGCGTCACATATTCGGGCAGCCAGTTCCAATACGGATAATATTCGGAAGGCAGCTCGGTCACAATCCGCTCGGAAGCGATGATATCCTGCCGATACGGGTCTTTCGCATTGGGAACGACGCGCTCGTCGCGGACAAACAGCTGGGCCAGTCCGGAGCCGTCGTCTTCCAGCGCTTCGAACTGGAGCGTGCGGTCCACATCGCCAAAATACTCAAACTGCTCATCGAGGTCCGCCTCGGAGGCCTCCAGAAAGCGATCAAAGCGGGCCGCCCCGAGCGTATCCTTCAGCTCAAGATACAGCTCTTCGCGGACCAGTTGACCCTCTTCACCGTAGGGCGGAATATTCAGAACCACCTGGTTGTCCAGCGGCTCATCCACTTGGATGCTCTCCGCTTCCAGCTCCTGAAGCACCGAGCGGGTTCCAATGAAAGCACTGTCCATGCGATCGATTTCCTCGTCGTCCATGCGCAACAGCTCCGCGAGATCCCCGCTGACGGCCATCTCTTCATCCACCGGGTTGACCCGGAGGTTGGCCATCTGGCCCTCAGGCAAAGGATAGGTGCCGCGCACATTGTCCAGGATCCAGTTGACCATGTCATCGAGCCGGCCTCGCAGCTTCGCGTTCTCCATCTCCAGCCGAAAGGCATCCCGCTCCAGTTGACTGAGAGCAGAGGCATGGGCGGCCGGAACGACCTCCTGCGGCTTTTCAGCCGCCGGACGGAAAGCCAGCGGTCGCGCCGATACAGGAGAGGACAGGATCGCGGTCGCCGGAACCGGAGTCAGCGAGGGAGATGAGGATCGATCCAAGGGTGCGGAGGAAGCGATCCACCACGAAGCCAACACGGAACAACAGACAATGAAGGCAACGCCGATCAGCGTGGCCGTACATTTTCTGGCAATATCGTTTTCGCGCATGCCCCACTCATACCTGGCTCGACAAGGCTGTTGCCGCCTGTACGGCCTCTTCAACGGTGGGATACAGCTTCACCAGCTTGCCCATCCCGAGCAGCTCAATCGTTTTGGTGATTCGCCGGTTAAGGGCGGCGATTCCCATGAAGGCCAGATTCTGGATGGTGATCCGCTGATAGCGCCCCAGCAGAGCCAGCCCTTTACTGTTCACATAGCTCAGGTTTTCACAATCCAGCACAATGCGGACATGAGACTGGTTCACCATCGGATCCAGCAGGTCTTTAAACTGGTCATGCGTCATCGAATCCAGGGGGCCAGAAAGGTGAACCAACTGGATTCCGTCGCGATTCTCAATCTGTGTTGTCAGAACAGCATCAGCCATGATCGTTTCTCCACGTTCCCATCGTTCAGGAGTCTGTGAACTCCTTAACTGTAAACCAATTTCACGCTGTTTGTACAGCCCGGATAACGGCTCAAGGAATCTCGATGATTTTTCGATACACCACGGTTCCGGCCCGTGCCGGCCATTCAGCAGAAGGCCGGATTCCCAGGGCTTTCGACTGCATATTGAGGAAGGGATCCGGCTCCACCCAGATATAGGGTTCCTCGGGCGGACCTTTGACACCGGTCCCCTCCAGTACACGCCACTCCGAATCGTCGTACGTCGGCGACGACCAGTCGCCGGAAGGGCTGAATGCAAACGACCAGGAGATATCGGTGCCGACAAACCAGTCGCGCCCACGAATCGCCAACTGCACCCAGTCCGGGTAGCGCTGGCGGGGAGCCTGAATGGCCAGCACATGACGGCCGGGGGACAGGTTCAGCAATCCCGCCACCGGGCGCTCCGGATGGCCCGCCTGCATCACCTCACGGCCATCGATAAACAGCTTGGCCGGCATATTGGCATAGAACACGGCCAGAGCCTCTCCGCTCGCCCGCTGCTGCTGGAGCATCTTCGCCGCCGAGCGGACGGCGGCATCGGAATCCTGCAGAAAAGCCGGCAAGGGGTCGGGTCCGCCCAGGGCCTGCTCCACGAGCGCCAGACGGAACTGCAACATCCGGCGCGCGGGCACCGGGAACTGGGCGCCATATCGACGAAGGCGCATCGAGAGTTCATCTCGCTCGCCCTGCAGATCATCAAATCGTTCGTAGTTCCACAAGGCCATCATGGTGGCCGCCATATCGAGGCGCGGATCCTGCGGCGCGCCGCGATTGACAGAGCGGAGGCGGCTGCTGGCCGCCGATTGCGGATCAGCCAGATAGGACCAGCTGACACTTTCGAAAAAGGCCTTGCTCGTCTGTTCCGGCCCGCGCTCGAATTCCATATCCAGCGATTTTTTAAACTGGGAAGGATCCATCATATGCACACGATATTGCACGGCGCGGAACGGCTCCTTCACGAACAGGCCATGGGTCGGCCCCGCCATGACATTCTGATAATACCAGCCCCCGTTGAAGTAATCCTCCAGCCCCGTGCCCAGCCAGCCCGGGGTTCTCTCCCGATCCTTGCGGATGGTTTCATCGCCTTCCAACGCCCAGTAGGAGTTGTCCAGCGTGCAGACCGACAGCAGACAGCCCACGAATTTCCCCCGCCCCTTCAGGTTCACAATCGGATGCGGTCGGCCGGCATCCTTCGGCGTGCTCCGCCACCAGCTGGCATGGAAATATCCCATGTTCTCCATCGGCGATTGATCCAGCTTCTCCACCCACGCGCGGATCTTGATCGGCACCGGTGCGACGCGCGAGGCCTTGAGACGGATCCGCAGCGATTCGGCAAAGGGCATCGGAAAGGCGCAGAACAAAGACGGACCCTCCATCCCGAAAAAGAGTGAATGCGTCCGGATTCGGCGCCAAGGCATCCCGCACAGGTCGCCCAGCGGAACCCGGACGCTCTCGTTCGTCACCCCGTCATACTGAATGGTCACCATCCAATCGCGCAGGGCCGAGTCACGCGACGCCTCCGGGATGGCATCCCAGTCCGGCTCGAATTCCAATCGACGAAGGATCGCCGGCCCGTCAAAAGCGACATCGGTCGACCAATCGTTGAGGGTGGTCTCCTGCTCCTCTCCCGCTTCCGGCAGGCGGTTGGCCGCCCAGATTGCACGCACGCGGTCCAGCGCGGCGGTGTCCCGCTCCGGCAGCGGCCACGCAAAAGTCTCCACCGGGGTCCCGCGCGGAAGTTTCGACTCTGAAACCTGATAATAGATCTTCGCGCCCGGGTGTCCCTCTTCGCATTCAATGCGCAACCGCTTGGCATAGGGCATCGGGACAAACGAGTACCAGCAGTAGTTGTTATACTCAGCCAGAGGCGCCAAAAACGGCGCGGTTCTCCCGCTGAAGAGCTGTTTGATATCCCCCTCGAGGCGCGGCGTCTCTTCGCCGTCGAAATAGAAGCGGAAGCGATGAGGCACGCCCTCCTGGGTGCCGCCAGTAAACCACACCCTTGAGACAAATCCAGGGCCCTTGAGGTCGACCAGCACCTTCCAGCCCGGGGTCTGGCTGTCGCGAAGAAAGGTGCCGTAATCGTTGTTCCCGCCGGTGCGATCGGCCGAGGTGTGGATCCGGGTATCCGGCTGGTCCAGCCGCGGCAACCACAGGGGATTGCCCAGATGGTCGGCGACCGAAGCCACCGTAACCAGCTCCCCCGTTGGAGCGTCCGCACACCCGCCCGCAGCCCCCAACAGAAAAATCACGACCAGAACCTGCCAAATTTGCTTCATTTTCATCTCTCCTGTCCCTACTATGCTGAATTGCAGCTCACATATGAACCTTTTTTCTCACCCATTTTGGAAAGGTCAGGCGCGGTCATGATTATCTCGCGTACCCCTTATCGTGTCTCATTTTTTGGCGGTGGAACCGATTATCCGGCCTGGTCCCGCGAACATGGCGGTGCCGTGCTCGCCGCCGGGATCGCCCGATACTGCTATCTGACCTGCCGCTGGCTTCCCCCCTTCTTTGAAAACAAGTCCCGGGTGGTCTATTCCATCATCGAAGATGTCATGGAAAACAAAGATATCCAGCATCCGGCCGTACGCGAATGCCTTCTGGAGTTGAAGATTCAGGACGGCATCGAAATCCATCATGACGGCGATTTGCCCAAGATGACCGGGCTGGGCACCAGCTCCTCGTTCACCGTCGGTCTTCTCCACGCCCTGCACGAACTGCGCAGCGAATCCCGGACTCCGATGGAACTGGCCACCGAGGCCATCCATGTCGAACGTGACCGCTGCGGCGACCGCGTCGGCTCCCAGGATCAGGTCACCGCGGCCTTTGGCGGCCTGAACCACATCCGCTTTGCCGCGGATGATTCCATTTCCGTCGACCCCGTCACCCTTCCCGACGCGCGCATGGCCGGATTCCAGGACTCCCTGATGCTGTTCTTCACCGGATTCTCCCGCTTCTCCTCGGAGGTGGTCGCGGAGCAGCTCCAGAACATCCCCCGGAAGGGAAACGAACTCACCGAAATGGCCGCCATGGTCGATCAGGGCCTCGACATTCTGACCCAGGGCAGCGATCTCTCTGATTTCGGCCGCCTGCTCCATGAAAGCTGGATGCTCAAGCGATCGCTCAGCGCCCGCGTCAGCACCCCGGCCATCGACGATATGTATGAGACCGCCCGCAAGGCCGGGGCCGTCGGCGGCAAGATCACCGGTGCCGGCGGTGGTGGTTTCCTTCTCCTCTATGTCGAACCGGATCGTCGCGAGGCCGTCCGAAAAGCCCTGGGTTCTCTCTTGCATGTCCCCTTTGACCTGGATCATGCCGGTTCGCAGATCATCTTTTCCAACCCCACCCCGCTGGAGTCCACACCATGAGCTTTTCTCTCCCGTTAATGGAAAGCAACATCACCGCCGCCGACCGCCAGGCCGTGATCGACTTTCTGCAGGGCGACCCCATCCTGACGCAATCCGCTCAGGTCCGCGCCTTTGAAAAAGAATGGTCCGAGTGGCTGGGCGTGCGCCACAGCGTCTTTGTCAATTCCGGCGCTTCGGCGAACTTTATCACCATGGCCGCCCTCCGCCATCTCCGGGGTCCCGGCGAAGTCATCGTCCCCACCCTCACCTGGGTCTCCGACATCTCCTCCGTTCTGGCCGCGGGCCATACGCCCGTCTTCATGGACATCGACCCGCGCACGCTCGCGATGGATCCGAAGCAGGTCATCGCCTCGCTCAACCAGAACACCCGCGCCGTTTTTCTGACCCACTGCCAGGGCTTTGACGGCCTGACAGACGAATTGATCGCCGAACTGGCCCAACACGGCATTCCGCTCATCGAAGATGTCTGCGAATCGCATGGCGCGACACACAACGGACAGAAGGCCGGCAGCTTCGGCCTCGCCTCCAACTTCTCCTTCTATTTCGCCCACCACATGAGCACCATCGAAGGCGGCATGGTCTGCACCGATGACGACGACCTCTATCAGACCGTCCGGATGCTGCGGAGCCACGGCATGGTCCGCGAGGCCGACAACCCCGCCTTCCGGGCCACATGGGAAGAAGCCTCCCCCGACCTCAATCCAAAATTCATTTTTGCCTATGCCAGCGGCAATTCCCGCAGCACGGAAATCAACGCCGTGATCGGCCGCTCCCAGCTCCCGCGCCTGGATGCCAACAACCGGAAGCGCACCGAAAACTTCAAGCTCTTCCTCTCTCTGCTCGACCCCTCCCTCTACCGGACCGACTTTCAGGTCGAAGGTAGCGTCAACTACGCTTTCAACCTCGTGATGAACCGACCCGACAATGCGTTCCGCGATCGCCTCACCGCGGCGATGGACGCCAACGGCATCGAACACCGCCGCGGCAGCGCTGGCGGCGGCAATCAGCTGCGGCAGCCCTACCTCGACGGCATCGCACCGCCCAAGAAGGACATCCCCCGCCTCTTTCCCCAGGTGGACCACATCCATTTCTATGGCTTCTATATCGGGAACTATCCCTCCCTCGACGAGACTCGCATCCGAACCCTCTGTGACATCCTGAACTCTGTCCAGCCCACCTAAGGAACGGCGCGCATCATGGCCGATATTGAAACCAACCTAAAACAGTCCGCCTGGGTCTCCGGCCTCAAGAAAAAGGCCCCGTTCCTCTACCGCATCGCCTTCAGTGCCTACTTCCGCCTCAAGGCCCTCCTGGACATGCCCCGGTACCTGTTGTGCCGCTGGACCCATACCCCCTACTTCGGCCCGGTCATGCTGGGGGCCCAGACCTGGGAAACCCGTGATCCGCATATGCGCAACGCCCTGGCCCGGGTGCTGGCCAAGGAGGAAGGCGACACCCCCATCCGCGTCCTGGAAATCGGTTCCTGGGCCGGACAATCCGCCATCCTCTGGGCTGGCGAAATCGTTCGCTCGGGACGCCAAGGCCAGGTTTTCTGTGTCGATCCCTGGATGCCCTTTATGAAAGAAGAGCATCTGGGCGGCAACGCCGCTGTGTCCATCATGGACCAGGCCGCCCGACGCGATAAAATCTTCCCGCTTTTCTGGCACAACGTGAAATCTTCCGGGCTGAGCGATGTCATCCTCCCCCTGCGCGGCAAGAGCCAGGATATCCTCCCGGCCCTGGCCCCCGGGTCCTTCGACCTGATCTTTGTGGATGGATCCCATTCCTTCACCGACTTCATGACCGACCTGATGCTGGCCGCCCCGCTTGTGAAAGAATCTGGAGTCATCTGCGGAGATGATCTGGAAATGCAGATGGACGAAGTGGATCGGACCTATGCGGAAGCCAACTGCGAAAAAGACTATGTGACCGACCCGAAGACCGGACGCGACTATCATCCCGGTGTGTGTGTCGGGGTCAGCCGCTTCTTCCAACAGCGCGTGTCCTGTCGCGACGGATTCTGGCTCACCCAAAAAAGCGGCGGCGACTGGGAAAACATCGAACTCGACTAGAGAACCGCCTCCCTCGGATCCGGCGCGAAGCCGGGATCCCGTCAGATCATGGAATCGAACAAGGCGTGGTGGGCTTTGGCTGACACCTGCGGATTGAAGCATTCCGCTGCACGGGAGCATCCGGCCTTCCCGATGCGGACTGCCGCTTCAGGGTCCGCGGTCACCCGCTCCAGAGCGCCGATAAACGAGTCGACCTCATCCGGAGTGAACAGAAATCCATCCACGCCATCCCGCACCACCTCGGCCATGCCGGGCAGCGCCGTCACCACCACCGGCCGACCACATGACAGCCCGTTGTAGAGAGCGCTCGGGATAATGCCTTCATTGTCGGGTGAGTTGCGCCGATGCACAATCACCGCATCCATGGCATTCAGCCAGCGGTTCACTTCCTCTTTTGTCGCCAGCCAGCCGGTCATCCGCGTCGCGTCATCCAGATTCCGCTTGGCGATTTCCTTCCGGCACCACTGCTCGCCCCCCGCGCCCCCGATGATCACCAGGCGCCACTCCGGATGCCGGGCCGAGGCGACCTGCCACCAGTCCAGCAGCTGATCGTAGCCCTTCCCTTTCCGGATAATCCCGAAGATGGCGAAGTATTTCAGATTGCCATCCAGCCCCAGATCCGCAGGCATGGGCAATGGATCCAAGGGGCGAAATACCCCCGGATTCTGCGGTTCATTGATAAAGTGAATGCGCCCTGCGGCCAGCCCTTTGGCCTCGAGCAGCTTGCCGGAGGTCCGGGAACAAACCGTGACCTGCACATTCGGGCGGTTCCAACTCCGCACTTCACGCGTCTCCAGGAAATCCGCGAGCCGCTGCCCCCCTTTCGTGCCCCCCAACAGGATGGACCACCACCAATCCCCGGTCCCAATCATGGTTGGAAATCCCAACCGGGCCACTCGGCCCGGAATCGTAGGAAGTGTCTCCTTGCAGATGATCAAGGCCGGGTTCAACGCCCGGATTTTCCGAAGCAAGCTCCCTAGATGCCAGTACCAGCGCGCTGTCTTAAGCCATTTATCTCGCCCGTTCGACTGGTCCACCGTAAACGGCTGCTCCAGCACACGAAATTGTCGACGAAGCGCCTCATCCCGCTTCCCATCGGCGGGCCCCATGCACGCATAGACCAGATCATAGTCTGGAGCCAGTTCGTCCGCCAGAACCCGAAGGGCAGGCCACTGGAGGCACTCGATCTCGGGCGGATAGCGATGTAAATAGACAAGTATGGGTTTCTCTTTGCTCATCAGAATCCGCATGCTACCGTACTCCTATGAATTTGACCAGTGCACGAATTCTCATTGTGGGCGGTGAGACCCTCGCCGGGGCCGCCCTCGAAGCCGAAGCCCGTCGCCGCGGGCTTCAGGCCTCCACCCTTTCGGCCGATGCAACCGCCGACTGGACAGATGTCGCCACAATCGAGGCCGCAATCAATGAGGCTCGCCCCGATATGGCCTTTGTCGTGGCCGGAGAATCGGGAGGCATCGCCCTCAACCGCGCCCACCCGGCGCGTCTTCTGGAATCCAATCTCCGCGTCGTCCTCAATGTCATCGGCACGGCGGCACGCCTGCGCGTCCCGCGCCTGCTCTATCTGGCCAGTTCCTGCTGCTATCCACGCGAAGCCGCCCAGCCCCTCGCCATCGACAGCCTGATGACCGGCCCCTTCGAGCCGACCAACGCCGCCTATTCCGCCGCCAAGCTGGCGGGGATGCTGGAGTGCGAAGCCGTCCGTCAGGAACACGGGCTGGCCTACTTTGCCGCGATCCCCTCCACGCTCTACGGCCCGGAAGATCACTTCGATCCTGAGCATGCGCACGTCGCCTCCGCCCTCCTGGTCCGGATGCATGAAGCAAAAATGCAAAAGACCCCTTCCCTGTCCGTCTGGGGAACCGGCACTCCGAGACGCGACTTCCTGTTCTCGCGCGATCTGGCCGACGCCTGCCTGTTCCTGGCAGAGAACTACAAAGAGTCCGGCCCAATCAATGTGGGGCCGGATGACGATCTGTCGATTAAGGAAGTGGCCGAAGCCATCCGGGAGGTGATCGGCTACGAAGGCGCGTTGGAATTCGACACCTCGAAACCCGATGGCGTGCCCTTGAAACGCCTCGACTGCTCTCCTCTACGCGGGATGGGGTGGGCTCCGCAAATCAGCTTCAGTGACGGGCTGCGCGAAACCTACCAGACGATTCTCAACCGTTGATCAAATCACGGACCCGGTCGGCCAACGCCGTCGGAGCCAGTCCATTCGCCGCCAGCAATTCCTCGCGCGGGCCGATTTCGAATCGATAATGCGGAGTCAGTCCAGCATGCGCCCATTTGGCCTTCGGCAGATAGGGAGCCAACTGTGTTGTGAGCAATCCGTCCATCCCTCCTCGACCGATGAACCCTTCCTCCATCGTCAGGATGGCCCGGCAGGCACTCAACTCCGCGGTCAGCGCTTCGATGTCGGGCGAAGCCAGATTCATCAGGTCCACGGTCCGGACTGGAACCCCACCGGCTTCCAGTTCCTCGTAAACGGCCAGCGCCAGATGGCTCATGTATCCTGTGGAAATCACCGCCACCATCGCCCCGGGGACCCCGGCCAGACGGAAGCCGCGCTTCAAATCTTCTGCCGTAGGAGTGGGCTCCAGTTCCGGCAGCGGATGCCCATCCATCCGCACATAGCGGACGCCTTGAGTATCCAACGCCTGATGCGCCATCAACCCGGCCGTTTCGGAATCGGCGGGCGACCAGACGCCCATGTTCGGCAGGGCGCGCATCAAAGCAATATCTTCCAGCGCCTGATGCGTCGGCCCCGACACCGCGTAGCTGTAACCCGCACCGACACCGACCAGCGTCACATTCAACGGGCGGATTTGCGACAAGATCGCCAGATTGATGCGAATCTGCTCCAGGCAGCGCATGGTAATGAACGGCGCAATGGCATAGGCGATCACGCGATAGCCCTCCAGTGACAGTCCCGTCGACACATTCACCAGATTCTGCTCGGAAATCCCCACATTGACAAAACGCTCCGGGAAGGACTGCTGCAGATCATCCAGCACCGGCGAACCGAAGTCGGCTGTCAGAAAGAAAATATCCTCTTCTTTCTCCATCCGGTCTTTGACCGCACGGAGAAAAGAATCGCGCATTCTGCTTTTGGGGAGACTCATTTCACACCTCCCACAATCTCTTCGATCTGTTCAGGTGTCAGCGTCCGGATATGACACAGGTGATCCGCTTCCAGTGTGGGAACCCCCTTGCCTTTAATCGTGTTGGAAATGATGGCTCGCGGGCCGTTGAAATCCGAGGCCATGACGCGGCCGATTACTTCACAGAGGGCGCCGGTGTCATGCCCATCCACTTCTTCGGCGTACCAATTAAACGCACGGAATTTATCCGCCAGCGGGGCCAGCCCAATCACATTCTGCGTATCGTTCATCATACAGCGCGCATTGTTATCCACGATGAGCGTCAAATTATCGAGTTTGTGCTGCGCGGCAAATAGGAAGGCCTCCCATACGGCTCCTTCATGCAGTTCACCATCCCCGGTCACCACGACGACCTTTCGATCCACGCCCTTACGCTTCAGCGCCAGCGCCATTCCGCTTCCCACACCGGGGCCATGTCCCAGCGAACCGTTTACGGTTTCATAGCCCGGAATGATGGGATCGGGAATCCCGCCGAGAAAGGAACCGGATGTGCAGACCTTCGCCAGTTCCTCTTTCGGAAAATATCCGCGATCGGCCAAAATTGGATAGAGACTGATCGAGCCATGCCCCTTGCTGACAATGAAACGATCACGCTCCGGATCACGCGGATTGGCGGGGTTATGCCGCAGCAGACCGCCATAAAACAGGCAGGTGTAAAGTTCCACGGCGGAAAGCGAGGATGCCACACGCGTCTCGGCCGCTGCCGCATGAATCAGCAGCGTCTCCCGACGGAAACGGTCGGACAGCTCCTGCAGTTCGGCTGCGGTTTTGACAATCATACTCATATCGAAGCCTTCTGGTTTGGATACTCCAAAGGATAGTGCATAAACCGCCACTCTGCCAACGGCGACGCCATTCGCTCCATCGAAATCATCCTCAGGCAGCTCATTGCTGGCCCCTCTGCTTGGCGGATGAATCATAGAATTCATGGGTCTGATAGATGGTCTGGATTTCCGCCCGCTCCGCCGCAGTCAGCGAAGAGATCTCGCTAGCCTGCGTGTTTTCGGCCACCTGCTCCGGCGTCATCATGCCGGGAATAACCGTGGAGATGGCTTCATGATCCAAACAAAAGCGCAACGCCGCCTGAACGGATGTCCGGTCCGGCTGACAGAGAAAATCAAACAGATTACTGGATGTGGCCCACCGCTTCCGCTGATCGGCCGGCCAGTTGCGTCGGTGATCCGTACTGGGCATCTTCTCTTCGCCCGTCAGGGTGCCGGTCAGATATCCAAAGACCAGAGGGGTCCGCGCAATGAGACCCACCTGCTTTTTCGCCGCCAGATCCAGCAGGCCACTATCCAGGGCCCGTTGATCCATCATGTTGAAATTCACCTGCACGACAGGAAATCCATACCGCTCAATCGCGGTCAGCCCATCTTGAGGAGAGCGGACCGAAATGCCATAGGCGCGGATTTTTCCCTCCTGCACCCATCGCTGTAACAGTGAAATCACATCTTCGTGCTGCTCCAACTCGCTGACCACCGGGCTGTGCAGCTGATATAAATCCACCACATCCGTTCGCAGCCGGCGCAAACTGCCTTCCAAGGCCCGGGTGAGATAGGGAACGGAAAAATCCTGCGGCATATGCAGCCCGGTATGAGGCAGATTCCCACCTTTGGTGGCCAGGACCAGCTGATCCCGGATGCCGTGGAAGACCTTTCCCAACAGTTCTTCACTGTGTCCATCTCCATACATGTCGGAGGTGTCATAGAAATTCACGCCGCGCTCAACAGCCGCCATCAAGGTGGCCTCCGACACCTGGTCATCCACTTCACCATAGGCGGTGCCCCCGAGCCCCCAGGTGCCAAAACCCACATCCGAAACACGCAGCCCGGAGCTTCCTAACTGCCGGAATTTCATGCGCTCACCCCTTTTTTGGAATAGAGGCGGATTTGATCGGGGTGGTTTTCATAGGCATCCACAAACCAGTCCAGTGTCTTCTTCAACCCTTCCGGAAAGGGCGTGTACCGGTAATGCGCCAATTGCTGCAGGCGCGAATTATCTGTGGGCTTCCGATGGATTCCTTTGGGCTTGGTCGTGTCGAACTGGATTCGACTGCGATCCACATCCAAGGCATCGGAAATCATAAAGGCGATATCCTGAATCGAATTTTCCTCGGTCGTGCCGATATTCAGCACCTGCGCCTCATCATAGTTCAGCAAGGCCCAAAGATAGATCCGCGCCAAGTCTTCGGAAAATGTATATTCACGCAATGGGGTGCCATCGCCCCAGATGACAATCGGCTCCTGCGTATTCCGATTTTCATAGAAACGGCGGATCAAGGCCGGGAGCATGGGTGCATCTTCTTCGTTGAAATTATCGTTCGGCCCGAAGATCCCGCTGGGGATCAGCCCGATCACGTTCATTCCATACTCCTCCCGGTAGGCACGGATAGCCGGCTCAATCAGGCGCTTGGAGTAGGAGTAGGCATAGTTTGAGGGATGCGCGGCACCGTCATGAATATTTTCTTCGTTGAGGGGAAGCGGCGCATCCAGAGGATACATCCCTACGCTGAGGGTCATGACCGTTTTTTGAATCCCAGCCTGTCGAGCGGCATCCAGCACGCTGAAGGTCATCAGCAGATTATCCCTCAGCATCTTGGCGGGATGTTTTCTCCCCATCCCGATCCCGCCACTCACCGCCGCCAGATGCAGGATGGCATCCGGCTGATGCCGTTTGACGACAGCCAGCGTTGCTGCGGGGTCCGTTAAGTCACAGTCTTTCGAGGTGAGGAAGATCAACTGATGATCCGGATAATCCGGAGCGATCGCACGAACCGCCGTCCCGAGAACAGCTGAGGAACCGGTCACCAAAATCTTCTGATATGGATTTGTCATAGATGCGTATTCTCGTACTTTTTGTCTTCTCAAATGCACAATTCTGTCTGGGTTTTCATAAACTGAATGGACAATCTTTGCGAGCCTGTATTTTTTGCTACGTGTCCTTCACAAAGCCCCAGCCCGCCGAGAGTCCAATTCTTAGACATCCATTCCGAACGCGGATCATCCGGCATATCCCCCACTCCGTTTGACAACCGCCCTCCCGCTTGGCATCCTCGTTCCATGATCCCACAAGCTGTTATTCTCCTCGGAGGCAAAGGAACGCGGATTGCCGCGCAGTTCCCCGATGTCCCCAAGGCCCTTGTTCCAGTCAACGGGCGCCCGTTTCTGGAGTGGCAGCTCGACGGGCTGCGCGCCGCCGGTATCACCCAAATTCTTCTCGCCGCCGGCCACAAAGCCGAAGTCCTGGAGGCCTATCTGGCGACCCGGCCGGCCGATGGCCTCGACATCACCCTCTCCCGTGAGCCCACCCCCCTCGGCACCGGCGGCGCCATAAAGTTCATCGAGCCCCAACTCACGAGCGACCCCTTCCTCGTCCTCAACGGCGACTCCATCACCCCGAACCTCAATGTTTCCATGGTATGGAAAAAAGATTCGGCGATTTTCCATAGTATGGAAGAAATGTTTCCACAGTGTGGAAAACTTTTTGTGACGCCGATTGGAGACCCCGGCCGCTATGGCACGGTGGAGTTTGATGAAAGCGGAGTGGTCACCGCCTTCCGTGAAAAGGCCGAACGGGCCTCCGGATTCGTCAACACGGGTATCTACCTGCTGCCGCGAACGATTCTGGAAACGATTCCAGCGGATACGCCCGTCTCATTGGAAACCGACGTGTTCCCGGCGCTCGTGGCGAAGGGGCAACTCATCGCCATTCCGGCCCCCCCTCCCCTGCTCGACATGGGCACGCCCGACGGCCTCGCCGCGATGGAACAGTTTCTACGTGAATGAATATTCCCAAGCCGCATAAAGAATGGCATTCCCGCGGCTATCTGCCGCACTTTGATCATCCGGAACTCACCCCAAGCATTACCGTCAGGCTTGCGGACCGCTTGCCGGCTACAAAACTGGAGCAATGGCAGCATGAACTCGAGGTGGCTGATGCCGGAGCGCGGCGTCCTCCCCGAGTTTGAACTCTTCACCGTAAAGGAGAGTTTCTCCTAGTGGTCGGCCTCGACCGTGCTTTCATCAAGGATTTGGCCGTCCAGCACCTAGGCGAACCGATCGGACCGGGTCCCGGTTTGTTAAAAGGGATCCGGCTGAAAATGGACGGGGGAAATGGAGGATTGCGATTCAGACGACCCTCTCGGTATACTGGCGGGGCAATCGACACCGAATGGTGCGAGGGCTGAAACACAGGAATCAAGAGAGTATATCTATGCGACGCAGCGACAAAATCCGGCGATGGTTGAGTGTGATCATCGGCACAATCATCCTCGTGGCGATGGGTCTGGCTTTTGCCCGATGGTCCGTCGAGCGCCAGGACCGCTGGATGCGCGAAGACTTGCTGCATCAAACACGGCTGTTTGCGCAAACCCTGCATATGGATCGCCTCCAGTCCCTGAATGGAAAGGCGGAGGATGAGGCCCTCCCCGTATACCAGCGCCTGAAAAACCAGCTGAGGGCGGCGATTCAGATTAATCCGGCGTGGCGTTTCATTTACCTGATGAACCGCACCCCGGAAGGCATGATTATTTTTCAGATCGATTCGGAGGCGAACGACTCACCGGATCTCTCTCCGCCGGGCCAGGAATACACCGAGGCCTCTGCCGAAATCCATCAGGTTTTCGAGAGCGGCGAATCTGCGGTGGAAGGCCCCATCCCCGACCGCTGGGGAGTCTGGGTCAGCGCCTTTGTCCCCCTCAAGGATCCCAACTCCGGAGAGCTGGTTTCGGTGCTGGGTATCGATGTGGATGCAGCCCGATGGGAACAGGCCCGGACTCAGGCCATGCATGTGCCGCTGCTCTGCACCCTCCTGCTCTGCCTGGTCTGGATTGTGGGAAATGTGACGCTGGCCCGGCGCGGCAGGCCGAGAGCGTGCAAAACCTGGCTGTGCTGGCATCTGGAATCCCTTCTTGTCGCACTGACGGGGGTGTGCCTGACGCTGACGGCGGTCTGGCTGGCTCATCAGATCGAAACCCGCAACCGTCAGGTGTCCTTCCGCCATCTGGCCCAGATTGAAATCACACCTCCTTTCGCTGCGGTCCATTCCCTGCGCAACCTGGCTCTGGAAGGGTTCGCCGCCTTTGTGGAAAGCAGCGAAGAGGTCACCGAAGCGGAATTCCAGAATTACATGGCTCATCTGTCGGATATCCCCCAAGTTCTGTTCTGGAACTGGGTCGAAGCGGTGGACGCAGATGACCGCCTCGATTTTGAGGCCGAAAAAGCGCGGCAGCTGCAGCGCGATGACTATTCGATCTGGGAAAAAGACGCCTCTGGACAGAACACCCCGGCGGCCGAACGGGACCTGTATTTCCCGCTGGTCTATACCGCCCCGCCAACTCACGCACAATCTCTTCTCGGCTATGACATCGGATCGCATCCCGACAGCCAGCTGGCACTGGACATCCTCACCCGGACCCACCTGACCACGGCCAGCGACCCGGTTTCTTTCCTGCACCCCTCCGGAGATGAAAACGGAATTCTGCTTCTGCGTCCCATCTTCGATCCCGAGCAGCCCACACATTTGCTGGGGGTGGTCACCGCAGGGCTGCAGATCCAGAAGTGGATCCGGTCGGGGCGGGACACCGATCCGGACCGCCTTCTCATGGCCACACTGGATTTGTACCAGCTCGACCCCGAGGCCCCTCCGAGGCATCTCGGCTCTACGGCCCCAGACCACGCATCCCATGAGCCCGAGTTTGATCGGCTGCCCCCCGGTTCCGAGATCCGGCCCCTGATAATTTTCGGCAATACCTACGCCCTTGTGGCTCACCCCACCCCTGCCTTTATCGAACTCCATCCGTCCCACGCGGTCGGCCTCGTCACCCTGGCCGGACTGGCCTTCACATTTGCCATCGCGTGGGTCCTGGGGCTGTTCATTCACCGGCGGGAACATCTAGCGCAACTGGTGGATACCCAAAACCGGGAACTCGCCACGGCAATGCACCGCTATGAACTTCTCGCCAAGCAAAACCACATCGTCTCCTGGGAGATCGATCCCGACGGGCTCTATACCGATGTGAGCCCGACGGTCGCGAGTGTGCTGGGCTATACCCCGAATGAACTGATTGGAAAGAAGTATTTCTACGACCTTCATCCGCAACGGGGTCGACAGGAATTCAAAGAACAGGCGTTCACCTCTATTCATCGCGGCGAACCGATCCGGGATTTTCTCAATCCTATGGTCACCAAATCAGGCAAAGAGCTATGGGTCAGCACCAGCGGCATTCCCACCCGGGACACAGAGGGGAATATGCTGAGCTATTGGGGCACGGACACCGACATTAGCGAGCGCAAGCGTGCCGAAGAGTCCCTGGCCGATCTGGCCCGGGCCAATCAGGAGGCGGCGGATCGCTATGTCGCCCTGATCCGTGCCTCGAACACGGGGGCCTGGGAATATAACGACAGCACCGGCCTACTGTGGTGCAGCCCTGAATATTTCTCGATGCTGGGGTACACACAAAGCGAGTTGGAACCCAGCCCTGTGAAAGGCAATATCGAGGCATTCTGGCTGGACCTGATGCATCCCGACGACCGGCCGCGCGCCCGATCGATGCTGACCACCTATCTCAAGATCCCCGAAGGCTTGTATGAGCAAAACTTCCGCATGAAGCACAAGGACGACCACTGGGTCTGGATCTGGTCGCGCGGACAGGTGCTGCGGGATTCCCAGGGCCGCCCTACGAATATGATGGTCGGCACGCATATCGATATCACCGCGACCAAGCATGCCGAAGAAGCGCTCCGGGCCAGCGAACAGCAATACCGGATGCTGACGGAAAGCATGAAGGATGTCGTGTGGACTCTGGATGTGGAGTCCCGCCGGTTCCTCTACCTGAGTCCATCTGCGGAAAAACTGACGGGCTATACCCCAGCCGAACTGATGGCCCACCCTTTGGATGCGGCGCTACTCCCCGAGATGCGGGACGAATTAATTCATCGCCTGAATGAGCGCGCCAGCAAACTCCGTGCCGGCACCCTCAATTCGGACACCTTCTTCACCAGTGAAATCCCCCTCGTCCACAAAAACGGCTCCCCAATCGTCGCAGAACTGATCACCCGCTACTGGATCAACGAACGGACCGGCAAAGTCGAACTCCATGCTGTGGCGCGCGACATCACCGAGCGGAAACGCGTCGAGCGGGAATATCGGACCCTGTTCCAGGAAATGCTCGAGGGCTTTGCGCTGCATGAAATCATCTGTGATGAAAGCGGCAAGCCCGTCGATTACCGGTATCTGGCCGTAAACCCGGCCCTTGAACGGATGACCGGACGGCGGGCCGCCGATGTGATCGGCCAGACCGTGCGGAAGATATTGCCTGAAACGGAACAGACCTGGATTGACATCTATGGCCAGGTGGCCCTTACCGGCGAGCCGGCCTTTTTCGACAGCTATTCCAAGACCGCCGACAAACATTTTGAGGTGACCGCCTTCCGTCCGGCGCCGAACCAGTTCGCCTGTATCTTCAGCGATATCACGGACCGTAAAATGGCCGAAGAAGAATTGAAAGAAAACCGCCGGCGCTATGCGGCGCTGCTGGCCAATCTGCCGGGGATGGCCTACCGGTGCCGCAATGACCATGCCTGGACAATGGAGTTCGTCAGTCAGGGCTGTGTAGATTTGACAGGCTATCAACCCGAGGATTTGCTCGAAAATAAGATCCTCTCGTTCAACGACGTGATCTGCCCTGCCTATCGCGGCCACCTCTGGGAAAAATGGCAGGAAACGCTTCGAGACCACCAGGTATTTGAAGCGGAATATGAGATCACGACCCAATCGGGAGAGACCAAATGGGTCTGGGAACAGGGAGAAGGCGTCTTCGATACCGAAGACCACTTGATTGCGCTGGAAGGCTTCATCACCGACATCACCGAACGGAAGCGGGCGGAAGCCGAGCGCGAGCGCCTGACCCTTGCGATTGAGCAATCCGGGGAAACCATTGTCATCACAGATGCAGGAGGCAGCATCCTCTATGTCAATCCGGCGTTCACCCGGGTCTCAGACTATACCCGCGAAGAGGCCATGGGTCGGAATGTCCGGATGCTGCAAAGCGGGCAGCATGACACGGCCTTCTATCGGAACATGTGGACCGTTCTCGGCACCGGCAAAACCTGGGAAGGGCAGCTGATCAATAAGCGAAAAGACGGAACTCTTTTCACCGAACAGGCCTCCATTTCACCGGTTCGCGATGTGGCGGGTCATATTGTCTATTTCGTGGCGGTCAAGCGGGACATCACCGACCAGCTTCTCGACCAGAATGAAAAAGAAGACCTACAGGCCCAACTGGCCCAGGCCCAGAAGATGGAATCCATCGGGCGGCTTGCCGGCGGCGTGGCCCACGATTTCAACAACATGCTGCAGGCCATTCTGGGCTATACCGAAATGGCCCTCGAGCAGGTCCCGGACAACCAGCCCTTGCATTCGGATCTGCAGGAGATCCAGAAAGTCGCGAAGCGCTCAGCAGCCCTGACCCGCCAACTCCAGACCTTTGCGCGAAAACAGGCGGCCCTGCCCACCGCCCTGCAGCTTAATCAGTCGCTGGAAGGAATGTCCAACATGCTGCGGCGGCTCATCGGTGAAGATGTGGAACTCATCTGGAAGCCGGGGGCCCAAAAAGACATCGTCAAGATAGACCCCAGCCAGCTCGACCAGATCGTGGCGAATCTCTGTATCAACGCGCGGGATGCACTGGAGAATGCCGGCCACATCATGATCGAAACCCGGAATGTCACTATCACCGAAGAAGAAAGTCCGCTCTTCCATGGCGTCCAACCCGGCCCCTATGTCCTCCTCTCCATTCAGGATGATGGAGAGGGCATGACCCCGGACGTGATCTCCCATCTTTTCGAGCCGTTCTTCACCACCAAGCAGGTGGGGAAAGGAACCGGACTGGGTCTTTCCACAGTCTATGGCATCGTGAAACAAAACCATGGCCATATCGAAGTGGAAAGCCAGCCGGGAAAAGGCAGCACCTTCAACATCTTTCTTCCCCACTATTCCGGAGCGATGGGATCGCTCCCGGTGGAGGAGACAAACGAACCCAAATCCTCCGGGAAGGAATCCATTCTTCTGGTCGAGGATGAAACGACCATTCTCCTGACCACCCAACGGATGCTGGAATCCCTCGGATACAAAGTCTTCGCCACCGCGTCCCCCATCGAAGCCCTTCAACTGGCGGAACGGCATAAGGGACACATCACCCTGCTGCTCACCGATGTGATTATGCCGGGGATGAACGGACCGGAACTGGTTCAACAGATCGTGCCCCGGGATCCGGGACTCAAGCATCTGTTCATGTCGGGCTATACGGCGAACCTGATTGAAAAACAGGGAATCAAAGCGAGTCTCACCGACTTCATTCAAAAGCCATTCTCACGGATATCCCTCGCTCAAAAGGTCCGGAACTCCATCGACTCTGCGTAGCCCCGAGAGGCCGCTACATTTGGGCGACCGGGGGATTGTGAAGCTTCACCCCTTGACTGGCCAGATAGGCCTTTACCTGCCGCACCGAAAAAATATTAAAATGGAAGACGCTGGCCGCCAACAGCACCTGGGCATGCCCTTCCTTCACCGCTTCCAGAAAATGGACCAGCTTTCCGCCCCCCCCGCTGGCGACTGTGGGAAGCTTCGTGGCATCGGCAATCCCGCGGATCAGATCCAGATCATAGCCCCGTTTGGAGCCGTCGCCCGGCTTGCTGTTTGGTATGAGGCGCCCGATGCCCAATCCCGCCATCCGTTTGGCGAACTCCAACACATCCACCCCGGTCGGCTTGCGGCCGCCCTCGATATACACTTCGCGGCTGGAGGGCATCTTGTCGTTACGCTCTGCGTCGATAGACACCCCGATCACCTCAGAACCAAACCGTTGAGCAGCTTCCGTCACCAGAGAGGGGTTCAGAAAAGCCGCGGAGGTGAGCCCCACCATCCGGGCGCCGGCAGCGAGACCCGCTTCGATATCGGCCAAGGTCTGAAGCCCCCCGCCGACCATCACCGGAATGCTCACAGCCTCGGCCACGCGGCGCAGGACCTCAAAATCGGTCTGGCGCTTTTCGCGGGTGGCTGAAATGTCAAAATATCCGATCTCGTCGGCCCCATCCATTTCATACGCCACGGCCAGCGCCACAGGATCGCCCGCATCAATCAGATCTTCAAAATGGATTCCCTTCACGACCCGTCCTTTTTGGACATTCAGACAGGGCATGATGCTGACAGTTTTTTTCATAGACTCTACTTACTTTGGGCTTAATCGAAACTTAACATACCTTGAATCCCTGTCTAAAACAAAAAAAATCGCCGCAGGGAATTCCCTGCGGCAGTTCATAGATTCAATAGAATCGGATGGATCAGTCCAACTGCTTGCTGACTTCCATCTCGGCCAGCCACCAGAAATGGCTGTTGTCTCCACAGAAAGCATGGCGCTCCGCAATGAAATAGGCGGCTTCCTGCACCATCGTATACCGCTGCTCAGCGGACACGGTCTTCTTCTTCGCAGGTGCCTTCTTGGCAACCGGCTTCTTCGCGGCCTTAGGCGCGACCTTCTTCACGACAGGTTTCTTCGCAATAACCTTCTTCACGACAGGTTTCTTCGCAACGACCTTCTTCACGACCTTCTTCGCCACCGGCTTCTTGGCAGGTGACTTCTTGACTGACTTCATCTTGTTCTCCTTGTTCCGGGGCGGACCAGAATATTCATTTTCATTTCCTGCCCCCCACAGCGGGGTGCAAATCTGCGCAAACTTTATTTCAGTTCCCTCTGAATGCAAGTCCTTTTTGACGATAAATATTTGAAGGAACCCGTTGGAATAGATATGAATTACGCGCATCCCCCGAGCCAACAAGCAGATAGGAAAACCTATAGGTCAATCGTTTTACCCTGCCTTTTTTTGTTCCGCCATTCATTTTTGGCCTCTATATAACACTATTCTAACATTTCAAATGAGTGACATTATTCCCACCGGCTCCCCTTTTTTCCACAAGCGGCACTTCACATTCAGGAGCCTGGATTCCGCGGAGAAGTTCCGTGTCAACCGCATGGAGCGGGACGATTCATTTTAGAGCGATGGATTCAGCTTCTCCAGGGCGGCACGAGCCGCCTGGCTTTCCGCTTCCCGCTTGCTCCCTCCCTCGCCCTCACCCAGGCACTCGTCATCGCGGAGGACCTTCACCTTGAAATGGCGCGCATGGGACGGTCCGCTCTCTTCCTCCACCACATAGTGGGGAGTGCCGCTCCCCTCCCGATGCATGCGTTCCTGAAGGTCGCCTTTGGGATTATCATCCCCCCCCGCCGCCACGGCCTCTTCAATTTCGCTGGCAAAATGCTGCACAAAGATCCGGCGGACGGTTTCGACCCCCGCATCGAGCCAAAGAGCGCCCAGCACGGCTTCCAGCGCATCCGCAAGCAGACTGCCTTTTTCACGGCCGCCCGATAGGGCTTCGCCCCGGCTCAGGCGGAGAAACGAACCCAGTTCCAGCCGACTCGCCACCTGCGCCAGAGTGGCGGCATTCGTCAGGCGGCTGCGAACTTTGGTCAGCGTGCCTTCTTTCCACTCCGGACAGTTCGCGACCAGCCATTCGGCGGCCACGACGCCCAAGACGGCATCCCCCAGAAATTCCAGCCGCTGATTCTCCATCGATTCCTCGTTCCCCGCTTCCGCCGCATACGAGGGGTGCGTCAGGGCCACCTCCAGCAGTCTCGGGTTCTGGAACGAATGCCCCAGTCTGTCGGTCAGTGCCTCGGATTTTCGTGCCTGTTCAGGAGACTCCATATCGACTGCCCTTTCCTTCCTCAAGCCCGCGGATGATACTGATGATGGACCGACTGCAACCGGCCGGCATCCACATGGGTATAAATTTGTGTAGTGGAGATATCCGCATGTCCCAGCATTTCCTGAATGATCCGCAGGGAAGCGCCGTTGGCCAACAGATGCGTGGCAAACGAATGGCGCAAAGTGTGGGGCGAGATTTCCTTCCGGATGCCCGCGCGGCGGGCATAGGCGCGAATCTGCCGCCAAAGCGTAATGCGGGTCAGGGGCCGCCCCAGACGCGAAAGAAAGACGGCCCGACACTCGCCGCCGCCACGGGTGGCATAAGCGGGGCGCCCGCGATCCAGCCACTGTTGCACCGCCTCCATCGCCCGCGTGCCGATGGGCACCACCCGCTCTTTATCCCCCTTGCCAATGCAGCGGATATACTCCGCATCAAAGTGCAGGGACTCGAGGGTTAGCGAAGCGAGTTCGCTCACCCGCAATCCGGTGGCATAGAAGGTTTCCAGAATGGCCCGGTCGCGCAGGCCGCGCTGGGTTGTGACATCGGGAGTCGCCAGGAGGCGGTCCACCTCATCTATGGACAGGGTCGGCGGCAGAATTTTCCACAATCGCGGAGAATCCATGGCATCCGCCACATTCGAGGCCAGCAGGCCCTCCTGAGACAGATATCGGAAGAAGACCTTAATCGCGACCAGCCGCCGGGCGAGGCTGGACGCCACCAGCCCCTTTCCCTTGCCCTCCATCAGGAAGTCCAGGATGTCTTTCCGCTGCACTTCCTGGATCCCAGCGCGCCCGCGGCGCGACAGAAACGCCAGAAACTCGGTAAGGTCATGCGTATAGGCCAGACGTGTGTTTTCGCTGAGGCCCCGCTCCAGGACCAGATGGTCGATAAACTGATCGAGCAGGAAGCGCATGATGGCAGGCGTTACGACTCTTCGGGCAGACGAGAGGCCCAGTCCACGAGCAGCCGGGCGCAGGTCAGCGTGGCCCCGGGAGCGCCATAGGGCTTCTCGGTTTCCAGCCAGGCCGTTCCTGCGATGTCCAGATGGGCCCAAGGAATCGTTTCCGGAACGAAATGCTGCAGGAAGGCCGCGGCGGAAATGGTTCCCGCAGTGCCGTCGCCGATATTCTTCACATCGGCAAACTGTCCCTGCAGCATCTCATCGTATTCGGGCCAGAGAGGCAACTGCCAGAGCCGCTCACCCGAAGCCTCACCGGACAGCATCAACTCCAGCATCAGCCGGTCATCGTTCCCCATGACCGCGGTGGTTTCGTGACCCAACGCCACGATGACCGCACCCGTCAGGGTGGCCAGATCCACAATCGCCGCGGGTTTTTCTTCGGCCGCAAACGACAGCGCATCGGCCAGGATCAGGCGGCCCTCCGCATCGGTATTCAGCACCTCGATGCTCTTGCCATTCCGGGCCGTCACGATATCGCCCGGGCGGGTGGCGCCGCCTCCGGGCATGTTTTCCACGGAGGGGATATAGGCCACGACCGGGCGCGCCAGCTTGAGCCGGGCGGCCAGCAGCACAACGGCCATCGCCGTCATTCCACCGCTCTTGTCATACTTCATCCATTCCATGCTCTTACTGGGCTTGAGGCTGATGCCGCCCGAATCAAAGGTCACGGCCTTGCCTACCAGAACCAGAGGCTTCAACCGGTTCCCCGCACTCCCCTTGTGCGCCAGACGGATGAGACAGCCCGGCTGACGGCTGCCCTTTGCGACCGCAAGCAGGGCTCCGCACTTTTCTTTCTCCAATGCGGTCTGATCCCACACCCGGCAGGAAAGGCCGGAGGCCTTTGCCAATTTCCGGGCGCGCAGCGCCAGATTCATCGGAGCCAGTTCATTGGCCGGCAGATTCGCGAGGTCCCGGATTTCGTGAAGCGTCGCCCCCTGAATCCCGGCCCGGCGGACAGCCTCCCGGACGGATTTAGCCGCCAGAAGGGTTCCCTGCCACTCCAGGGTGAAAGCATGCCTGTGTTTCTGGGACTTGAACGTATCGAAGGAATAGATACCAAACAACAAGCCATCGGCTGCCAAACCTGCCAGGCCAGCAGGTTCCATCGGCAAGGCCATCTGTTCGGGCCACTCAAAGCCGATCTTCTTGATCACCGGCATCTGGGTCAAAGCGCGCGCCGCCGCCGCCCAGGCCCGCACCCAGCGCGCCACATGAAATTCTTTCTTCGTCCCGATCCCGACCAGCAGAACCGGCGAGGCCAATCCGGTCGGCCAAGCCGAGGTTGCCACGGCGCCTTTGAATGCGAAGCCCTTGATCCAGACCTCCAGCTTTTTCCGATCGGATACAGACAAGGAAGGAGGGGCCAGCAGATGCCCCTCCTGCACGAGGATCAGTTGCGCATCCGCCCGCGCCGAGCGCGCCGTCGCCCACCGGAACGATAGGGAACTACTCATCGCCACGGCACTCCGGAGATAGCTTGGCCCGTGCCTCTTCATCGGCCGGCAAATCGTTCACTGCAAATCCTGCATGGCGTACGGCAACTTCGATGTTCCGCCGCCCCAGGCGGACATTGTCAAAGGTCACGACCATCTTACCGACCCCCACATCGGGAGCGATGTCCTGGATAGCGCCATCGCCAAGGCGGCCGAGAGCGCTCTCGATCGCTTGTACACAGGCTTCTGTTTTCATCGCGGGAATGTTGAGTTCAATGGTCGAAACGGTGTTGCGGAAACAACCCGTGCTCAGCAGCAATGCGGCTGCAACGCCTACAAGTCCAATGATTTTCCGATTCATACTTACGCCTCCAGATTCTGTGCAAACTATTTCACCCTGCCGGGTCCCTGTCAACGAAACCCACTCACTCTTCGCGGTCCAGCGCCAGTTGGCGCTCAATCAATTCAGCGGCCAGAGCCGCCCGCGCCACCAGTTCCGGATAGGCGGTCTGGGATTCGGCAAAGGCGCGATAAAGATCCAAGGCCTCTTCACTCCGTCCCTGGCGCCAGACGGCCAAGGCCAGATTGATCTGCACATTCGGCGCATCCGGCTCTTCCAGCAGCAGTTCGCGATAGGCCTGTTCTGCCGCGGCCGCTTCATCAATGTGCAACCATTCGCCAGCCTGCCGATATCGATAGTAGGCCTCACGCCCCTGTCGGGCCGCCTGCCCATACAGGACGGCGGCACGGCCATGCTGCCCGTCCGCACTGGCCTGCCGGGCCCGCCGCTCCAATTCGCTGAACGCCAGGCCCCCTTCGCTCTCCCGATGGAACACCTGCCATCCCAGCAGGACCAGCAGCAGAAGCCCCCCCCCCACGATGGCAATCCGCCGCAGCAAACGGCCATGGGCCTCCATCCAGTGCACCGCCTCCGGCATATCCCCTCGGGCCACGGACGAACGCGCCTCGGAATCGGTTCTCAGAACCGTCCAGATGGCTTGCTCGACTTTCGAAGCCCCCGCCGGAAGCCCGCTGGCCCGCATCTGAGCCAACACGCCCTGATGAGGCGTCCGTTGCAGCCATACAAAAAACAAAATCCAGGCCCGGGGAGGCCAGTCGGAGACCGTCCAGCCTGCCGCCCGCGGCCGAATGCCTTCCGTAATCTCAGCCGTGCGCCCTTTCCACACCAGGGGAATCATCCCGCAAAGAGAGCGATCCGGCACCGTCTCCCCTTCCCCGTCATATCGATAGAACAGCGATTGCTCTTCATTCCAAAACTGGTCCAGCAACCACCCCTCCAGATCTCGCTCTTCCCCCTCCGCCTCGATCGCCGCCTTTTCAGCGGCAGGGTTCCCTTCCGACAGACGAGAGAACACCGTCGCCTCATTGGCCAGCAGAACCGCCAGATCCACCGTGAAACGGCCCGGGGCGAATTCGGCTGGGAACAGGGCCTCTTCCGCTGACGGCCAACGCGGGAGCCCGGTTCCGCTCTCATCATAGCGCTCGAAATTCCGGAGAACGCATCGGGACAAGCCGGGCAGAATCCGCGCAAGAAACGGGTCCGGATCCGGCAGAACCCCGATCACCCCGCTGGCCAGTTGGCAGATGCCAAGTGACGAGGGAGTCAGGTTCCCCTCCTCATCGGCGGTTGCGATCCACTGCTCCAGCAGCTGGGCCGCCCGCACCGGATCCACCCGGCTCCATGCCGCGATCACCAGCAGCAGGTCTCCACCGGCCGAGGCGATATCCACCGGAAGATCCGCCAACGCCGCCTTGACCTCCCGTACCCGCTTCCGAGGCAGCGAAGCCAGCCAGGCCACTTGAGACGGCCCCTCCGGTGAATGTGCAAATTGTGAAGTCATGGGGGGCAGTATATCCATCCCCCCCGCTTCCACCAATTGAAAATACCGTTTTTCACCCGGAGACCGCCGCTTGAACCCATTCATTCTTAATTGCACTCCCCCCCTCTCCACCGCTACACTCCCGCCCATGAAAGTGTCTCTCCAATTTGGTTCGTTTTTGTTCGCGCTCCTGCTATGGAGCCCAGTCTCGGCTCTCGCCGATACACGGATGCAGGTCGCCGTCCCCTCCAGCCTGGTCATGAATGCCCCCTCGGGCAGCGCCCAGTCCGCCGGCACCGTCGCCGCTGGCGAAATCCTCTTTGTGTCGCGCATGGAAGGCGACTGGGCCGCCATTTCCCCGCCCGAGCGCTTCACGCTCTGGCTCAACAAAGACTTCATTGAAGGCAACCGGGTGATCGCCAAGGTCATCCAGGTCCGGTCCGGTCCCGGCATCCAGCATCCGGTCGTTGGGACTCTCAAGCGGGGGGACCCTGTGATGCCCCGGGGTGAAGAAGGCGACTGGTGCAAAATTGCCCCGCCCTCCTCCTGCCTCCTGTGGGTGAAGAAGCAGGATCTGAAAAAAGTACCGACCCGTACCACCCCCATCCGGGAAGTGGCAGCGGTGGCCGAACCCAAAAATCCTGCACCCAAACCTCAGGCTCCCGCCCCAAAAAAATCTGTGGTAAAAACGACCTCCACTCCGAAAACAGCGCCCCGGGTCCAGACTCCGGCGGCCAGACCCGTCGACATCCCGCCACCGCTTTCTCCGACCCCCGCCCAGGTCGCCCCCTCTACACCCAAAACCGCCGCGACTCAACCCGCCCGCAAACGAACCACCCGGAAGTCCGCATCCGTCGTCACCATAAAAGCTCCAAAGCCCTCTAAAAAGGCTCCTGTCAAACGGACAGTCGCTTCTTCCACGGCCGCTGCGCCGGCCCTTCGCCCCGCCACCGCGCTGCCCACACAACCGGTGCCCATGAAAAAGAAGGTCCGTCGCAAACGGAAATCCTCGGCCGCATCCACCGCCGTTCCCGCACCGGTCAAAACGGTTACCAAACCCCAAAAGCAGGACCTCGATGTCCAGGTGGATCCGGCACTGGTTGAAGATCTCGATCTGGCCGACCTGCCCAACCAGGGCAAATCCGTTCAGGTCGAAGGCGAAGTCCGCAGTGCCCCTTTCCTGATCGCCTCTCCCTCCCGCTACCGTCTGCTCGACTATGATGGCCGCGTCCTGGAGATGGTCTGTCATCTCCATGGCGATTCCGCCGTCCTCCGCCAGTTTGTCGGCAAAGGCGTCTCCATCCGCGGTCGTGAGTACTGGGTGGAAAACAGCGATATGCCCGTGGTCGTCGTCGGCGAAATCATTCCGTTGGCACCCAGCACAGCAGCCGAAGAACCCGTGCTGTTCTGATGTCGACCCCGGCCTCCACTGCCGTACAGCCCAAACCGATCGGTCTGCTCGGCGGCACCTTCAATCCTGTTCACGAAGGGCATCTGTCCATCGCGCGCGAAGCCATGCGCCTGTTTGATCTGGCTGCGGTATGGTTCATCCCCTGCAGCATCCCCCCGCACAAGCCCGCAACCGGGCTCGCCCCCAACGCAGACCGTCTCGCCATGCTCCAACTCGCCCTTGCGGACGAACCCCGATTCAAGGCGCTCCCCATCGAATTTGACCGGCCCGGCACCTCCTACAGCCTCGACACCATCACCGCGTTGCAGGCCGCACATCCCGGCCAGCCCTTCGTCTTCATCATCGGGGCCGACACCCTCCCTGAGCTACACACCTGGCACAAACCTCTGGAAATCCTGGAGCGCATCCGTATCGTCAGCCTCGCCCGCCCCGGCTTCACAACCCCCGATCCCGAAGCCCTGCAGCTGCCGCCGCCCTGGCCTGATCAGCTGCTCGCCCATCTCCGTACCGGAACTCCGCTGGCCGTGGCCTCCCGCGACATCCGCGACCAGATCGCCGCCGGCCAGCCCGTTCCCCTTGTCCCCGAACCCGTCATGCGCTACATTCAGGAGCACAACTTATACATATGAAAACAAAACCCTCTGCCCCCCAAAAGTCCGCCGCGAAGAAGGCCCCTGTGAAAAAGAAGGTGCCCGCGAAGAAACCCGCCGTAAAAAAACCTGCCGTAAAAAAGGCGCCGGTCAAAAAACCGGCCCCGAAAAAAGCAGCGATCAAGAAGACCTCGAAGAAAAAGCTCGATGCCACACGCATTCTGGTCGAAGGCATCCGTGAAGCGCTGGATTCCAAAAAGGGGGAGAAGATTGTCGTCATCAATGTGTCCGAAGTCTCCACCATCACCGATTACATGGTGCTGTGCACCGGACTCAACACGCCGCATCTGCGGGCCCTCTCCGACGCCGTCATCAAGCAGCGCCGTCTCGAGACCCCTGCTGAGGCGCCGATCCATCGCGCCGGCTCCACCGGGAGCGAATGGCTCGTGCTCGACTACTTCAACATTGTCATCCACTTCTTCACGCCCGCCATGCGAACCTACTATGCGCTCGAACAGCTCTGGAAAGATGCCCCCATTGTCAAATAGGCCTCTTCGCCGGCCTGCGGTTGCCGGCGGCATGGAATCCGCCGGATGAAACCGCCAACACTGGATCACGAGCGGATCGAAGCCTTCGCGCAGCACCTGCGCGACTCCGATCAGGCCGTCCCGTTTGACTTTTGTTCCCGCAGCGAAGGCTTCATCTATCCCGAACGCGGCCAGCCCGGCGTGTTGGACTATTTCTTCTTCTGCTGCGCCCACCAGTTCGGGTTCTGGACACTGGAGGACACCCGCTGGGCCGAACCCATGATCGCGCGCATCGACGGCCGCGACCTGAAAGGCTCTGACTATCTCTGGCGTGCAGGCACCCGCGCCACTCAGGCCCGGCCGGACATCTGGGCACCCGCTTCCCTCGCCTCCCTCAGCGATGACCAGCTGGACCGCCTCTTTCAGGACGATTCAGGAACCAACCCCCTGCCCATGTGGCCAGAGCATCTGGAATTGATCCGGGGCTACAGCACCTGGTTCACCGAACGGAACACACGCCCGGCCGACATGCTCCGGCAACTGACCGTAGCTGACAGTCCTCTTCGATCCCTCCTGATGATTCTGTCGCACATCCCCGGCTATGCCGGAGACCCGCTCCAGAAAAAAGCGATGCTGCTGGCCATCACGCTCGAAAACCGGCCGGAACATTTCCTGCCCATCAGCGATCCGGAATCCGCTGTGCCCATCATCGACTATCATCTGCAGCGAAGTGCGCTGCGCACGGGTCTCATCCGCGTGGAAGATCCCGCCCTGCGCACGAAGCTCGAAGCGCGTGAACTCATCGGGGCCGATGAAGAAGCCGCCATCCGGCAGGCGACCTACGATGCCGTCGAAAAGCTCATTGCCCTCTCCGGCCTTTCTGCGGCTGCGGTGGATTGGTTCTTTTTCCAGAACCGGACCAGCTGTCCCGAGATGACCCTTCCCGACTGCTCAAAATGCCCTGTCCGTGACCTCTGCGCACAGGCCACCAAACTCTTCCAGCCCGTCTTCCGCACCACCGCCTACTAGAGCATTTCTACTTATTCCGTAGCCGCATTTTTCGGGTGCAAGGACGGTCCGATTGATCGGATGGGGTCACGGGGATTGCGCCCCGTGACCCTTCCACACCACCGGACA
>CAZGMQ010000030.1:0-35993 GCA_964526745.1 uncultured Verrucomicrobiota bacterium
CGGCTCTTGGCCAGCGGCAATCCACTGATCGTCCTGCTAGGACCGGAGGGGGAGGCGTTGCAAGGGCACTTTGTAGTTGCAACGGGCTTTCAACCGCGGACGGGAGCCTTGCGGGTCCACAGTGGATCTCGAGCCAACCGTTGGCGGCCGGAAAAAGTCTGGCATCCCCGTTGGGAAAGCGCCGGTCAATGGGTGGTTTGGATTCGCCGGGCGCAGTCCCTTCAGCTTGACTCCGAGTCTGGCTTGGAACAAGATGAATAGAAAGTTGAATGAGAGAATGAGCAAGGAGAGAAGCATCAGAATATCCGGGTGGGCCATTCTGCTGGTGGTTGGCTGGTCGCAGGTCACCTCGGCGCAGTCATCCATTCATTCGCCCGTATTGATGGGCGTGGAGGCCTCCCCCATAGGCGCCCAGTTGCAAGATGCGCGGATCAACCATCGGCCATTGGCGCAGGAAGATCGTACATTGAAAGTGGGTCGTGAACTCAAGCAGGGCGAAGCGGTTGTCAAGATCGCCCCCCCGCCGCAACCGGATTCTTCCGGTTCTCGCGTTCGGGCAAAGGCGCTTTTGGCGGAAGACCGCAAGCGAGTCAAGCAGGCCGCAGCGCTGGATGATTAGCCCTATCAGGTCCCAGCTGCTATTGGTCCCGAGGCCTGTCGGGAGCACCCCCTCACGGGTGATTTCGATGGGGGAAGGCTGGGGCGAGTGCTGTGCCTTCATCCCCTCCGCTCCGGCGGGTTCATGTGCGGCCCATCTATTTGCTGCCGATATCCATCTGGTTTCTCAGCAGCCGGAATGGATGGGGGTGGTGGTGCCGAGCAAGTTTCAGACGGCCTGCGCGTTGAGCAGTCCGGTTCTATCTGCCGGTCCTGCGGAAAGTGCGGTTGGCACCTGGATTCAGGAGTCGGATGCCGGGTGAGTTCTCCCCCCCGGAAGGGAATCGACGATGGATGCGGCTCTCGGCGGAATTCTGGATGCAGACGTCCGGGCGAAGAGTGGGGAGAGGAGGCATACCGATTGTTTGAACAGCGTTTCAAGCGGGAGAAAAACTGTGCTAAAGTGGTAGAACAAATTGAACAGACCGTGAATGAACACTCATGAGCATAGAACCCCTTATCAAATATCCAGTAGTTTTCTTGGTGGGTCTGCTGACGGTGATCTGTGTGGTGCCGCTATGGCGCCGTCTGGCACCGCGCTGGGGATTCATGGACCGACCCGGCGTCCGGAAAATCCATCGGGATCCGATCCCGGTGAGTGGGGGGATTGCGGTCTTTCTGGGATTCCATGTGGCGTGTGCGGTTGTGTTTCTTTATCCGTGGGAGCCGTTTGCCGGTCAGGTGTCGATTGAGTGGTGGTTCCGGTTTCTCCCGTTGAGTGTCGGGGTGCTGGCTCTCGGCCTGCTGGATGATCGGCTGGATCTTCGTCCTTGGATGAAGCTGGCGGGTCAGGTTCTCCTTGCCGTGGCCGCCTATGGGCTGGGCATCCGCCTGCAGAACATTCTGGGATTTGATTTGCCAGGCTGGGTGGATGCCGTGGCCACCGTCCTCTGGTTTGTCGCGCTGATGAATGCTTTCAAGCTGATTGATGGGGTGGATGGCCTGGCCACGGGTATTGCCTTGATTGCCTCTACTGGAATCGGGCTGTCCTTGATCTTTCGCGGGGCCCCGGGCGATGTGCTTTTGTTCATGGGGTTTGCCGGGGCCTGCCTCGGGTTTCTCCGGTATAATTTCTATCCCGCCAGCGTGTTCCTGGGCGATACCGGGAGTCTCTTTCTGGGGTTCACGTTGGCGGCCCTGTCCATTTCCACCCATTCCAAGGCTTCCTTTATGGCGGGGGTGGGGGTCCCCCTGCTGGCGGTGGGCGTGCCCTTGTTTGATTCGCTACTGGCGATCTGGCGCCGCTCGATGCGGCATATGCTCAACCGAGAGACTCAGGATGGGCCTGGGCTGGGGATCGAACGCGGAGATGCCGATCATCTGCATCACCGGCTGCTCCGGAAGGGCCATGGACAGGGACGGGTGGCCTGGACGCTCTATGCGGCCACGGTTCTGTTGGTGGTGGTGGGGATTCTGGCCAGCGTATTCAATGATCGCGCGCTGGGGATCCTGGTATTGGCTTTTCTGCTCGCGGCCTACACCGTGGTCCGCCATCTGGCCGGGATTGAGCTCCGTGAAAGTGGGAAGGTGGTCCTCCAGGGATTGTCCCGTCCCGTTCGCCGGAACCGGACGCTGCTGTTCTATATCGCTGGCGATATCCTGATTCTCAATGGCGTGCTTCTGCTGGTTCTGAAACTCTGGATGCTGACCGGTTTCAGCGAAATGATGCCGCTGAAAATCACCTGGTTGCAGCAGGCGCCTGTGGATGTCGTTCTGCCCTTCATTTGCCTGGTCCTGTTCCGGTCCTATTCGCGGGTGTGGTATCTGGCCCGGATTTCCGAATACGCGGCGACCGGTCTGGCGGTGGTGCTGGGCTATGGTCTGGCCTTTGGCTTTCATCTGCTGGGTCCCCAGGCTCCCCGGCAAACAGTGTTCTGGATTTTTCATTATCTGCTGATGGCGGGAATCGCCGCCCCGTTGATCATGCTGACCCGCGCGGCAGTCCGGATCGTGCAGGATCTGATGCAGTGGCGAGTCCGCAGCGGAGATGGACCGGATCTCCAGCGGGCGCTGGTGGTGGGCGCCGGATTCCGGACGGTATTGTTTCTGCGACAACTGATGCTGGGCACGGGGGAGCAGACAGAGATTCAGGTGGTGGGTCTGGTCAGCGATGATGCGGCAGTCAAGGGCCACTATGTGCATGGCATCCGGGTGCTGGGATCCGTCCAGGATCTGCCCGTCCTGATCCCGCAGCATCAGATTCAGAAGGTCTATCTTATTGAACCCATTTCGGAGGCCGATCTGAACAGGCTCTGTCATTCGATGCGGGATCTGGACATCCGGCTGATTCGCTGGGAACTGCTTGAAACCGAACTGTCCATGTCTTCACATGCATAAACTGCTGGTCAATGCGCTTTCGGTTACCAACCCCAGCGGGCGGCATGTTCTTCTCGGGCATCTGAACCGGCTGACAGAGATTCTCGGGAATCGATGCGGTCTGGTCGTGATCTGCCGGAAGGAAATGGAGGAATTCCAGTCAGGGCTCACAGGCCGTGTGGAGTGGATCTACGCCCCGGCTTGTACCGTTCGCTGGTGGAGGAGGGCGGTGTGGGAGCGGATTCACCTGCCGCGGTTGGCCCGGCGTGTCGGGGCCTTCGCCTACTTCACCCCGAACGGGATGGCCGCCCGCGGGCTGAACATCCCGCAACTGGTTTTCGCACAAAATCCCTGGGCCTTGGTGCCCTCCGCCCGCCGCCGCCGGGATGCCGTCAAGGCTTGGCTGCAGCGGCGGGCTTATCGTCGCGCCATGCGGGAAGCGGCGGTGATGATTTTCAATTCCCGATATATGCAGCAGGCCTATCGCAAAAATGCGGGGGTGGAGGAGCGGCGCGGTGTTGTGGTGTATCAGGCCGCCGACGAGTCTACCCATATCCGTGCTGCCGCAGCTGGGGATTCACCTCGCCGGCCGGAGCAGATTCTAACTGTATCCATCATGGCCCCGCACAAGAATATCGAGGCGCTTCTATGTGCGTTTTGCCGCCTCCGCGAAACCCATCCCCAAAGTCGTCTTGTGCTGGCCGGCTCCTGGCCGGATCCCGCCTACGAGTGGACAATTCGCACTCAGGTCACCCGCCTTGGCTTGGGTGACGCTGTCGAATTCACCGGCTTTGTCACCCGCGAGCGGCTCGACCAGCTCTATGCGGAATCGCGGATCTTCTGCCTGATGAGCCGATGCGAATCGTTCGGCATCCCGGCCATCGAAGCGCAGCTATTCGGCACACCTGTGGTGACCTCCACTGTTTGCGCTATGCCCGAAATCGGAGGGGAAGGGGGGCTCTTTTGTGACCCCGATGACATCGTTGGCATCGTTGAAGCGCTAAAAACACTTATTGAAGACGATCCGGAATGGCGCCGCCGCTCACAGCTCGCACGGGAGAACGCCGACCGTTTTGAGTGGAGCCGTTGTTCTCGCCCATTAATTGATCTCTGTATGGAGATGATCCGTGACTAGGGATTCGACAGGGGGGGGCTGGGCATACCTGGCTGTCGTGCTGGCCGGAGTGTTTCCCTTCGCCTCGGACATGTTTCGCAATTTCCAGTTGTTCACCCCCGACCAATTGGCCTGGGCGTTCGCCGCTGTATGGGTGGGAACCAGTGTCGTATTTTTGTTGGCATGGGCATCGATTTATCTGATCAAGACCATCGGACTTCGGCATCGCGCAAGGGTAGGATCCCGGTTGCCGAATGGCATCTATGCGATGGCGGTAGCGGTGGTTTTGGCGGTATTCCTCTATGATTCGAATATGACGGAACTGCGGCAGTCGTTTGGCTTGTCCCGATGGTGTGCGGCAGGGGTGTGTGCATTGTTATTCGCTGTCTATTGGGCGCTGGCGGCTCGGTTGGGGACCAAACGGACCTGTGCCTTGCTGGCGGGGTTGTTGGTATTTCGTTTTGCTCAAACGGGTCTGGTCGTGTCCCATGCCTCGGGTGATGGAGATGAACTGGTTTCTTCTGAAGAAAGGGGTGTCTATCAGTCAGTGAAGCTGGATCGCACGCCGAACATCTATTTGATCTGTCTGGAATCCTATCATGGATTTGATGCCATCGAAGAATTGTACGGGTTCGACAACCGGGAGTTCCGCAACTTCCTGGAGCAACAGGGATTTTCGATCGCGGAGGAGACCCTGGCAAACTATTGGTATACAATGTCGAGCCTCCAATCGTTCTTGCAGATGGGCCACCACTATGAGGCAGGGAAGTTTGGGAATCATGATTCACTCTACGCACGGGGGTTTATTTCAGGAAGTGCGACCTACTTCAATCCCGTGCTGAATATTCTGAAGCAAAACGGATATTCCATCGTCTATCTATTGCCATCGGACTATTATTATCGTCCAGGGGCTGGCTTGGTAGACCATTCTCTACTAGAAGCATCCTGGCCCTTCGCTCCGCTCAAGGTGAGTCTTCCGCGGTTCATCGGGCGTGAACCGGATACGCCGGTCGAGAACTTTGAACAGAAAGTATCCGAGACGATTTCTGCATGGCCGGTGGAACAGCCCACATTCTTTTTCACGAAGCTGGGTGCTGAACATTCCGCGCACCGGTATGATTACAAAACAGATCGGTCAGAGTTTGTCCTGCACTATATTCAGGCCGTGCGGCAGGCGAATCCGACCATCGAAGCCCTCTGTCAGCAAATCATCAGGAAGGACCCGCAAGGCCTGATTATCCTGACTGGAGATCATGGTGCGCAAAGCTACAAGACGTATCGTCACGGATACTATGAAACCTTGCGTGAAGAGCAGATTCCGTCCGCCCGGCTCGTACGGGATTTACACGAAGTGCTGCTGGCCATCCGCTGGGGGGAGGGGGTCGAGGCTTCACGATATCCATTCCACAGCTTGGTCAATGTGATACGCTTTGTGTTGTCGCGACTCGGAGGAGGTGATGCACTTCTTAAAACGGCAGCCGCTGACTCATCCTATTTGTCTGAACGCGGCATCCTCTATCAGACTTCTCAAGATGGCCAGCCGCTGAAGGCGTGGCGGCCTGTCTCTCGGGATGAGCGCTAGGGTGCTGTCCCAGAAGAACCCTTTCAAGACTCTGACCCCCGCGACCTTGTGTCGCGGGTGAACCCGGTTGAAGATAAGCATTGTTTCACGCTGCTTTTCTTCAACCTTCCGTTCCTGCCGGTCAAGCCGGCAGGGGGCGCGAATCATATATGGAACTGATGAGACACAACACTAGGGCCCTCCCCGGGGAGACGCCATCTGTTGCCTGATCACGGCGTGATTTGGCTAATATCCTGTTTTCCCGTACAACAGAACACGGGTGGGGCGAAGAAGCCAGTAGAGCCCGCGCAACGGAACCGGCAGGGCAATCCAGAGGAAATCGCCGTCTCCCGGGATGAACACACGCCGCGTCCGGTAGGCTGCTTTTTCCCCATAGGTCATGAACTGCTCATGAAAGGTCCGGAGCTCTGAGCCGCTCATCTGGCGCGCGCTCCCATCCAGAATGTGTACCGCCTGCTGCACGATGGAGGCCGGCGCCGGCGCCAGCCCATCCGGGGTGATGTCCTCGCCGAAGAGCTCTGAGGCAAGGCCGCAACCCGCCGTCAGCGCTTTCCCTGCAAAGGGGCATCCTGCCGTCAGGCCCTGGGCTTCCGCGCACGCAGTAGGGTGGCGCACCAAGAGGCCGGCGATATCCACCAGCCACTCCAGACGGGCCCATCCATGCCAGATCGCATGCATGCAGCATAACAGCAGGTGCAGGGCCGGGGCCGGTGCGCGCACCGGGCATTCCTGCAGCCGTTGATGAACAAAAGGGGCTTCCTCCCCGAAGGGGGGCAGGCCCCGGGGCCAGGGATATTGCGGTGGGAAAAATTGGTGGTTCACTTCCACCATGAAGCCGTCCGGATGATGAAAGGCGATGCTCCATCCGTAATGCCAGCGATGCGCCCTCCGGCGTGGGTCCGCAATCTCGGGCTCATAGCCTGCCTCTTGCATCCCCTTGATGAGGATCGGATAATCGCGGCGGACGCAAATGAAGTCGAGATCGTCGAAACAGCGTAATCCCAGATCGGGCCAGGCCTGAACGGCCAGGGCCGGCCCTTTCTGCAGCGAGAGGGTCGGAAGGGTCGGGGAGAGGCGTTCAGTCAGGCGTTCGGCTTCGTGGGTGAATCGAGCGGTATGTTGCGCCTGACCATAGGCGGCGGATTGGAGCATGGCGCCCGCTTCAGACAATCCGGCGTGGAGCAATCCCTGCACTCGGTGTCGCCTGGCCCAACTCTGCCATCGCTCTTCTGAGCCGTCCGGCAGGCAATCGGGTTCGCGGTCGAGACGCAAGCCATGCAATGAGCGGAATGCCTGTCGGCTCAATAACAAGAACTTGTCCATCAAGTAATTGCACACCCCGGTCGCGCTTTCGTCAACCGTTAAACGCTTTTCTGATGAAATTTACACTCCCGCTGTGCCGCCTTACCCGGCTTCTTCATCCCCATGGATTGGGGAAGGATGTTCCACGCGATGGAAAATGGGGCGGGCCTGCCCCGGCGAACGCAACGGATTGGACCGCTTGATATTCGAGCGGGTCAGGGAAGGCGGAAAGACCTGAAAATAAAAGAAAAAGTGGTGCTCGGGGGGGGAGTCGAACCCCCACGCCTTGCGGCACATGCCCCTTAAACATGCGTGTCTGCCATTCCACCACCCGAGCACCGGGAGGGGTACGACCTCGTGGTCAATGGGCGGGAAGATACGCATTCGCGCTTGAATTCGCAAGCGTTTTCGATGCCGAACAGTCGTTTTTTAGTTTTCTGGGGTTCCGGGTGCTGGTGGAGCTGGCTCGCGATCCAGAGGAGATCGAATGCCTTGAGCGGCATGGAGGAGCACTTCGGTTTCAATCGGATCTTGATCTGGAAGGGTAAGGGTTAGGCGGAGGGAAGAGGGAAGGGAGAGTTCAGTCGCTTCAGCGGGAGGAAACTCTGTAAGGGCTTCGTCCTTTTCCATGGCTTCGATACGGAGCGAGAAATGACCTATGAGGAGCCGATTTGTGATGGGGGCATTGGTATAGGGCCCGGCGCAGGGAACTGAAATACGCCGCAGTTCGTGCGGTTCGGTATCGGCCGCTTCCACGACATAGGTAATTTGCTCCATGTCCGCGCCGATCGGGCCCGGCACAGGCGTATAAAAGGAAAGGAGGAGGGAGGGCTTGCCCAATTCGGTTGAGGTGGACAGTTGAAGAGGGACGAGATCCTCAACGGGTGGGGCATAGGCGCAGGCGATTTCACGGGAAAGGGTGCGGACGGCTGCCCGGGCGGCATAGGTCCCTTTGATTCTCGAAGTCTGTCCGTTTCCTGCAGAAAGCAACCCATGAATCAAGGCACCTAGAATGCCGGCAACCAGTACGCCCAGTGCCAGAGCCAGCAGGAGTTCCACCATCGTGAATCCCGCTCGACGATCTTGCCAAGGTGCCGGATTCATCATGCGCGTCAGCCGTTCAGGCCGGGCCTCAGGCGGCTTTCAGCAGCATAATCAGGAAGAAAACGAGGGAGGCCAGGGCAAAAAATCCCGTGATGATCAAAATGAAATACCAGGTGCCGCGCCGCTCTTTGGGAGGAGCTCCGAAAGGGGAAATGCTGGCAAAGTCCTGCGGGGCTGACATTACGCTCGTCGCCATTTCGGTGTCAGCATCCGTGTAACGACCACTCCCTCCGCTCCCAACGGAGAGTTCCGGGGCATCAAACATGAATTCAATCGAGCCAAACTGAATCAGATCCTTGTGATTCAAGGTCGACTCCTTGATGTCTCGCGAATTGACGCGGGTGCCATTTGTAGAGCCTAAATCCTGCAGAACACAGGCGTCCCCGTTTCGCAAAATACGACAATGGTGGCTGGAAATAGCGGGGTTATCTAACAAGATGGTATTATCCGCCTTGCGTCCAATCGCAATTTCCCCTTGCTCAATGGGATACTCGCGTCCCTTGAAGTCTCCAGACATGCCGATCAATTTGGCCATGGAACAGTCTCCGTCTAAGGTAAATCCGTTAATCCGATTGCCCATATTGCCTTCGCTGACAGGGAAAGGCAATCATAAAGATATTCCATTCCCGGTCGATTTTCAGTTGACGTCAGCGGGCTGGTGAAGCATTATTCTTGCACGGTGTAATGCGGCCCATGATGGGTTAGATGCAAGTAACAGCTGGCTGCCCTAGGGCAAGGAGAGAAAAAGATGAAGAAAATTCTCGTATTTTTGATGATTGGTTTGATGGTGGCCGGTACGGCAACGGTGGCTCAGGCAAAACGAAAGAGCAAGGGGAAGAAAGCCTCGAAGGCGGAAGTCTCCCAGCCTGTGACGCATCCGCAGTTGGCGGACACGCTGGTCAAGGCCTTGGGCCTGATGTCCTTCCTGCCGAATGCTCCGTCCGCACAGCAGGAATTTGATGTCCTGATGCAGAACGGCATCAGCCCTGAAAAGGGATGGCTTCTGGACGCTGTTGTCACCAAAGCCGATTTGGCCCGCGTTATCGTTCAGGCCATGCGTAAGGAAGATGATGTGGAAAACCCCAATGACCCGCAGTCTTGGATCAATACGCTGAAGGAGTCCGGAATCTCGCTGGATCGCCTGAGCCAGACCGTTCAATCCATTGAGATCCTGCCGGATGGAATGGGCCAGGATGTGTCTCTCGCGTCCTCCGATCCTTTGGTGTATGGCGTGAATTTTGCCCCCGGGAACAGCATCCAGTACTCCGTGGAATTGAACATGGTGACCCGGGTGTTGAGTGAAATGGAAATGATTAGCGGCGAATTCCGTCCGATCAGTCCCACCCCGTATTGAGTGTAAGCAACGGACAGTAGAGTCACTATATAGAGGAATAATGATATGAAACAGATTCGACTTTTTATTGTTGCAGGATTGTTGCTTGCGTGGACGATCCCCGTCTTGGCAGCTTCCGCCGACTCCCCGATTCACCTGAACAACCGTATTCGATTGAGCTATGATGACAATATTTATCAGGTTGATGATGATGCGGCCAGCGGTCGCAAGCCTACGGGCAGTATGCGGGTGGTCGAAGAAATCGAAATGCTGGTGAACTTGAATCTGGAACGGACCTATCTGGGATTGCGCTATCGCCCCTCCCTGATTTGGTATGACAAGCGCGAGCCCAACAGCACTGATTTCCTGAATGATTTGGATTTCAACTTCACTCATAACTTCAGCCCGGCCCTGTCCCTCTCCCTGAATGACACGCTGCGTTCCGGCCAGTTGCCGGAGTTGGACGATGGTGAATACATTGTCCGTGAGAATGACGACAACTATTACAATTCGGCCTTGGGAACCTTGACCTATAACTTCCGCCCGGAAACGCGCTTGGATGTGTCGGCCCGCTATATCACGCTGATCTATGCCAGCGATTCCCCTGCAAAGGCGAATAATGACTACTATAGCATCGTCGGCGGTATGACACTTCGCCAGCAGTTGGCCAGCCGCTCGACGGTGATGGCCGATTTCCGCTATCAGACCTTGACCTATAATGAGGCGGATGCGGACAACAACCGCGATGCAGACAGCATCTTTGCTGGTCTCGGTGTCGAGCAGACCTTCAGCCCGCAGTTGCTGGGTAGCCTGCGTTTAGGCATGGAAAATCGCATCTATGATGACGACAACTACGATGACAACACCGAACCGTACGGCGAGCTTTCCGCGACCTATATGCCTTCCCCGGACACGCGCTTCACCCTTTCCGGTTCCTATTCGATTTATGAAGCCGATGTCGCTCGTTATCTGAGCCAGAATCGCACCTATGCCTCGCTGAGTGCCGCCCACGATTTCACCGCGAAGTGGAGTTTCTATGTCAGCGGCGCCTATACTCTTAACGCTTATAACGCCCAATACTCGCTGGACAGCACGCTCGGCGACTCCAACGAAAACTCCTATCTCGTGAGTGCGCGTTTGTCTTACCGCTTGAACCGGATCAACTGGCTGGAAGCTGGCTGGCAGTATGTCAAGCTGGACAGCGAAGTTGAGGGTCGCGAAAGCTATGACCGGAATCGTCTGGATATCGGCTGGAAGATCCAACTGTTCTAGGACCGAACGGACGGGAAGGCGACCGGAAGCGGCCGCCTTTTCCCTGTCCAGCATCGAAGCATTAACTGGCGGGGCAAATCTGCCCTGCCAGATATTTTAGGATTAGACTCCATGGCAGAAGAAGCACAGACCAACGCCCTCCACTTCCTTGACTATTGGCGCGTTATCCGTGACCGAAAAGAGGTCATTTTGGCGGTGGCGTTGCTGACAATTGTGACCGGTACCGCCTATACCCTGATGATGCCGAAAAAATTTACCGCGACCACCTTCCTGGAGGTTCGCGAGGATGCCATGGATGTGGATCCATTTTTTGAGCGCCAGGCGACCCGCATGGGTTATAATCCCTTCTTCCTGATGACCCAGGAGAAGATTTTGAAGTCCCGACCGGTGTTGACAGAAGTCATCCGGAACCTGAATCTGCAGAAGGTATGGGGCTTGGAGCTCAACGAGGATAAATCGCCCGTTCCTCCGGAGCTGGCTCTGCAAATCCTGCAGCGAAGCCTTCGGGTGGAGCAGGATCGGGACACCACGCTGATGAATGTCAGTGTGACCAGTGAGAACGCCAAGCGTTCAGCCGCGATTGCAAACGAAGTGGCCAGTGTCTATCGGGATCGACGCCTGAATGCCAAACGGCGCGAAATCCAGCGGGCGATCGATGCGATGAGTAACGAAGTCCGCAAGCAGCAGGATCGCGTCGAAGAAGCCGAAGCCGAAGTGGAGCAGATCCGAAAGGAACGGGGTATTTCGCTGATTGGGCGCGGGACGGGGAGTATTCGCGTGGAATCAACCCGTCTCAACATGCTGGAATCAGAGCGCAGCGGCGCCCGGGTGGAAATGCTCGTACGGAAAGCCCGCTTGGATCAACTGGAGGCCTTGGAAGGCGATCAGCTGATGGAGGCCGCCGCTTATATCGTTTCGGACCCGACCTTGCTGGGTATTCGCCAGCAACTGATTGATAGCCAGGTCAGCCTGCAGCTGATGCTCAATAACGGCGTAATGGGCGAAAATCACCCCGATGTTCTGCGCTTAAAGGCGGCCGTGGGCGAACTGCGTCGGCAATTGGATTCCGCCCTGGACGGGCTGAAGGCCGGCTTGCGGGCCGACTATGAAGTGGCGCGTCAGAAGTATGCGGCCTTAGACGAAGAACTGTCTCTGCTCAAGACATCGGATATCGCCTCGGAAGGGGAGAATTATCTTCCGTTTGATCGTGCCGAACGGGAGGTCAGCATTCAGCGCGATATTCTGACGGCCTTGCGCGCCCGTATTACACAGACCGGCATTGAAGTGGAAGTGCCTCGCACAACGGTTGAAGTCATCGAAGAGGCGGAGGCCCCGCAACGTCCGTCCAGCCCGCTGGTGGTATTGAATATTTTCTTGAGTGTGGTGCTGGGTCTTCTGGCGGGAACCGGATTAGCCTTCTTTGTGGAATATCTGGATGTCTCGATCAAGACAGTGGATGAAGTGGAGAAGTCTCTCGGGTTGCCGGTGCTGGCTGTGGTGCCGCAGCAATCTAGGCCCTTGACCGAAGCCGGGCAGTCCAGTGGCGAGGGCGAAGCCTATCGCGCCCTGCGGACCAGCTTGGCGCTGCTGGCTCGTGAAGGCAAACAAAAGATCTTCACCATTATCAGCGGCGGAGTGGGCGAGGGCAAGTCTACGACGCTCTTCAACCTGGCCTATGTCTGTGCCGAACAAGGGAGTAAGGTGCTGATCATCGATTCAGACTTGCGCCGTCCCGTGCAGCACAAAATGGTCGGTTTGAACAACCGGAAGGGAATGGTCAATGTGTTGACCGGGGATTCCACTCCGGATGAGGTGATTCAGGACACCGGTGTGCCGAATCTTTCGATGATGACCAGCGGCCGCTTGCGGCGTGGATCTCTGGGGATTATGAACAGCCCAAGAGTTCGCGCCCTGCTGGATGATCTGAGAGATAAGTATGATTATATCCTGCTGGATTCTCCGCCGATTCTGGGCGTGACGGATGCGGCCATTCTGGCGAGCGAAGCCGATGGCGTGCTGCTGGTGGTTCAATACCGGAAGTATCCCAAGATTATTTCTCTCCGCGCCAAGCGGATGATTGAAAATGCAGGTGGCCAGCTGATGGGCGCCGTGCTGAATAACATCAACATCATGCGGGATGACTATTATTATTACTATCACTATACGACCAAGAAATATTATGGTAGCACCAAGCATGAACAAGATGATGATGATGCGACGGAAGCGTAGATGTGATGCGGATTAATTATAAAATTAAAACGGGTTCGACCTGGGTCTGTCTCGTTCTGCTAGGCGGGATGTTGGCAGGGTGTTCTTCACCTGCGACACAAAACAGGCGTGTCTATGATCGCTATGCGGCCTTGGTCGCGGAGCGGAACCGGTCTCTTCAATCGCTGGAAGAACCCCAAACGACGACGAAAAAATCCAGCAAGTCTTCAAATGCTTCCAGCGATTCACTGGACCCTCGTCCCGTCAAGACGTCTTCTCCGGCTTCCAAACCGGTGCCGGAAAAGAAGGCTGCAAAGCTGAAAAAACCGACTCCGAAGAAGGCCGCCCCGGTGGTTGAGCCTGTCCCATCCCCCCCGGTTCAAGTGATTGCGCCGGCCCCGGCTCTTCCTATAGAAGAACCGGTGTCCGCTCCCGTAGCCACTCCGGCTCCCGTCCCGCCTGCGTCACCTCAGGACGATACAGGGGGCTATAGGCTTAAAGTGGGGGATGGCATTCAGATTTTTCTGCGGGGCATTCCGAACCCCGATGCCATTGAAGACATCATCGATTCAACGGGGATGATTTCCTTACCGTTGATCAATGAATTGGAAGCGGCCGGCCTGTCGGCGTCCGAACTCGAGCGGAGGATCCGCAAGATGTATCTGGACAAGGATATCTATCGCAATATTTCTGTGAATGTGGTGGTCCCGACCCGCTTTTATTTCATCCAGGGTGAAATCAAGGCGCCCGGGCGGAACCAGATTATGTCGGCCACACGGGTTTCTCAGGCCATTGCAGGTGCCGGTGGCTATACGGAATATGCCAGTGGGGAAGTGATTGTCAAACGCGCAGGCAAAATTGTGAAGGTCATCCGAAATTCGCGCCGCTTGGAGCGCACCCCGGATGATGACATCTTGCTTGAACCGGATGACATCATTGAAGTCAAGCGGAGCTGGTGGTAGGTCGGGGGTCGGTGAGCCGCATGCAAGGGCAAGCGGAATGGACGCACGGGGGAAGAATCCCCTGGTCGAAGCGGGTGTATGATGGTCTTTCCCTGTTGCTGTTAATGTGGCCGGCGACAGCGGGGGTCTGGCTTATGGGGTCCACCCGGACCTGGGGATTTGCTCCCGGGCTGTTCTTCTCTTTTCTGGGATCGATGCTGGTCCTGGCCCGTCCTCTTGTGTTTCGTGATACCCCGAAGGCATACGTTCCTCCCGGCTTCTGGGCGTTCGCTGTTCTGGTGGTTTATGTGGTGCTGCGTGTTCCTGGTTCACTGGTCCCCTATGCCGCGCGCTGGGATGCATTGAGATGGGTCTGTCTGCTGGCGGCCGCCTGGTCCTGGTCCCAGTTGGGGGGGCGGGCTCACCGCTGGAAATGGCTGCTCGGCGTATTGCTGATGGCCGCCGCCCTTGACGGGCTCTATGCCTGGATTCAGCATGTGAACAGCAGCGAAGTGGTCCTGTGGGCACCTCGTCCGGAACAATATGGACTCCGGGCCAGCGGCACCTATCTCTGCCCCAATCATTTTGCCAATCTGTTGGCGATGCTCATTCCGGTGGCCCTGGTCCTAGCCTTTTTGCCGGACGCGGGCTTTCCGCTTCGCCTGATGGCTGTGTACTATTTAATCATTTCCCTCCCCGCTTTGTACTGGACCCAATCCCGAAGCGGATGGATTGGCATGATGGCGGGCCTGGTGATGACAGGCCTCCTTCTGGCATGGCGGAAGAGCCGCGCCTGGTTCCTGATCGCGCTGGTGGCCCTTCCTCTGTGTGCGGCGGGAGGGGGCTGGGTGGCCTGGAAACTGTTGCCGGCGGTGCAGGAGCGGATGGGTCAAGTACTGGAGGATCCGGAGGCTGCTGGCGGCATCCGCATGGAAATGTGGCGCGATGCCCCTGCCATGTTCAAAGACCGACCGGCTTTGGGATTTGGCGGCGGATCGTATGTCTGGGCTTATCCACCCTATCAGCGGCATGTAAAGCAGCACCTGAATTATGATTTTGCGCACAATGAGTATATTCAGCTCCTGCTGGAGTATGGGGCGATAGGCGTCGGACTGGCATGCGCGGCCTTGCTGGCCTGCATCTGGGGGCTTGTCCGAGGAGTCTTGAAGGCGCGATCGAAGACGGCGGCCTGGCTGCTTGCCGGGGCAAGTGGCGGGCTGGTTGCGTCGTTATTGCATGCGCTGTTTGATTTCAATTTTCACATCTTTCCCAACCCTCATGCCTTGGTCTGGTTGGGTGGGGTGGCATGGGGCGTGTGGTTTTCCTTGGAGAAGAGGGACTCGCGGCCTGCAGGCCGCCAGCGGATTCTGCGCTGGGCCGGAGCGGGCGTCGGAATCCTGGCTTGCGGGATCGGCGCTTGGCTCTCTCTGGCGGGCGGAATTTCATATGTCTGGAATCTGAAGGGGGAAATTTCCCGCACCCGGATGGAACAGGATGAAGCCGAGGCGGACTACCGGAAGGCGATGGCTTGGGATGACGAGAATTGGCAGCCCTATCTGGGGATGGGCAATATCCGGGCGACACAGGCCATGTGGTATCGCAACCCGGACTTCTCGGCCGAGCGGGAAGGCAAAAAACGCCTGGCGGCCGAGGCGACCCAGTTTTTTGAATCGGCCATTGCGCGAAATCCTGCCGATATGACCGCTGTGTTCGGATTGGCTCGATCCTGTAATGTGGTGGGGGATTTAGAAGCCGCCCTGGCACAGTACCGCCGGGCGGCAACCTATCAGCGTCATCATATATTCTATAGGGAACAGTTGGGGATCCAGTTGCGCCGGATGGGACGCGAGGACGAAGCACTCGATGTGTTCCGCAGGAATGTGGAAGAGAAGGACTTTACAGATGTCAGCCGCTTGAATATCCGGTCGCTGGAACGGAAGAAGGCGAAAGCGGCCGCCGCTGTGACGCCCTGAAGCGCCGCCGGGATTAGGTCTTCCAGCGGGGACACACGCGAAGGAAGACGCATCTTTTACAGACCTCCTCCTGATCAGTGCAGTCAAAGGTCTCTCCGTCGCCGGCTCGATTGGTCGCCGGATCCTCAAGGGGGAAGAGCATTTCATCAGCAGAATCGCGGATGAAGTCGCGCAAGGTTTCCAGCTCTTCAGCCGAGTAGGTGAAGGAGGCATACTCATCTGTGATGGGGTTATAGGCCACCGCCTCGATTTCAGCAGGATCCGCGGTCCAGCGGTCTGTCGCCAGCAGCGCATACACGCCCAGTTGGGCGCGGTGTTCTGAGAGCGGGGCTTTCCCCGTCTTCCAGTCATAGATGCGCACTTGGCCTTCACGCCGGATCACCAGATCGGGGATGGCAAAGACCTTGAGACCATCCAGATGGAAGTGCGATCGCTGTTCAACGGCCAGAAAGGCTTCTTCCGGAAGGGCCTGAAGCTCCGCCCACAGGGCAGAGGACAAAAAGTGCTGGATGGAAAGAGAGACCCGGTCCGCCATCGCTTTCCATTCTTCCGCCGGAACCTGAAGCTGATATTCATGTTCGAAAAGTCCCGCCGTATGGATCGGGTCTTTCCGGTAGGCGCCGGTGCGAGAGCCGGCGAATTCTCTCCGCATCTGTTCGATCTCTTTGGGCTCAGCTCTCGCGGCGACGGAGCCCGAGGAATCGGTCCGGGCCTGTTTCAGGAGAAATTCAAGGGCGGAGTGGGCGTGATGGCCCGCCCATTGGGCGCGGGTAGACAGGCGCTTGAGGATATACAATTCCCGTACGGCGGCGGGAGCCTCCGGCTTCCACCCTCCCCATGAGGCGTAATAGGTATAATAGTAACGTTTTAGGCAGGACTGAAAGCAGTGATGGCGGGAAAACGACCAAGACAGTTCGTTGGCAATCCTGCTCATGATGTTGCCGTGGAAGAGACGCGGGCGGCATCCGCACGAAAGGCCTCGAGAAAGAGGGCCAGAGAAAGCCAGATCAGGGATACATTTCGTACCAGATTCCAGACATCGGAAACGCTGGCATCCGCCCGCGTGCTGAAGCATCCGCAGGACACTTCGATGCCGCGCATCAGATTCAAGGAGATGGCAATCGTGAAGACCACCAGCATTCCGGTGATCAGGGCCGCACCTGCCGCCCGCCAACGCGCCGTCCCGGCCAGGACAGCCAAGCCCGTCGAGCATTCGATCCAGGGCAGCACAATCGCGATCCAATTGATCCATTCCCCGGGGACAATCCGATATCGCTGCACGGACAGCGCGAATGCCGCCGGATCCTGGATTTTAGCGATGCAGGCTCCAAGAAACAGACCGGCTACGGCAAGCCGCGCCAGCCAGAAGAAGAGGGGGCGCACGCGGTTCATGGGGTGTCTCCCATGTGGATTTCGCCGCCGTATTCCTTCCATTCCGAAAAGCCGCCTGGGTACAGAGCCAGATCCGTGAACCCATAGGTCCGGAGTTGCAGGACAAGATCCAGAGAATCTCCGCAGTCTTCTCCGCTGCAGTAGACCCAGATCGGGGTGTCCATACTCAGCAGCGAGGCATAGGTGCTCAGCCGCTCATCCACCGCATCCAGCGGCATGGGGCGGGCTCCGGGCAGATGACCCGCAAGATATTGCTCAATGGGGCGGGCGTCGAACAGGATGCTGCTTTGTGTGTTAACCCGGTCCCGGGCCTCGATCAGAAAAACCACCGGTACCCCGGCCTTGAAGGCGCGCGTTTCAATGTGTTCATCCCAGTCGCCTACCCAGGACAGGTGCGTAACCGCCGGTCGGAAGAAATTGACGCCGGTTCCCAGTATCGCGGCCAGCGCCAGCAGAACAGCACAAGAGCCGGTCAGACGGAAGGCTGCTCGGTTGTGGATCATGGGGTGGGGAGCGCAACGGGGGGCGTAGCGGCAATATAGGCGACTACGGGAATGACCAGTTCCGCCTGATTCTCCATATCGGTTTTCACAAATACCTGGCCGTTGATATTGCCTTCCGGAAGCGAGGCGCCAAGCGTCAGCTCAAAGCGATGGCTCTTGCCGTCCGCGCCCGACTGATCAGGAAGGGGGGTAACCACAATCCCGGGGTGATCGGTGCGGACGCTTACAATCTGGATGGCTTCCTTCCCTGAAATGACATCGAAGGTGCGGGTACGGGCGGCATCGGTTCCTACGCGTCCGAAGAACAGGCTCGAAGGCTGCGCGCGCAACGGCTGAATCGCCGTGCCGGTCAGGGTCATCACCAGACTGGGCGTGTTGGGGTCGTTACTTTTCACCGTGATGCTTTTACGCTGGAACCCGTTGCGTCCCCGCAAGTCGAGGCGCGCGTGGATCGAGGCTTCCCCTCCCGGGGGGATGACATTCTGAGAGGGCTTGACGGCCGTGCACCCGCAGGAGGCGCGCACATTCAGGATTTCCAGAGAGAGAGTGCCCTCGTTGCGGATGGGGTAGTCGTGTTCAACGAACTCGCTGTTGTTTCTCTCTCCGAAATCATAGGCCATCTCATCACAGACGATTTTCGGTCCCAGGGGCGCCGCCGTTTCCTGTGCCTGTGCGGAGAATGGAAGGAGGGAGATCGTAAGAAGTGCGAAAAGTACAATTGTTTTCATAATTCAAAATCCTATCGCATTTGGCGGGGAGTTTCAAGAGGCGTGACAGGCCGGATCGTCTAGAGCACGATCTGGAGACCGTCGTAGGCCGGGGCGATCCCCGTTGGCAGAAGCGATTCCGCCTGCACATGCGATACCTCGTGGCAGAGATGAATCACGAGAGAGCGTTTTGCCTGGATGTATTCCAGGGCCTGGATGGCCTCTTCGAAATTCATGTGTGTGGGGTGCGGGCGTATCCGGAGCGAATCGATGACGACCAGGTCGCTTTCCCGGCACAGTTCGATGGTTTCCGGCGGCAGATGCTTGCAATCGGGTATCGCCGCAAAGGAACAGCCATCATGCTCCACTTTCCAGCCGATCATGTCGGCCCGCCCGTGTTCGGCCGGAAGCGGGGTCAGCCGGACCCCGCGGAAGTCGAAGGGGCCCTCGACGACCTGGAGGTCGATCCGGGCCAGCGAGGTGCCCGGAATCGGCGGCCTGTCGAGATAGTCGAAGATGCGCTTCAGGGTTTGGGTGGTGCCGGCCGATGCCCACGCCGGCATCGGGTCCTCCATCCGGTTGGTAAAGGGCCGCAAATCATCGAACCCGAAGATGTGGTCCGCATGGGCATGCGTCATCAGCGCGGCATCGATCTTGCGGATGTTGTGGGCGAGGCACTGGGAGCGCAGGTCCGGCGGCGTGTCGATCAGGAGGGAAAGCCCCGCTACCTCGACGAGAATCGAGGTGCGGTAGCGCTTGTCCCTCGGGTCCTCCGAGCGGCAGACGGCGCAGTCGCAGCTCAGCATGGGGATGCCGTAGGAGGTGCCCGTTCCTAGAAAGGTGATTCGCATACCGACACTCTAAGGGTTTTCCACACCATGGAAAACCTTTTTACGTTTTTTCCATACCATGGAAAAAATGTTTCCACAGTGTGGAAAAATCCGGTTGGAGCAGTTGCCCGCGATCCACTTTTCGCAAGACTCAGGAGAAGTAGTCGCGGAAGCGGGGGCGCTCGGGCAAGGCGCGGAGGGCGCGAATGATGTCCAGATCGGCCTTGGAGAAGGGGTATTCATCAAACTGCTCAGGTGTGACCCAGGCGTGGTCGGCGCAGTCGATGTGGCGGGGCCGCCCGGCGCGGATGCGGGCAAAATGGGCATGGAGGGCGATCGTGAAGTGGCTGTAGGCATGCGGGACCGTGACCAGATGCGGGCCGACTTCCAGCGTGAGACCCATTTCCTCCTGCAACTCGCGGGCGATGCACTCGGGCATGGTTTCACCCGGAGCGATCTTGCCGCCGGGAAACTCCCAGAGCCCGGCCAGCATGCCTCCCTCGGTGTTGCGCTGGGCAATCAGGATCTGATTTTTCCGGTTGAGAATGATGGCGGCACCAACGACTTTATGAGGAACTTTCATTTTCTTTTTCTTCTTGGGGAAGGCTTCGGGAGTTTTGAGTTTGGCTGCGCGGCAGACTGTGCACAGGGGGCATTTCGGGCACTGTGGGGAGCGGGGGGTGCAGAGCAGAGCGCCCAGCTCCATCCAGGCTTCGTTGGTTTCGCCGGGTTTGTCCTTCAAGAGCAGGGCATCGGCGACTTGCTGGAGTTTCTTTTTGGTGGCCGGCAGGCCCACATCGTTGGGAAGGGCCAGCAGGCGGGCGAAAACGCGAATGACGTTGCCATCGAGAACAGCGAGGGGATGGCCAAAGGCGAAGGAGGCCACGGCAGCGGTGGTGTAGGGGCCGAGTCCGGGCAGGGCCGCCAGATCCGCTGGATCGGACGGCAGAACGCCGTCATGCTCGCGGACCATGGCCTTGGCAGCTTTCTGGATCTGGCGGGCGCGGGTGTAGTAGCCGAGGCCTTCCCAGAGCTTGAGCACATCACGCAGGGGGGCTTCGGCGAGGCTGGCCGGGTTGGGAAAGCGCTTCAGAAACCGGAGGTAATACGGAATAACGGTATCCACGCGGGTCTGCTGGAGCATGATTTCCGAGATCCAGACGGCATAGGGGGGGCGGGGCTCTTCACGCCAGGGCAGATCGCGGGCGGTTTGTGCAAACCACGGCAGCAGCCGTCGGCGGACGGCAGTGCGGAGAGTTTTGATCGTTTGTGCCGAGGGTGTGGACATGGGGGCAGATGATAGCGGGATGGGGGGCCGGAGTAAAGAAGGCGGGGCAAATTGGCTGGGGAAGTTGTTGTATGTGGGGTTGGGAGTGGATTATACTGGGCGGCACGATGAGTTTCTTAGGCCATATTGGAGCCGGGACCCTTGCACGGGCAAAGGGGGCATCGCGCACGACGGCGATCGTGTGGGCGGTGGTGATTCAGGCTCTTCGTCCCAGGACCTGGACGGCGCCGATGCGCAATGTGCTGGCGCGCCAAATTCTGTTTACCGGGTTGGAGGCGACCAGCTTTGTGGCGCTCATTGCCATGATAGTCGGCGTGTTGGTGGTCGTGCAGGCGCAGTACTGGCTGGTGCGGCTCGGGCAAACAGCTCTCATCGGCCCCATTCTGACGGCGGTGGTCTTGCGGGAACTCGGCCCCCTGTTAACGAATTTTGTGGTGATCGCCCGAAGCGGAACGGCCATCTCCACCGAACTGGCCAATATGAAAGTGCATGGGGAGGTGCGCGCACTGGATGCCATGGGAATCGATCCGTTTGTCTATCTGGTGATTCCCCGCGTGCTGGGGGTTGCCGCTTCTACTTTCTGTCTCACGATTCTGTTCCTGGCGGTGACCTTCATCGGGGGCTTTCTCTGTATGTGGGTTATCGAATTGGGCGATATCGATATGGGCCTTTTCTTTGGCAACATCATCGGGGCCCTGACGGTGACGGATGTGTTCAGTCTGCTGGCGAAGTCCATTATTCCGGGGCTGCTGACCGGGGCCATCTGCTGCGATGAGGGATTGGGTGTAGGCGTGTCGGCAACGGACGTGCCGATTGCCGCGACGCGCGGCGTGATGCGCTCCGTGGCGGCTCTATTTGTGATTTCGCTGCTGATTTCCGTGATGGCTTACCTGTGAGCAATGAAATGAACAATTCGGCGGCGGACAACGGAATCCGGGTGGCGGGTCTGAAGACTCTGTCATCGGGACCCGTGTGGAACTTTTCTGCGTCCGCGGGAGAAGCGGTCTGGATCGAGGATGCCCGCGAGTCGGAAAATCAGTGGCTCAACTGGCTGAGCGGCATCGAGCCCCCGCCCATCGGCGAGGTGTGCTGGAAAGGCGTGGAGTGGCGGGAGCGAAGCCCGGATGAAGCCGCTCAAGAGCGGGGCCGGATCGGCTGTGTGTTTGCCGTGGGGGGATTGGTCATCAATCTGGATATGGATGAAAATGTGTGGCTGCCTTCTTTGATGCACCGAAGGGATGGCGCAGAAGAGTCCATCGAGAAATGGTCGCGGTTTTTCGGCTGCTTGCCCCTCCCGTCGGCTCGCGCCTCCACGCTGTCCGAGCGGGACCGCCGCCGCATCTTGTGGACCCGGGCTTTTTCCGGGAATCCGGCCGCCCTGATTCTGGAGCGGCCGATGATCGATATGCGGGATGAGGACCGGAAACTATTTTTAGACGCCGTGCGACAGGTTCGCGCGGCGGGATGTGTGGTGGTCTGGCTGGATGAAAGCCTGCAGCCGGATACGGCGGCGGCGCTGGAGCCGTTGACCTGTGTGACACCGGAACCGGATTGAGGAGCGCGAGATGGCAAAGAAATTCAAGTTTCGATATGTGAATGAAATTGTGGGTGGTTTCGTGATGCTGGTGGTTCTGCTGCTGCTGGCGGGCATCCTGGTGGCGGGTCATGCGCAGCACTGGTTTGAGTCCATGTACGAGATCAACCTGATCTTCCCGCCAGAGGGCTCCATGGAGCTGCAGAAGGGTGGCGAGGTGATGCTCCTGGGCGCGAAGGTCGGCAGTGTGAAAGAAATCATTGTCGGCGATGATGGGAATATCACGGGAAGCATCCGGGTGCGCGGCCCGTTCATGCGTTTTGTCCGGGAGGACTCCATCGCGCTGGTGAAGAAGAAGCTGGTGGTGACGGGAGATGCCTATATCGAGCTGTCCCGCGGGACGGGGGCAGAGCTGCCGCGCTCCGGTGGCGAGATCTGGTGCATGAAGGACACCGAGATTGTCGCCATGATGGAGGAGGCGTTGGAGGCATTGCGCAAGGAGGCGGAGAAGACCGTGGAGTTGGCGAATGCCGCCATTGCCGAATATACAGAACTGGCGGCTGGCATGAACGACCCGGAAGGCAATTTGCAGCAGCTGCTCGAAAATGTGAATGGGTTGCTGGTGGATATTCGGACAGGGGAGGGAATTCCCGCGAAGGTGCTGAACGATCCGGCAATGGCCGCAGATGTGGCAGGCATTGTTGGAGAGGTGGAAGCCCTCCTCAAAAAGGTCAATGAAATGGCCGCAGAGATCCAGAAAATGGTCGCCAAATTCCCGCCGATGGTCGACACCGTCGGAGGCGAGGTGGACAACCTGCCAGTCATGACCGGCGAGGCCCAGACCCTGATGCGCGAGACGACCCTGATGCTCGACGGGCTGCAGAAGCACTGGTTGATCAAAAAGTATATGGAGCCGGATGATGCAGTCCGTTCTGAGGAGGTGCTGTACTGATGAACCGAATTACCAACAGGATCGGACTCTGTCTCACAGCCGGGATGATGATTTCAATATTGACCGGATGTTCCACCCCGCCGCCGCAGTTTACAGACAGTGAGTGGATTTCTCATTCCGCCACCGGGCGCGGCAGCTATGAGAGGGGCGACATGCGCCGGGCCGCCGCCGCCTATGCCAAAGCGGCTAACCGGGCCCGGGCTCTGGATGATGCGGATGCCCTGGCGGTTACCGCCGTGAACCGTGCGGTGTGTCTGTTGGCCGAGGATCAGGCGGCCGAGGCCCAGCGTGGTGTGGCGGAAGCACTGGCGGATCCGCGGGTGTCTCCCGCCCGTCGTTGGGAACTGGGAATTCTGTCTTCGCGTATCGAGTTGGCACTGGATCAGCCGGAGCAAGCCAGGCAATCGGCTCAGGATGTTCTGCAGATGGAACTGAAGCCGTCCGTGAGGGCTCAGGCATTGCTGGCCAAAAGTGCCGCGGAATTGGCTCTGGGCGAAACGGCTCAGGCGGCGGAAACCTTGGCGAAGGGGCTGTCACCCAAAGCCTGGAAGAAACTGCCAGCCGTATTCCAGGCGGATCGGGCCGTCCTGCAGGCCGATCTGGCGGTGGCGAATGAGTTGTCAAAGGAAGCCGCCTCGTATCAGGCTGATGCTGCGGACCTCTACCGTCAAGCGGACCGTCTGTCAGAAATGGCAGCGGCTCTGTCGGCGGCCGGTCGACTGAACCGGGCCTCAGGCAATTTGCCTGCGGCGTGCGACCAGTTGTATCGGGCGGCACGCAGTCTGTGGGCGCAGGGGGCGGAAGAAGCCGCTGCCGGTGTGCTGGTGGAAGGAATCGCTTGTGCAGAAGAGCTTCAGGATGAGGCGGTTGGCCAGAGAATGGCGGAGCTGGGTGTAACTTTTAAGCGCGGTATCCGACCTGTAGAATAAGGATTTTGGAGAATAGATATGAAAAAATGGTTCAGTATCGGATGTGCCCTGCTGGTGGCTACCAGCACATGGGCTGCGAAACAAATGAGTGTGCAGGTGCGCGAAGGCCAGCTGCGCAGTCGGGCCTCGTTTCTGGGGGCGGTGCAGGCTCAGGTGGCCTATGGAGACCGCGTCAGCGTGGGTCAGACGCAGGCCGGATGGTGCCAGGTTACAACGGAATCCGGAAAGACCGGCTGGATTCATGAATCTGCTCTGACTCGCAAGAATGTGGTGTTGAGCTCCGGGACCAGCGATGCGCGCACCGGCGCCAGCGGCGAGGAAGTCGCTTTGGCCGGTAAGGGGTTCAGTGCGGAAGTCGAGGCGGCCTACAAGAAAGAAAATAAAAAAATCGACTATACCTGGGTGGACTGGATGGGCACGCTGAAGGTTTCGGAATCCCAGATGCTGAAATTTATGGAGCAGGGAGGGCTGATCCCATGAAAAAATGGACACTCTTTCACTGCGCTCTTCTCACCGTTGCGGCGGGTTCCTTAATGTGGATGATGACCGGCTGTGAAACCCTTGATCAGTTGTCGGAGCTCGGGACTTCAATCGCGGTGGCCAGCGGCAGCATCACCAGCAATGAAGCGGCCAGCATCAACCGGACCACACATGCGGTGGGCAAGACGTTTGATGACATCACACCGGAACAGGAGTACTACATCGGGCGGACGGTGGCGGCAACGGTTCTCATCGGCTATAAACCGCTCCCAACCGCCAAACTCAATTGGTATGTGAATGAGCTGGGGCAGACTCTGGCGCAGTTCTCCGATCGGCCGGAGGTATTCGGCGGGTACCACTTTATGGTGCTGGACTCCGATGACATCAATGCTTTTGCGGCTCCCGGGGGCTTGATTCTGGTGACCCGCGGCCTCATCGAGTGCTGCAAGAACGAGGATGAGCTGGCTTCAGTGCTGGCACACGAAATCGGGCACGTGGAGAAAAAACACGGGTTGCGGGCGATCCGCACGGGCCGCCTCAATTCCGCGCTGACCGTTCTGGCCGTGGAAAGCGGCAAGAATCTGGGGGGGCAAGAGCTCGCGGAAGTGATGGGCGCCTTTGACGACTCCATCAACGAAATATCGACCACGCTGATGAACAGCGGGTATTCCCGCAAACTGGAATATGAGGCGGATGCCGCCGCAGTTGCCATTTTGGAAAATGCCGGCTATCAACCGGGTGCTCTGGTCGCCATGCTCGAAAATATGAACCGGAGCTGGGACCCCAATCGTCATGATTTTGCTGCGACCCATCCGCCGCCTGCAGATCGGATTCAACAGCTGAAACGGCGGGGAATTACATCGGCCAGCGGGTCGGATGTGGCACGGCAGAAGCGTTTTGGCGCTGCGATGAAACTGCTCTAGCAGGATCGGTCGAATGAAGAAGAAAATAGCGTATGGCCTGTTGGTCGGCGTCCTCGCTGCCGTCTGTGTGGCCGGACTGGACCGCTCGGGCCTGACTCAACGGTGGAATAATCCGATGTCGGATTGGCGGGCCCGTGTCATGGCCCGTCCTTCGCCGGCGACCGATCAGGTCAAGCTGGTGCTGCTGGACCAGTCCAGTCTGGACTGGGTCGGCCAGAACATGCAGGTAAAATCCTGGCCCTGGCCGCGCGAATTCTATGTGCCATTGCTCGATTATCTAAAGCGGAATGGCGCTAAAGCCGTTGTGTTTGACGTGCTCTACACCGAACCTTCAGCCTTTGGCGTTGAGGATGACGAATCGTTTGCCGCCGCAATTGAACGCTTCGGCAACTTTGTGGGTGCGGTATTTTTGGGAAAGCAAACCGATCAGACGACAAGCTGGCCGGAATATGCCAAGCCGAATCCCATTCAAGTGGAAGGCTTGGAAGGGTGGCTGGAAGCGCATCCGGAGGCCGCCAGGGAAATTATTTCAGCCGGGGCGGCTTTCCCCATTCCTGAATTGGCACGGGGGGCTGCGTGGCTGGCCAACGTGCGGGAGGTGCCGGATGGCGATGGCGTGTTCCGGCGCGCAGCACCTTTCCGCCTGTTCGATGGTCAGGTGCTGCCATCGCTGGGGTTTGCGGGCTGGCTGGCTGGTTTGGAAGAGCGGCCCGTGGATGCCGTCCTTAAACCCACTGAGCTGGATGTGGCAGGGAACCGAATCCCTCTGGATGATCTGGGACGGATGATTCTTCGCTTTCGCGGGCCATCCGGTACGCATCAGGCCTTTACGGCAGCTTCTGTTATTCAATCGGAGTTGCGCCTGCTTGAGGGCGGTACGCCACCGATCGAGGATGGCAGCGTTTTCAAAGATGCATATGTGGTATTTGGATTCAGTGCTCCGGGCCTGAAGGATCTGCGGCCGACGCCGATGGGCGGGGACTATCCGGGTGCGGAGATCTATGCGACGATGCTCGACAACCTTATCGTCGGGGACTTCTTGCAGGAGGTTCCCTTTTCTGCCGTATGGAGCTGGGTGCTTCTGCTGGCGATGGCGGCCGGGGTGATTGCGGCACTGTCCAGAAATGCGTGGCAGAGCGCTTTGGCGGCATTCATTCTGATTCCGCTACCTACCTTGGTTGGACTGGTAGCCTGGAAAGCGGGATATGTGCTGCCTCTGGCCGGCTCGTCGGTTGGTGTAGTCATTGCGCTGCTGGGCGGTGCGGTGGTGAATTTCGTGCTGGAGGGCCACCAGAAAATGTTTATCAAAGGGGCCTTCAAACATTATCTGAGCGCGGATGTGATTGACCAGATCATGAGGGATCCCAGCAGTTTGAAACTCGGGGGAGAGCGCAGGGAACTGACGATTTTCTTTTCAGATCTGGAGGGTTTTTCCTCCATCTCAGAAGGGCTGGAACCGGAAGACTTGACCAAACTGCTCAATGATTATCTCACGGACATGACCGACATCATCATGGAAGAGGGCGGCACCCTCGACAAGTATGAGGGCGACGCCATCATTGCCTTCTGGAACGCTCCGCTGGAACAGCCCGACCATGCTGTTCGGGCCGTGCGCACCGCGGTCCGTTGCCAGCAGAAGCTGACGGAGCGCCGGGAGGAGTTCCAAGAGCGGACCGGTGCCGTCATGAAAATGCGCATCGGGCTGAATACCGGACCCGTGGTGGTCGGTAATATGGGATCGCGCGAACGGTTTGATTACACCGTTTTGGGCGATGCGGCCAATCTCGCCTCGCGGCTGGAGGGCGCGAACAAGGCGCTCGGAACCTATCTGATGATTGCGGAATCCACTTGGACCCAGACCCGCGGAACCTTTCCCGGCCGTGAACTCGGGCAGTTGCGCGTGGTGGGAAGGAAGACCCCCGTTCGGGTCTTTGAGGCGACCGGGTTGGAAGGCGCGCCTGCCGATGACCAGATACCGATCTTTGAGGCGGCCGTGGAACAGTCCCGGGCCTCGAGGTGGAAGGAGGCGGCCGCCGCTTTCGAGAAAATGCCGGAGGATGCCGCGTCCAAGACCTACGCGGCGAAATGCCGTGCGCTGGAGGCCGAGGGGGCCCCGGCCGAATGGGATGGCATTTGGAATCTGACCGAGAAATGAGAAGGGCATCCGTATGAAAATCATTCTAGGCGGCACACGCGGCAGTTTTCCGGTGTCGGGAGACGACTCCCGGCGCTATGGGGGAGACACGTTCAGTCTGCTTGTGGAGGATGTCGAAGGGGGGCAGGTCCTGATCGATGCCGGCAGCGGGATTCGCCGTCTCAAAGATCGCCTGCATCCGAATGGAACCGTCTTGTTCACCCACACGCATTTGGATCATCTGATCGGACTTCCGCTTCTCGAGGAGCTGCATCCGCGCCAGTTCGTGTTACCTCGAGGAGGGCTCGAGGCTGTGCTCAAACGGGTGTTTTCCCCGCCCGTGTGGCCGGTTCTGCTGTCCGATACCGAATACCCGTCCCCGACTTCCCCGATGGAGTTGGGAAGATTGCAGATCAGCTGGCAACCGGTGGCGCATCCGGACGGCTGTGTGGCCTACCGTGTGGACGAACCGGCCACCGGTGCGAGTCTGGTGGTGGCGACGGATACGGAGTGGCAGGCCATGAGTGCGGCGGGGCAGACGGCTTTTGTGGAATTCGCCCGCGGGGCGGATCTCATGGTGTTTGATGCGCAGTTTCGCCCGGCTGAATACGAGGCTCACAAGGGGTGGGGGCACAGCACCTGGGAAGATGCTGTGGATGCCGCCCGGCGGTGTGGAGTGGAACAACTCTGGCTAATGCATCATTCACCCGAGCGCACCGATGCCGAACTGGATGAAATGTCTGCGGCTGTTTCGGCGGTGTTTCCGGGCGCGATCTTTCCGACAGTAGAACAGATGATGGAGACCCTGCATGAATAGCGAAATCTTCCGGTTTGTCATGGAGGGGATACTCCTTGTTCTCGTCGTGCTGGTCTCCATGAGTCTGTCGCTTGTATTGCGTCGGGTGCTGGCAAAGAAGGCCAAGAACACAAATCGTTCCGTTTCCAGGGCTCTGCTGAATGTGTTGGGGTGTCTGCTCTTTCCCCTGTTCGCCCTGGCGCTGGGTCTGGCGGTCCTCTGGCTGCCGGAAGGATTGAACGTCTCCTGGATTCCCCACTGGCCGGCGGCACACCGGGCCGCATGGCATCTCTTTTGGCTGGTGATCCTGATTTTTAATTTCCTCGAAACCATCGCCATGGAGATCTCGGTCTCCAGCGGAAAATTTCAGATGCCGGCTCTGCTGCGCGGGGTGATGCGCGTGGGGGTGATCGCCCTGGCGGCTTTTTTTGTCCTGCGCTATGAACTCGGATTGAACATCACGCCGCTGCTGGCGTCTACCGCGTTGGTGACCGCCGTGGTCGGGTTTGCCCTGCAGGGTGTGCTGGGCAATCTGCTGGCTGGCATGTCGCTGAATCTGACCGGTTCGCTGTCGAAGCGGGATTGGGTGGTTGTTGATGGCGTCGAGGGTCAGGTGGATGAAATGAATTGGCGGGAAACCTGGGTGGTGACCCGGGAGCATATCCCGGTCCGGATTCCGAACAGCAAGGTGGCCGATGCGCACATTCAGAACCTGAGCCGTCCGGAGGGACCGCGCCGTTGCTCCATATTTGTAGATGCCAGCTATGACGATCCGCCGGACCAAGTCATCGATGCCATGGTCGCGGCTGCCGCTGCTGTGCCCGATGTGCGCCGCATGCCGGCTCCCACCGCCATGGTGGAGGAATATAAGAGCTATGGTGTCGGCTATAAACTCTGGATCTGGCTGGATCGATATCCACAGCGCAAGCCCATCCAGGGCGAGGTGCGGCGGCATATCTGGTATCAGTTCCGCCGGGCGGGTATCCAGATTCCATATCCGGTATCGGACCAGGTGCTGAATCAGTTCATGGAGCGCGCCATTGTGCCAGCTTCACCCGTGGCGGAACCGCAGGACGCCCAGCGCCTCGCCACCGGACTCCTGCAAAGCGATTTTGCCCATCAGGTTCTGGAAGACGGCAACGGCAACCTGTTGATCCCAGAATCCGAGCTGTCAGCATGGGCCGTCGGACTGTCGAGCCAGCGGTATGGCCGGGGCGAAATTATTTTCCGCCAGGGGGATGCCGGAGACTGTTGCTATGTGATCCTTTCCGGTCTGTTGGAGGGTAAAATCCATCATCGCGAATCCGGAAAAGAAACCACTTTTGAATTGGGCCAAGGGGTGGTGATGGGGGAGATGAGCCTCGTGACTGGCCTCCCGAGGATGGCCGATATCCGGGTGAAAGTATCAGCGGAGCTGTTGCAGATTCCCGCGTCGGAGTTTGCCAAACTGTTGGAGCATCACCCCGGTGTTCTGGAGCAGATGAGCCTTCTGGTGGCGGAGCGGGCCTCGGCCAATCGCCGGCAATATGAGGACCTGATGGCCACAGATGCGCCGGCTATGGAGCAGGCGATTTCTCAGAATGGCATCCTGCAGCGGTTCTGGCGTCTGCTGGGGCGCGCTCCTTCAGGTAAAATTTAGTAAAATCCATCCATTTTTTACGATTGATTCGACTAGATGGGGGGGGGATACTACCGATTGTAGTGGCCGCGAGTCTGTTGCCGCCGAAATGAGGTTGATGATGAATGTTAGTGCTGTGATTCTAGGCGGGGGTGAAGGCAAACGGTTACAACCCTTGACGCGCGATCGGTGTAAACCGGCCGTTCCGTTGGCCGGTAAGTATCGCCTAGTGGATATCCCGGTCAGTAACTGCATCAACAGCGGGATCCGACGCATCAGCGTGCTGACTCAGTTTAATAGCGTGTCCCTGCATCAGCATGTGCAGGATTCGTATGTCTTTGATCAGTTCCACAGCGGGCATGTGAGAATTCTGGCCGCCCAGCAGACGCCCGGCAGCGAAGTATGGTTCCAAGGAACCGCCGATGCAGTTCGTCAAAGTATGCGCTATGTGATGGACCGGCAACCCGACTATGTGCTGATTCTTTCCGGTGACCAGCTCTATCGGATGGATTTCCGGATTGTGCTGGAGGAGCATATCCGCAACAAGGCGGAGGTGACCATCTGCACGAAGCCGGTGCCGCGGGATGAGGCGGGATCTCTGGGGATCATGCAGGCCGATGCCCAGGGACGCATCGTCCGCTTTGTAGAAAAACCGGGCGACACCCCCGAACTGGATGAGCTGCGCGAACCGGGGGCCGGACCCGATCGCTTTCTGGCCAGCATGGGGATCTATGTCTTCAATACCAAGGTCCTGCTGGAACTGCTGGACAATGACGAAAAAGATTTTGGGAAGAATATTATTCCTCAGGCCATTCAGAATCGCTCGGTATATCGCTATGCGTTCGGCGGATACTGGCGGGACATCGGAACGATCCGCTCCTTCTGGGAAGCGAATATGGATTTAGTGGAGCCCCTCCCGGAGTTTAATGTCTATGATGTGAATGCCCCTCTCTATACGCATATGCGATTCCTGCCGCCTTCCAAGATCAATTGCTGCGACCTGAACCGCGCACTGTTAAGTGAAGGCTGTATCATTTCGGGCCACCGTATTTTGAATTCCATCATTGGTGTTCGTGCCAAGGTGGGCGAGGGAAGTGTCATCGAACATACGGTGATGATGGGTGCGGATTACTATAACCCAAAAGACGGGGAGCCCGGTCATCCGCCAATCGGGGTCGGACGCGATTGCTTTATCAAAAATGCCATTATCGACAAAAATGCCTGTATCGGGGATGGGTGCTATATCACCCCGGAGGGGAAAGCCAACACGGTGACCGACCTCTATACGATCCAGGATGGAGTGATTGTCATCCCGAAAAATGCAATCATTCCTCCGGGCACCCGGATTTAACACCCTGTCCCCAAATTATTTCGGAGGCTGATAGGCCGGGAGGGCCTGCCGACGGCTGGGGCCAGCGGTCCCGCGGTTGAAGGTGCCGGATACGGCGGATTTCGCCCCCTCCGCTTCCAGTTGCTGCTGCCGGCATGCCGACACAATGCCGTAGCATTGATGGATATACCGGTCGATTTCGTCATGGATCTGTTCCGGGGTCTGTCGCTTGAGGGCTTCAAAGGTCTGGGCGGCCTGCCGCGCCAGATCTTCGGTCGGTTTCAACAGTTCCTTGCGTGTGGTCTGGGCTTTATACTGATTGAATTGATCCAGCGCCTGGTTAAACAACCCGGCGCCTTTTTGAAACTCGGGATGCTGTTCGATTTCTCCCGCCTGAATGCGAGGGGGGGAGGGACGCGGGGCCGTAGGAGGGGCCTTCACCGACGCGCTCTTCTGGCGGCTCTCCTGCACGGCGGCAAGCAGGCGGCGGCATTGATCCAGGGCATGGTCCAGCGGGGCACTGGAGGGTTCCACCGGTTTCAGCGATTGAAAAACCCGGCCCGCCTGGCGGGTTCCCTCAGCGACCTGGGCCAACAGATCCATGTCCTGCGGCGATGCCAAAAAGAGGTGGTAGCGGTCTAGGGCCTGGTTGAAGAGGCGGACCCCCTGGCGGAACCGAGGATGATCCCATGTGGCGGCCGAGAGAAAATCCAGCGGAATTATGAGGGCGGCCGCCGCCGGTGGAGTGACGGATTCCGTAGGAGAGGGGGACTCTCCCTCGGAGACGACTTCTTCGATGACGGGGCCGGATTCCTCAGCGGTCGGGAACCAATAGGGAAGCCAGGCATCCTGGAAAATCCACAGCACAGTGCCCAGCGCAGCCGCAATCAACCCGCCGACGAGGAAGAAGGTTAGCTTTTTCTTTTTGGGCCGCTCCATCTGCATGGCATACGCTTCTGTTTTCGTGAGGCGTATCGTCTTCTGTTTTTTGGGCGTACTCTCTTCCATGGGTTCCAGAATGAGGAAACCGGCCGAAGATGACAACGGTTATTATGCTCCCCAACAGTGGGATGAGCTTTTGTTTTGGAGTCAGGATGCGGTATAAAGGGGGGAATGAAAGTGTGTATGGACATTCAGGCTGCGCTCGGCCAGCGGGGTGGAGTCGGGCGATATGTACGGGAACTCCTGGCCCATCTGGGGCCCGAGGCGGGCCCGGATGAGATCGCCGCTTTCTATTTTGACTTCAAACGGACCGGCCTAGACACCATCCCTGCAGGTGTGGAAGCTCGCGCCTGCCGCTGGGTCCCCGGCCGATTGGCGCAGGCGGCCTGGAAGCGCCTGCATGCGCCGCCTTATGAATGGTTTGCCGGGAAGGCCGACCTCTATCATTTCCCCAATTTCATCCGTCCGCCGCTTCGCTCGGGCTCGAAATCGGTGGTCACCATCCATGATGTCTCGTTCCTGCGCATGCCGGAAACGACCGAGGCGAAGAACCTCGCCTGGCTCGGGGCCGAGATCCGCCAGACTGCCGAACGCGCTGACGGCATTCTCACCGACAGCCAGTTTTCGGCGAACGAGATCTGTGAGCTGCTGAAGGTTCCGGAAGAGAAGGTGTTCCCCGTCTGGCTCGGAATGAGCCCGTTTGGCGAGGAGCCCACGCCGGCTGTCGTGGAAACGACGCGCCGCAAGCTGGGGCTGGATAAACCCTATCTGATGATGGTCGGCACGATCGAGCCGCGAAAAAACATCCCCTTCCTGATCCAGGTGTTCGAAGCCATGAAGAATTTTGATGGCGAACTGGTCCTGGTTGGCGGGCTGGGCTGGAAAACCGGCGCCACGCTGAGCGCCATTTCGAATTCTCCGCGGCAGGCCGATATCCGCCTGCTCAAGGGCATCGGCGATGCGGAACTGTCGGCCCTGTATGCCGGCGCCTCGGCTTTCGTGTATCCCACCCGCTATGAAGGCTTCGGCTTCCCGCCGCTCGAAGCGATGGGGCGGGGCACGCCGGTCCTCTCCGCCCGCAACAGCTCTCTCCCCGAAGTCCTCGGAGATGCCGCCGAATGGATTGATGGATATGAGGTCGAGGAATGGGCGCAGCGGATTCAATCCGTCCTGGGCGATTCGGCCCGCCTCGCCGCCCTGCGCGCCGCCGGGTTCGAACAGATTAAAAAATTCACCTGGGCCGAGACTGCAAAAAAAACCTGGGACGTCTACCGCACATTCGCCTGACCCCTCATGAGGACCATGAAGACTGAATCCTTGGAATCTGGGACGGGCGGGAGGACTCCGGGTCGCCGCGTATGGTGGTCGGCCTGGGCACTGTTGCTTCTGGCCCTGGGTCTGTTGTTGTTTACCCGGGAACTGAGTCGGACCGACGAGGGCCGCTATGCCGAGGTAGCCCGCGAAATGCTGGCGCGCGGGGGAGATTTTTGGCAGATGCGCCTCATGGGCGTGCGCTACTATGAGAAACCTCCCGCCATCTACTGGATGATTGCGGCCTCCATGAAGGCGTTCGGAATCGACGAGGAGACCGCTCGCCTGCCGCTGGCCCTCTGCATCCTGGCCACGATGGCACTATGCTACCGCTGGGCCCGCCGGGAATGGGGGGCCAAGGCGGCCGGGTTGACGCCTCTTGTTTTTCTTTCCAGCACGGGCGTGATCTTGGGTATGAGCTTCCTGCTGACGGATCCGCCTCTGGTCGCGTTCTTCAGTGCCACCTGTTTTTTTCTTTTCGAGGCCTACCGAGAGGGCGAAGAACGCAATCGATGGCCCTGGCTCCTGGCCGCCGCGGCGGCGGCCGGGGCCGGAGTGCTGACCAAGGGGTTCATCGCGATTCTACTGCCGGGTGCGATTCTCGTTGGTTGGCTTCTGTGGGAGCGTCGCCTCCGGGACTTGTGGCGTTGGAGCCTGATACCCATTGGATTGGTTTTCGCCGCGGCATTGGGCGTCCTGTTGTGGCAGATCGAGCAGCACAATCCGGGATTTAACCATCGATTTATCGTGGAGGAACATCTCCAGCGCTTCATCGGAACCCGCGCCATTCAGGGGCATCCCGAACCCGCCTGGTTTTTCATCCCGATCTTGCCCGGGTTGCTTCTTCCATGGGCCTTTTTCGCTCCGCGCGCCATCCGGGGACTCCGCGCAAACCGGGACCTGAAGCTGGACTCTTTCAGCCGCTATCTGGTGGTTTGGGCCGCCGTGGTGTTCCTGTTTTTCAGCGCGAGCCGCGGCAAGCTCATGAGCTATATCCTGCCCATGCTCCCACCCATGGTCCTGCTGATCACGCGACGGGGCATGCTTCCCGACCGGGACGCCTCCGATCCCGTCGACCGCCGTCTCTGGTCCCTCGCCGCCTTCCTGCCCCTCTTCTGTCCGGTAGGCATCGCCCTCTTCTGGGCGCTCGCCCGTTTCGGCATGCTCGACGGCCAGTTTGGCCCGCCCGCCTGGGTTCTTTTCGCTCCGGTTGCCGCTTTGCTGGGCGTTTGGGCATGGGTGTGTTTTCGCGGATATTGGAAAACCATCCCAGGCCTGTTTCTCGTCATGGCGGCCAGCTACGCCACACTGGGCCTCCTGATGGACCCCTTGTCCGGCCCCGAATTCCTCGTGGGCATCGATGACAACTCGTCCTTCTACCAACAGGTTTCCCGCCAAGTCGCCCCAGAGGACGAACTGCTTCTGTGCAGGATCTACTCCCCGGCCGCGGCCTTCTACCTCCAGCGTGTCCCCTGGATGTACGGCATCAAGGATGAACTGACGGATGGCATGGAAATCGAACCCCATCTGGCGAATGTCTTCCAAGCGCCAAGCGAGTTGAGCTGTGCGCCGGATGCCCCTCCTGGCCATCAACATTTCGCTATCCTGAAAAAAAAGGACCAGCCCCAGCTGGAGCGGGAGGGACTATGCTTTGTCCCCGGCATCCTGGCCGAAGACCGTCAGCTGGTTTTGCTGCAGTGGATCCTCCCATGTCCGCTCAGCCGTCCGGATCCAGTCGCATCGGAAACCATCAAAGAAGACGAGACCCACGAGTTGCCGGCCGACAGAATTCAGGAGGAATAGTAGGCTCCTCCCCGGGCGGACGGCCCGGTGGGGTGGAGGGCTTGCCGGTCATCTCCGCCCGTAACAGTTCGCTTCCCGAGGTTCTCAGCGATGCCGCCGAACGGATTGACGGCTATGAGGTCGACGAATGGCCACAGCGGATTCAATCTGTCCTGGGCGATTCCGATTGCCTCGCCCAGCTGCGCGCCGCCGGCTTCGAACGGATCAAAAATTCATCTGGGCCGAGACCACCCGCAAGACCTGGGATATCTACCGCATATTCGCCTGACCCTCATCGCGCTCAGCCACGCCAGATCCCGAAAATATTCTAGTATTTGCAAATATTAGAATGTTGAAAAGTTTCCACACTATGGAAACATTTCTTCCATACCATGGAAAAATCGCGAAAATTGTTTCCATACCATGGAAACTATTGCGGCGGGGACCATGGACTTATGGCGGCGTCTCGCCGGCATACTCCTTAAGCGGCAGGCCGGAGGATGAGATGGGTGTCTTCGGCGCGGAGTGCCGTTGCGAACAGCATCAGGGAACAGGGAAACAGAAACAGCAGGTTGCGGTTCTGGGTCCGCCTATGGGGCAGGCTAACAAGAAGCATAGCAGGGGTGCCTGGACTTGTCATGCGTGTTGCCTCAAATAAGCATGACACCGAAGGGGCGGTGAACGGGGGGCCGATGCGAACCGGGATCTGATTCTGCAAATGAACGCTGCCGCCGCCACCT
>CAZGMQ010000031.1:0-35417 GCA_964526745.1 uncultured Verrucomicrobiota bacterium
ATCGGCCCCTCGTTCACCGCCCCTTCGGTGTCATACTTATTTGAGGCAACACGGGAGTCCGACCGCCGGCACCCGCTGGCGCAGGGCCGATTCTGAGCTTGCGTGAGGGGGCTTGAAAGGGTACTTTTGGACGCAACATTCTGGTGAGTAAAATAGGCCGCGGGACGTGTTTGCGGCAGAGTCTACTCGGTGAAGGAGAAGCCCTTTGACTTCAAACGACGATTATATTTTAGAGATTTTGGAGAATGTGGGGTTGGTGACGCGGGAACAGGCCAACGCGGCCCGGAAACTGGCGACGGCTGAGGATGAGCCCATTATGGTCATTCTGGAACGCGAAGGCGCGGCCACCAAACTGGCCATGCTCAAGGTGCTCGCCGGCCAGTTCGGCATGGAAACCATTACGCTGACGGGGTTGGACATTTCGCGCGAAGTTCTGGATATGGTGCCAGGCGATGTGGCGCAACGCTACAAAGTGGTTCCGGTTTTCAAGAATGACAATGTGCTCTCGGTGGCGTTGGGCGATCCGCTGGATGTGGATACCCTTGATGGCCTGCGCTATGTGCTGAAGTGCAATGTGGAAGGCGTGGTGGCTCCACCCGAAGAGATCGAGAAGGCGATTGCCAACTACTACGGCCGCGCCACGGGCGCCGTCGAGTCGATGCTGACGGAAATCACCGAAGGAACGCTCTCGTTGCCCGATGATGTGCAGCAGCAGCTGGTGGCCGATACGGATGTGTCCGAGTCGGATGCGCCGATCATCAAACTGGTCAGTCTGATCATCATGGAAGCGTTTCGGAGCCGGGCTTCCGATATCCATCTGGAGCCGATGCCCAAGAATTTCCGCGTGCGGTATCGCATTGACGGTGTCCTGCACGAAGTGGACAGCCCCCCGAAGCGCCTGCAGGCGGCGATTCTCAGCCGTGTGAAGATCATGGCCAACATGAGCATCGCGGAAAAGCGGGTGCCGCAGGATGGTCGTATCCAGATCAATGTGATGGGCCGCGATCTCGATCTGCGTGTGTCCTCGATTCCGACGAACCACGGCGAAAGCATCGTCATGCGTATTCTGGACAAGGCCGGGATCGCTCTGGGCCTGCCGCAGCTGGGCTTCTTTGCAGATGACCAGCAGGTGTTCGAGCGCCTAATCGGCTTGTCGGACGGGATCATCCTGGTGACCGGTCCCACGGGTTCGGGGAAGACGACGACGCTGTATGCCTGCTTGAACACGATCAACAAGCCAGACCGCAAGATCATCACCGTGGAAGACCCGGTGGAATATCAAATGAGCGGGATCAATCAGGTGCAGGTGCGGGCGGATATCGGCATGACGTTCTCGGCGGCGCTGCGCGCAATTCTGCGTCAGGCCCCGAACATCATCATGATCGGTGAAATTCGAGATATGGAGACGGCCGAAATCGCGGTGAATGCCTCTCTGACCGGCCATCTGGTGTTCAGCACCCTGCATACGAATGATGCGCCCAGCGCGGTGACGCGTTTGATTGATATTGGCGTGAAGCCGTTCCTGGTTGCCTCGTCCACGCGGGCGATTATCGCCCAGCGCCTCGTCCGAAAGATTTGCGATAAGTGCAAAGAGCCCTATACACCGAAGGAATCCGAGCTACGTCTGCTGGGGCCGGCCGCGAAACAGCTGGCGTCCGCCGAGCTGTTCCAAGGTGCCGGTTGCGCTGAGTGCAAGTTTTCCGGGTATCGCGGCCGAATCGGACTGTTTGAGGTGTTCCTGATCAATGATGAGGTCCGGAATCTGATTTTTGAGCAAGTGTCCTCCACCGAATTGCGTATCAAGGCCCGCGAACTGGGCATGCGCACGTTGCGCGAGGACGGGATCCGCAAGGTCGTAGCCGGGCAGACCACCCTGTCTGAAGTGCTGCGGGTGACGATGGGAGACAACGGCTGATGAGTACGCTTAAAGCTTCTGAAATCCAGATGGACGATCTGCTGGAGTTGTGTGTCCAGGAAACGGCGTCGGATATGCATCTCGCGGTCGGCTTGCCGCCCATCATGCGCATTCACGGGTCGCTGGCTCCGCTGGACGCGGAACCGCTGAAGCCCGAAGATACCGATCGGTTGATGCGGAGCATCACCTCGGAGCGCCATATGGCTGAACTGGAGAAGGTGGGGGGGGCGGACTTCGGTTTCAGCTACAAGGATGTGGCCCGTTTCCGTGTCAGTATCTTCCGTCAGAAGGGGCATACTGGCGTCGTGTTGCGCCAGATTCCCACGAAGATGCTGACGCTGGAAGAAATCGGGCTGCCGGGGATGGTCAAGGACTTGCTCTTCAAGCCGCGCGGTTTGATTTTGGTGACGGGGCCCACGGGGTCAGGTAAAACCACCACGCTGGCCAGCATGCTGAACATCATCAATCAAGAGAAGGACTGCCACATCATCACGGTGGAAGATCCGATTGAATATTATCATCAGCACAAGAAGTCGGTGGTGACCCAGCGAGAAGTCGGCGAGGATGTGCCGACGTTCAAGGAAGCGCTCCGTCGGGCGCTCCGTCAGGATCCGGACGTGATTCTGGTGGGGGAAATGCGCGATCTGGAAACCATGGAGGCGGCCATCACGGCGGCGGAAACCGGCCATCTGGTTTTCGCCACCCTGCATACCACCGGCGCCGCGCGCACCGTCGACCGCATCGTGGATGCGTTCCCGACCACTCAGCAGGAGCAGGTCCGAACTCAGCTCTCGACCAGCATCGTCGCGGTGATCTCCCAGATTCTGATGCCGCGGAAGGATGGAAGCGGCCGGATTGCGGCTTTCGAGATCATGATCGCGACCCCGTCGATCCGTTCGCTAATTCGCGACAACAAGACATTCCGGATCACTTCCGACCTGCAGACGGGCGCGAAGTGGGGAATGCAGACGCTGGATTCCCATCTTTTGGAACTGTGGCAGCAGGGCAAGATCCCCTATGAGGAATTGGTGACCAAGGCCCAGGACACAGAAGAAATCATGCAGCAGATTCGCAGCAAGCAATAGGCAGGACAGAGGTATGGCTCATTATTCCGATATGTTTTTGCAGGAGCTGGTTCGCGCGGGCACCATCGATGAGGCGCAGGCCGCAGAGGTGGTGGATGAACACGAGCGCACTGGCAAGCCCACCAAAGATGTGGCACAGGAGATGGAACTGATCACCATCGATCAGGGTCTGGACCTGATTGCGCAGCTGCTGGGGGCCGAACGCGTGGATCTGGAGAACATGACGATCTCCGCAGATACGCTGCTGGCTGTGCCGGGGAGTGTGGCGCGCATGTACAATGTGATGCCCATTGAGGCCGACGGAAACTCGGTCATCCTGGTGACCTCGGATCTCATCAGCCCGGAAGTCAGCGATGAAATTTCATTTGTGCTGACGAAGGATCTCCAGTTCTCTGTGGATTCCTCCGAAGCCATCGTCACGGCCATCTCTCGTTATTACGGGACCGAAGACGAATCCATGAAGGATATGCTGGATTCGCTGGAGGATGAGCTGGAAGGCGCCGGCGATCTGCTGGAAAGCGGCGCGCGCGCCGATGACATCGCCTCCGTGGAAGCGGCGGCCAATTCACGTCCGGTGGTCCGTTTTGTGAATCTGGTGATCTATCAGGCGGTGCAGGACCGCGCATCGGATATCCATTTCGAACCGTTTGAAGACGAATTCAAGATCCGCTATCGCGTGGATGGCGCGCTCTATGAAATGGCGCCGCCGCCTCGTCATCTGGCTCTGCCGGTGACGTCGCGTCTCAAGGTGATTTCGGGACTGAACATCGCCGAACGGCGCATCCCTCAGGATGGTCGGATTCAGCTGCCGGTCGCCGGCCGCATGATTGATTTCCGTGTTTCGACGCTGCCGACCCAGTTCGGCGAAAGTGTCGTGCTCCGTGTTCTGGACAGAAGCGTGGTCTCGCTGGATCTCGAAAACATCGGTATGCCGGATGATGTCTACCAGTATTTCGGGGAGGACATCGAAAAGCCCAACGGTATCGTGGTGGTCACCGGCCCGACCGGGTCCGGCAAAACCACCACCCTCTATTCGGCCCTCCGCCGTCTGAACACCGTCGAAAACAAGCTGCTGACGGCGGAAGAACCCGTGGAATATGATATCGACGGGATCGTGCAGGTGCCGATTCACGAGGCGATCGGGGTCACCTTCGCTAAAGTGCTCCGAGCGTTTCTTCGCCAGGATCCAGACATCATCATGGTCGGTGAAATCCGAGACATGTCCACGTCGGAAATCGCGATTCAGGCTTCCCTCACGGGTCATCTGGTATTCAGTACGCTGCATACGAATGATGCCGCCGGTGCCATCACCCGTCTGATCGACATGGGGGTGGAACCCTTCCTGATTGCCTCCACCCTGGAGGCTATTCTCGGGCAGCGGCTGGTCCGTTCCATCTGCAGTAACTGCAAAACGGGCTATGATGCCACGCCGGATATCTTGGAGCAGCTGGGCATGACCGAGGCCCAGGTCGGCGGTCGCCAGTTCTACTATGGAGCAGGCTGCTCCTATTGCAACCAGACCGGCTATAAGGGCCGGCGGGGCATCTATGAATATTTGCGCGTGAAGGATCCCATCCGTGAGCTGATCAATCAGCGGAAACCGACCCTGGTCATTCGTGACAAGGCGGTGGAGCTGGGCATGCGGACCCTGCGCGAGGATGGCATCCGGTGCATCCTGGATGGATATACGACAGTTGAAGAAGTCTTGAAGTACACTTGAGGATAAGCGGTCGGCCCGGATGTCGGGCCGGTGAGGCAGTAGAAAGGGAGAGCTGGCATGGCACGCTATAAATTTACGGCATTGGATTCCAACGGCAAAGAAGTTCACGGAGAGATTGAGGCCAGTAGCCAGTCTGCCGCGCTGTCCAGCATCCGGGACAAGCAGTATTTTCCCACGAAGGTGGAGGAGCTGTCCGGCGGCGGCGCAGCACCGTCCAAGAAGGGCAAGGTCTCCAAGAGCGCGATGCAGATGGAAATCAAGCTGCCCAAGTTTATGCAGGGGGGAGTCAAAGCCAAGCAGCTGACCACCTTTACCCGTCAGATGTCCACGCTGGTGAATGCCGGTCTTCCCCTGATGCGTGCGCTCCGTGTGCTGCAGCGTCAGGAAAAGAATCCGGCGTTGAAAGACGCTCTGGCCCAGATGGCGGAAAGCATCGAGTCCGGCAGCACTTTTGCGGAAGCGCTGGCGGCTCATCCGAAAATTTTCGACAAGCTCTTTGTGAACATGGTGAAGGCCGGTGAAATCGGGGGTGTGCTCGATGTCGTGCTGTCGCGCCTGTCGGATTTCCAGGAGAAGGCCGAAAAGATCAAGGGCAAGGTCAAGAGTGCCATGACCTATCCGGTCGTGGTGCTGGTGATGGCGCTTGGTATTCTGATGTTCCTCATGATTTATATCGTACCGAAGTTCGCGGAGATCTTTGACGACCTGATGGGCGGCAAGGGCATGCCGGCGATCACGCAGTTCGTTATGAATGCCAGTGACACCATGGTGCACCGCTTCCCCGTGGTGATCATTGTGATTGTGGCCCTGGTGATGGTTATCAAACTCCTGGCTAAAACTGAGAAGGGTTTGTACGCCCTGGATCAGTTCAAGCTGCATGCCCCGGTTTTCGGCAGCCTGATCAGCAAAAATTCGATTTCCCGCTTCACGCGCACGCTGGGCACACTGATGGCGGCCGGTGTGCCGGTTCTGCAGGCGCTGAACATCGTCAAGGAAACCGTTGGCAATGAAGTCATTTCCCGTGCCGTGTCGACCATTCATGATGCGGTGAAGGAAGGTGAAAACATGGCGCCGCCGATTGCCTCCTCGAAGGTTTTTCCGCCGATGGTGGTCAGTATGGTGGAAGTCGGTGAAGAGACGGGCGCCCTGCCGGATATGCTGAACAAGATCGCCGATTCGTATGACGATGACGTTGATAATGCGGTGGCGGCGATGACGTCGATTATTGAACCGTTGCTGATTATCTTCCTGGCCGTGGTGGTGGGTACGATCGTGATCGCCCTGTTCATGCCGCTGGTCTCGATCATCGGCGGTCTCAGCGGCTAACGCTGGCTGTCCGCTCCGGCGCGCCGAAGGGCGCGCCTGCCGCTCAGGCTCTCTGTCTCGACAGGGAGCCTGTTGCGTATGAGGGGAGAGAGACGGAGCCGACGCGTCCTGCAAAAAGGCGGTTTATTTTTTGTGTGAAGATGCCGGTGGGTGGCCTGGAACCGCTTTCTTGCGGCGGGGCTTCGGCTGAAAGGGAGCGCGGAAAGCTTCTTCAAAGGTATACACCTCATCAAAGTCTTCGATACGGTCTTTGTCGGTTTTCCCCAGAAGGCCGGCCTCCAGCAGGACAAAGACCATCTCGCCGAAGTCGCGGGTGGTCTGTAGGCCCCAGCGGTTGAGGACGGTCATTGTCAGGGGACCGAACTGCTGAAGGGCGGTCTGGCGAAGCCCCTCGGACAATTCAGCGCCGCTGATCTGGCGCGGTTTTTTCTCGGCTTGCTGGATGTTCTTGAGTGTCAGCATCAGTCCGTCATGAAGAAAGAGATAGGCCTCCGGCAGGTACCGCTTGTCCTGGGCGCAGATACGGGAAACGGCTTCGCTGAGAGGGGGAATTTCCATGGAATCACCGGGGAAGGGCGGATTGGATGCGGTCGGCCAGTGCCGAGGCTTCCGACAGATCGGCATAAGGATGCGGGGTCCAGTTCCAGTGGTGCCCATCATGCTTGAACCGCGGAATCACATGGAAATGGAGATGGGGAACCACCTGGCCCGCCGCTTCACCGTTGGCCTGATGAATGTTGATGCCGTCCGCGCCGAGGCCCTCCTGTATGGCCTGGGCGACTACGCGGACCACCGACATGACCTGCCCCAGAACCTCGTCCGGAGTCTGGGCGAGAGGATTATGATGGGCCTTGGGAATCACCAGGGCATGGCCTTTGACAATCGGGCCGATATCCATGAACGCCAGGACATGCTCGGTCTCGAGAATCTTGATGGAGGGGATTTCACCCGCAACGATTTTACAAAAAATGCAGTCATTCATGGGGAAGGCCTTCCTGAGACGGGGGCGGGTGGGAGATCGGCTTCGGATGCTGCTGAAGCCAGCGGGCGCCCAGCCCGAGGCAAAAGAGTAGCAGCAGACCAAGCAGGAAGCGCCGTTCCGACAGGGTCAGGTCAAAACAGGCTTTCAGCGGCAATCCAAGGGCCGATGCGGTTTCTTTCCACTTCATATGCCGTATTGTAAAGGGGCGGAGCCGGAATGCGACAAAAATATTCACCCCCAGCGGGGTGTTTTGAGGCTGGAAAATGAGGCCGGTGCGTGGTAAGGTTCCGGGCCAATGTTATGCGAGAACTGTCATCAGAATGAGGCCTCGGTCCATCTCACCCAGGTGGTGGATGGAAAGGTCGAAAAGTTCCATCTGTGCGAGGACTGTGCCGCCCAGAAGGGGATCGATGTGCACGCCCAGCCCATGGATCTCAGCGGTATGATGGAAAACATCCAGGACGAGCTGGCCCATTTGAAAGAGGAGCGGACCCCACCGCACTCGGCAAGAGTGACGATGTGTCCCATCTGCGGCATGACCCGTAAAGATATACTCAAGAAGGGCCGATTGGGCTGTGAGCATTGCTATAACTGTTTTGCCGCGGAAATGCTCCCTGTGATTCTTTCTCTGCAGCACAGCGATCAGCATATGGGCAAGGTGCCCGGCCGCTCCTCCGAACGGTTAAAGGCGTCGGTGGAGACGATCCGGCTGCGCCGTGAGCTCGACAAGGCGGTCGCGGGGGAAAACTATGAACGCGCCGCCGAACTGCGCGATCAGATCAAAGCACTGCCGGTGGAGCCGGGGGAAGCGTGAGTGTGAACGCTTCTCCTCAAGACGGTCCAACGGGCTCTTCCTATTCCGACATGGTGGGCATCACGCTCAGCAGCCGGGTACGCCTGGCACGGAATCTGCATGGATTGCCCTTCCCGGACAAGGCTCTGCCGGAAGGGCGCCTCGATGTCCGTCAACGCATCATGGAAGCCGCCCGGGAAGTGCTGCCTCTGCAAGAACAACTGCCGGATCTGCCCTCCCTGTCGCGGCAGCGTCTGTTTGAAGACCATCTCATCAGCCGCAACCTGTTGGAGGGGCGGCCGGAATCTGCAATTTGCATGAACGCAGAAGGGACCCACTCCGTCCTGATTAACGAAGAGGATCATCTGCGCATCCAGGCCCTTCGCCCGGGATTGGCGTTGCGGCAGGCCTGGGAGGATGTCAATGCACTGGATGATTCGTTGGAGGCTCGCCTGGAATATGCCTTTTCCTCTTCGCTGGGCTATCTGACCAGCTGCCCGACAAATGTCGGGACGGGAATGCGCGCGAGCACCATGATGCATCTGCCGGGACTGGTGCTGCTGAATGAGATGGAACCCATCATGAACGGACTGAGCAAAATCGGGCTGACCGTTCGCGGCCGCTGGGGAGAAGGCACCACGGCATTGGGGAATATGTTCCAGGTGTCGAATCAGCGGACACTGGGCCTCTCCGAGATCCGCATCCTTTCAGATCTGGAGGAGATTGTGCAGGAGATCGCGGGGCATGAGCGGAACGCACGCGAGCGTCTGAAACAGGACCGGGCGATGTTTGCAGAAGATTTAGTGGCACGCGCAGAGGGAATCCTGGCCTCCGCGCGCTTGATGACGGCCCAGGAAGCCTTGGAGCGCCTTTCGGAACTTCGCCTGGGAATTGCCCTGGGGCTGACGAAAGGGATCGAGATGAAGCAGGTGGACAGTTGGTTGCTGGATGTGCAACCGGCCCATCTGCAGGCGCTGGTTGGGCGGGAAATGAAAAGCGAAGAGCGCGATTTGGAACGGGCCCGGCGGCTGCGAAGCCTGCTGAAGCGCCCGACAAAACCGAGAGGGTCAAAGAAACCATGAACAATTTCACACCACGAGCCCAACAGGTGCTTCAACTGAGCCGCCAGGAGGCCGACCGGTTCAACCACGGCTATATCGGGACCGAGCACCTGCTGCTGGGTCTGATTGCTCTAGGACAGGGCGTTGCCGTGACGGTTCTTCGCCGGATGGGCCTGGACCTGGATACCGTGCGAATGGAAGTCGAAAAGGCGGTCGGCGTCGGATCCGATATGAAAACCGTCGGGAATGTCCCGTACACCCCGCGCGTCAAAAAGGTGCTAGCCCTGGCGGGAACCGAAGCGCGCGGCATGAATGTGGACTTTGTCGGCACGGAACATATCCTGCTGGGCCTGCTGCGTGAAGGCGAAGGCGTGGCGGCCCGGGTTCTATCGAACCTGAATGTGGATCTGGAACAGACCCGTCACGCCGTGATGAAGGAACTGGACCCGAACTATGAGCCGGGGCAACCGAATGAGCTGGAGACGCCCAACGGTGAACCGTTGTCTCATCCCGGCCCCGGTCGCGCGAAGGATTCCAAGACGCCGGCGCTGTCGACCTTCGGGCGCGATCTGACCGCACTGGCTGAAAAAGGGGTGCTGGATCCCGTGATTGGCCGCTCGGATGAAATCGAGCGAGTGATGCGCATTCTCTGCCGACGCACCAAAAACAATCCGGCACTGCTCGGTGAAGCCGGTGTGGGCAAAACCGCGATTGCCGAGGGACTGGCTCAAGCCATCGCCAACAATGAAGTCCCGGAGCTGTTGCACGGCAAACGGGTGGTCTCGCTGGATCTGGCCCTGATGGTGGCCGGCACCAAATATCGCGGCCAGTTTGAGGAACGCATCAAGGCGGTCATGGATGAAATCCGCCGGGCGAAGAATGTGATTCTGTTTGTGGACGAGCTGCACAGCCTGGTCGGGGCCGGCAGTGCGGAAGGCGCGATGGATGCCGCCAATATCCTCAAGCCGGCTTTGTCCCGCGGCGAACTGCAGGTCATTGGGGCTACCACCCTCAATGAATATCGGAAGTTCATTGAAAAGGATGCGGCGCTGGAACGCCGCTTCCAGAGCGTGCTGGTCCGGGAACCCTCGATTGATGAAGCCATTGAGATTCTCAAGGGCTTGCGCGGTCGCTATGAAGATCATCACCATGCTCTGTTCAGCGAAGAGGCCATTGTGGCGGCGGTCCAGCTGTCGGCTCGCTATCTGCAGGACCGGTTCCTGCCGGATAAAGCCATCGATGTCATCGATGAGGCCGGCGCCCGCGCGCGCATCGGCTCCATGACACGGCCCACGCATGTGAAGGACAAGGAGAAGGCCATCGCGGCTCTGCTCGCACAGCGGAATGCCGCCATCCAGGAAGAAAAATTTGAGGAGGCAGCCAAACTGCGGGATGAGGAACGAAAGCTGCGCGCCGAGCTGGAGACCGAACTGGCCGAGTGGCGGAAAACCCACTCCGAAAAAATAGTGGCCGTCACGGAAGAGGATGTGCGTCTGATTGTCTCCAAATGGACCGGTGTCCCCCTTGAGAAGATAGAGCAGAAAGAGACTGCCAAGCTCCTGGAGATGGAGGGGGTGCTATCCAAAACCGTCATTGGTCAGGCTGATCCGATTTCATCGGTGTGCAAGGCCCTGCGCCGTTCGCGAGCCGACCTGAAAGATCCGCGCCGCCCCATTGGCTCGTTTATTTTTCTGGGACCCACAGGTGTGGGCAAGACCTTGCTGGCCAAATCGTTGGCTGAATTCATGTTCAACAGCCCCGACGCCCTGATTCAGATCGATATGTCCGAATACATGGAGAAATTCAATGCCTCCCGCTTGGTCGGATCGCCGCCGGGATATGTGGGGTATGAAGAGGGAGGTCAGCTGACGGAGCGTGTGCGTCGAAAACCCTATTCCGTGGTGCTGTTCGATGAGATCGAGAAGGCGCATCCCGATGTGATGCACATGCTGCTGCAGATTCTGGAGGAAGGCCGTCTGACCGATGGACTCGGCCGTACGGTTGACTTCCGGAACACCATCATCATCATGACCTCCAATATCGGGGCGGATCTGGTCCGCCGCGGAGGGGGGTTAGGGTTTGCCGGACATTCGGCCGAAACCAACTACTCGACGCTCCAGTCGCAGATGCTGGAGGCCGCCAAGCAGAGCTTTCGTCCTGAACTGCTCAACCGCGTGGAGGAACTCATTGTTTTCCGTCCGCTGCAGAAAGAAGATGTCCGAACGATCCTTGAAATCGAAGTGGCCAAGGTGGCCGCCCGATTGAGGTCGCGCGAAATCACGCTCTCAGTGATGCCGTCGGCCTTCGATTTCCTGATGCTCAAGGGGTTTGATCCCGCCTATGGAGCGAGACAGCTGCGTCGTGCCGTGGAGCACTGGCTGGAGAACGTGCTGGCCGAGGATATCTTGCGCGGCAAAATTGAGAACAACGAAATCATCGAGGTGGAGGAGGGGGACGACTGTCTGGAATTCCATCCCCCGAAGAGCGAACTCGCCCGGCGCGCCGCGAAGGCCAAGAAAGCGCCGGTGAAAAAATCGGCAAAGAAAGCCGCGAAAAAAACCGCGTCACGGAAGAAAAAGAGCGAGGGGCCAGAATGAGTTTCCGAGTTCAAAACACACTCACGAGAACCCTGGAAGAGTTTGTCCCGCTGGAGTCCGGCCATGCCCGCCTCTATACCTGCGGGCCGACCGTCTATAACTATGCCCACATCGGAAACTACCGCGCCTATGTGTTCGAGGACCTGCTTCGCCGCTGGCTTCAGTTCAAAGGGTTCCAGGTTACGCAGGTGATGAACCTGACGGATGTGGATGACAAAACCATCCGGGATTCCCAGAAGAAGGGCCAATCGCTGGATGACTTTACCGCCCCGTTCAAAACGGCTTTCTTTGACGATATCCGGACGTTGAATATCGAGCCGGCCGAGCATTATCCTGCCGCTACCGATCATATTCAGGAAATGATTGCCCTGATCGAAATCCTTTTGGAAAAGGGAGTTGCGTATCGTTCAGAGGAAGGATCCATCTATTTCAGCATCGATAAGTGGCCGGCTTACGGCAAGCTGGCGCGTCTGGATCGCGAAGGGATGCGGTCGGGCGTCCGCGTGGCCTCGGATGAATACGACAAAGAAAATGTCGCCGACTTTGCGCTCTGGAAGGCGTGGGACGAAAAGGACGGAGAGGTCGTGTGGGATTCCCCCTTCGGCCGTGGGCGTCCGGGATGGCACATCGAATGTTCGGCCATGAGCCAGAAATATCTGGGCCCCAGTTTTGATATCCACACCGGGGGCGTGGACAACATCTTCCCGCACCACGAAGATGAGATCGCGCAAAGTGAGGCGGCGAATGGACAGCCGCTGGCCACGTACTGGCTGCACTGCGCGCATCTGATGGTGGATGGGCACAAGATGTCCAAATCGCAGGGGACCTTCTATACGCTGCGCGATGTACTGGAGCGCGGCTACTCCGGACGCGAGGTCCGGTACGAACTCTTGGCGACGCATTATCGCGCATCGCTGAACTTCACCTTTTCCTCCCTGGATGCCGCGCGAACCTCTCTGCGCCGGATTGATGAGTTCACCACACGTGTCAAAGAAGCTGCCGGAACCGTTCCGGCCGGACTGCTGCCCGGTTGGGCTCATGACACCGCTGAACGATTTGAAGCCGCTATGGACGAGGATCTAAATATTTCGGGCGCGCTGGCCGCTTTGTTCGATGCCATCCGGGAAGGGAATGCCGCGATGGATTCCCATACGCTGGATGCCGCGGAGGCCTCGGCCATGGTCGAGCTGTTCCAACGCTGGGATGGCGCGCTGGGCGTGCTGGAAAAACCGGTCGAATCCATTCCTGCCGAGGTTCAGTCGCGGGTGGATCGGCGCCAGGAGGCACGTGCCGCCAAGGATTGGGCGCAATCTGATGCGCTGCGCGACGAAATGGCTGCCCTGGGCTGGCTGGTGAAAGACACCCCCAATGGGCAGGTGATTACAAAAGCCTAAAGAAAGTGTTCCCCGGTTTTCCGGATTCCTGATAAATATGATTTAGATTGGAGAGGGCAGATGAGCAAAGGCAGACTGATTACATTTGAAGGGCCGGAGGGCGCGGGCAAGAGCACGCAAGCCTCTATGCTGATTACCAAACTCGAGGAGCGCGGCATCGAGGTCATCTATACGCGTGAACCCGGCGGCACCAAACTGGGCGAAGCCATTCGCGGTGTCCTGCAATATAACGAGGCCGGTGAAGATCCCTGTGCGGAAAGCGAAGTGCTCCTCTTTGAAGCCAGTCGTGCGCAACTGGTCCGGAAGGTTATTCAGCCGGCTCTGGATCGCGGGGCCTGGGTGCTGTGTGACCGGTTTGCAGATTCTACCACGGCGTATCAGGGCTTCGGCCGGGGCTTCTCCGTGGAACTGATGGAAACCATCAACCAGTTTGCGGTGGGCGCGGCGGTGCCGGACATGACCATTCTTCTGGATGTGAATGTGAGCCTGGGCATGCAGCGCTGTGCCAAACGCCAGGTGGGCAAAAAAATCCAATATGACCGGATTGAGAGCGAAGCCCTGGAGTTTCATGAAAAGGTTCGTCAGGGCTACCTTGAACTCGCAAAGCGATTTCCGGATCGCTTCCGCAAGGTGGATGCCATGCGCCATGCCGAACCGATTGCCGAGGATGTCTGGAAGCTGGTGAACGATGCCTTTTTCGCCAAGGATTGAAGCCGCGCTTGATAACTTCCGTCGCGCAAAAAAGGCGGGGCGCCTGCCGCATGCTTTGTTGGTGTCAGGACATCCGCGCGGTGCGGGCGGGGAGTTTGCCGAGGGCTGGCTGTCACTGGTCTTTCCGGGTCTGGAGGGGGATCAGCTGCGGAAGCATGTAGATATCCGCTGGGTGGAACCGGAGGGGAAAAGTCGTGCGATCAAGGCCGAGGAAAGTCGTGAACTGATTCAGTTCTTTGAGTTGACCTCCTATGAGGGCGGATGCAAGGCCTGCGTGATTCTATTTGCGGACCGGATGAATCCCACGGCGCAGAATATTCTTCTCAAGACGCTGGAGGAGCCGCCTTCGAACAGTTATCTGTTGCTGGTGACGGACACGGCGGCGGCGATGCTGCCGACGATCCGGTCCCGTACTCAGGTGGTCGATGTGAGCGAAGGGGGGGGGCGGCTGAATGCCGACTGGGGACCGGTGGTCATGGATCTTCTCCGCCGGCCGCCGCTTCGGAAGGCTTGCGAAATGCTGGCCTGGACCGATCAGCTGACCGCTCCCTTGCGTGAATTGAAAGAGCGGGCCCAGGAAGAGGAAAAAGAGGCCGAAGCCCCGGAATCGAGCCATTCTGCTACTGCCACGAGAGATCAAATTGACGGCCGGGTGGCGTCCCGTGTGAAGGAAATGCGGGAGGAAATCCTGCGGACCATCCAGCTGTGGCAGCGTGATGTGCTTGCCCGGGCGACCGGCGCCGAGACCGAGCCGACCTATTTTCCGCTGGATGCCGCCTGTATTGTTGAGCAGGCTGAGGGATTGTCCTTCGCGGACGCGTTGGCTCGTGTGACCGTGGTGGATACCGTTCGTGAGCTGCTCGAACACAATATCCGCGAATCCGTGGCGCTGATCCGCATGGCGCGGGCGTTTTCGATCCCCGTCCGCTGACTCCATTCTTGGGGCCGGTTCTCGAATCACTATCCGAGGGTTCTCTGTCGAATTTCCGTGGAGTGGTCTCTATTTCTGTCCTGTTTCCACACTATGGAAAAATGGTTTCCATAGTGTGGAAAAATATATCCGGCAAGGGGACAGGGCAGGAACCGGAAAACTTGATTTGCCCTATATAAGGAAAAAGAAAGCGATGTTGCATTGAGGGCGCGTTTTCTGCTATTTTCCTATGAATATGGCTCGAAAAAAGAAGAAAACAGCGAATGTGCGCCGCGAGGCGACGGGAATCCTGATGCAGGCGCTCTGGGTATTGCTACTGCTTGCCCTGGTGTCTTATACATGGAAGGACATCCCGTGGGAATGCAGCCCCGCCAACTCTCCGACGGCGAATTATATCGGCCCGGTGGGGGCCTGGACGGCGTGGGGTCTCTTTAAAGTGTTTGGGCTGGTGGGGTTTGTGTTCCCACTGGTGATGGCGGTCTGGGGCATCCTGATGATCGTGCAGTCCGCAGAACGGGTCTGGCCCCGGGTCCTTTGGATGCTGGCTATCCTGTCAGGCTTGTGCGTGTTGGTGGATATCCAGGCCGACTTCTGGAATGAAGTGAGTGCCGCCCGCCTGAATCTGAGCCACATGCCGGGTGGGTTCATCGGCTATTTTCTGGGCCGTCTGTTTCTAACGAATTATTTGGGCCTCGTCGGTGCGGCGATTATCTGCGTCGGTGTGGTTGTTGGAGGGCTTTTCTTTGTCTCCCAGACGCATCCGAAAGAATTGTTGGCGGCGGTGACGGGAATCTGGGAACGCATGCAGGCCCAACGCGAAGAGTGGGCCGCGGGTCGTCGGTCGGCCCAGCAGCAAGCGGAACGCGAATCCATGCTGGTGGAGCGGGAGCGCGCGAAGCTGATGCGCGAAATGGAGAAGGAACGCCGGATCCAGGAGAAGGAAGACCGCCGACGCGAGAAGGAAGACGTACGCCTGGCTCGGGACGAGGAGCGACAGGCCAAGGAAGAAGAACGTCAGGCGAAGGCCGAGGCGCGCCGGCTTGACGTGGAGGCGCAACGTCGTCAGCGCGAAGAAGCCGATGCCGCCCGCGAGCAAGAGGAGGCCCAGCGCAAGGCCGTCTTTATGAAACGTCTGAAGGAACAGAAAAAGGCGGAGGAAGACAAGCATGCCGCCGATGCCCTGGCTCTGAAGAATGCGCAGGCGGCCTCGACGCAGACGGCTGAGGAAGAAGCCGATCAGCCGCCGCCCAAGTGGGTGCTGCCGCCGATGACGCTGTTGCAACCGATTCCGGAAGGCTCCGCCGAACGGATCGGTGCCGATGAACTGGAAAATACCACGAAGATCATCCGGAACACGCTGGCTGAATTCGGAATCGAAGCCGAAGTGACCCATGTGGAGCAGGGACCGGTTGTCACGCGATATGAATTGCTGCCGGCGGCCGGAGTGAAGGTCGAGAAAATCGGCACCTATGCGGGGAATCTGGCGCTGGCGCTGAAGGCGGAGAGCATCCGTGTGCAGGCCCCGATTCCGGGCAAGGGCGTTGTGGGCGTGGAAGTGCCCAACCGCAAGCCGGTTCCGGTGGTGCTGCGTCAGTTGCTCCAGAGTGCGAAGTGGGCCACCTCGAAGGCGGCGCTTCCGCTGGCACTGGGCCAGGATGTGGGCGGCCATATCCTGATGGCCGATCTGGCTAAACTGCCCCATCTGCTGATCGCGGGGGCGACGGGGCAGGGCAAGACGGTCTGTATGAATTCTATCCTCGCTGGCTTGCTGTCCACGCAGACACCGGACCAACTGCGTCTGATTCTGATCGATCCGAAGATTGTCGAATTTTCGGGATACAACGACTTGCCCCATCTGCTGGTTCCCGTGATTACGGAGGCCAAAAAGGTGGTGAGCGGATTGCGCTGGGCGATCCAGGAAATGGAGAAGCGCTTCAAGCTGTTCCATAAGGCCCGGGTGCGCGACATCATTTCCTTCAATGAACGCCCGAAGGTCGAGCAGCCGGAACTGTTCCAGGGGGAAGCCTCCGAAGAGGCCGCTTCCATGGAGCCGCCGCCCGCACCGAAACCGGATCCGGATGCGCTGCCGGACACCCTCCCGTACATTGTCATCATTATCGATGAGCTGGCAGATCTGATGTTGACTGCCCAGCAGGACATCGAACCTCAGGTCCAGAAGCTGACCCAGCTCGCGCGGGCGACCGGAATTCATATGATTATCGCGACGCAACGGCCCACGGTGAACATCATCACCGGTACGATCAAGTCGAACATCCCCGGCCGGATCGCGTTCAAGGTGGCTCAGAAAAATGACAGTCGCGTGATCCTGGATCAGGAGGGCGCTGACAAATTGGTGGGTAAAGGCGACATGCTGGTCGTGGCGGGCACGAACAAGATTCAGCGGGCCCAGGGTGCCTGGACGAAGGATGAAGAGATCCAAGTCATCGCCGAGCACTGGAAGCAGCAGGGCAAGCCTCGCTTCGAAAGCGCATTGCAGGCGAAGATGGAAGGCAAGGGGGGCGTCGGTCTGCCCGAAATGCCCGAAGAGGATGAAGAGCTGATTCAGCAAGCCATCGAAGTGATCCGGCAAACCCGGCGGGCGAGCACCTCCTCGATTCAGCGTCGGCTCCGCATCGGCTATACCCGTGCGGCACGCGTCATCGATATTCTGGAAGATAAGGGTATGGTGGGCCCTCCCCGCGGCTCGGAAGCCCGGGAAATTCTGTTTGATTTGGATGGCTTCGACTCCCCTGATATGGAGAGCGACGATGAAGAAACCCTGCAGGGTTAGGATGGTGTCATGAGCGGTTTGGGTCAACAGCTGAAAGAAGTGCGCGAGCACAAACGGGTCACGGTTTCCGAGGCGGCGGCGGCGACCCATTTGAAGGCCCTCGTGATTCAGGCCATGGAGGAGGATAACTTTCCGAAGTTGATTGCCCCACCCTATGCCAAGGGTTTTTTCCGCTTGTATTGCGAGTTTCTGGGTTTGGACCCGGTGCCGTTTATTCAAGCCTACCTGAATTCGGGGGGCATCCATACGGATAAGACCGAACTGATCCGCGATCCCAAAAAGAAGCCGGGGCTCTTTTCTGGCCTTCAGAAGAAAATGAAGGAAGCGCACAAGCGGAAGGAAACAGAGCGCAAGGCCCAGGAGATTGCGGATGCTCAGCAGAAAGCCCGCGAGCTGAATCCGCCTGTCGCGCCGGTTTCGATGGAAGAGCCCGTTCAGGTGGAAGCGGATGAGGTCGAGTGGGAGGAATTCGCGGCCGAAGATACTTTTCCTCCGGAGAGCACGGTGGAGCAGCAGGAACTGTTCGAAGAGGGACTTCCCGTTTCCGCCGAGGAGGAACCTGAACCGTTGATTGAAGAAGAACAGGAAGTGCGGGTTGAGGATCTGGAAGAACCCGAGAGGACTGAGGAGGTCCCGGAGTCGGCCGCCGCGACTGAGCCGAAGCCCGAACCAGTGGTTGCCAAGCCCGAACCGGAGCCGACGATCACACTGAATGTACAGCCACCGCCACCTGGTCGCGGCACCAAAAAACCTAAAGTCAGCCGGAATTCTCGGGAAGAGGCGGAAGATCGCGCGCGGATGGCCGAAGAGCGTCGCCGGCAGCTGGAAGAGGCGCTGAAGCAGTCTGAAGTGGATGTGCGCCGGACGCACGAAGAAGCGGAGCGCCGTGCCCGTGAGGAAGTGGAACAGAAGGCGCAGAATGCGGAGCAGAACCGCCGGAAGCTGGAGAAAGAGCTGAAGAAGCGGGAAGTGGCAGAGCAGAAGGCCCGGGAAGAGGCCGAGCGCCGGATGCAGGCAGAAGCTGAAAAGCGGGTCCAGGAGGAAGCAGCGCTCCTCGCTCGCGAGGAAGCCGAACGCCAGGCGCGCCTGGAAGCCGAGCAGCGGATTCAGGAAATTGAAGAGAAGCGCCGTGAACTCGAACAGGAACTGCAGCGCAGGGAAGAAGCCGCAGATCTGGAGCGGACCGCCATTGAAAAACTCTGGCAGGAAGAGGAAGAAAAGCGCGCGCAGGCGGAGGCCGAGCAGAAGGCGCGGGAAGAGGTGGAGCGTCAGGCGCGGGAAGCGGCCGAACTCAAGGTGAAGGAGACGGAGGAACGCCGCAGTCAATTGGAGCAGGAACTCCACCAGTTTGAAGAAAACTCCAAGCAGGAGCGGAAAGCGGCCGAACAGCGTGCGAAGAAAGAATCCAAGCAGCGCGCGAAGGAAGAGGCGGAACATCAGGCTCGCGAAGAGGGGGAACGCCAAGCCCGCGAAGAGGCGGAACAGCTTGTCCAGGAGACGGAAGAACGTCGCCGGCAGCTGGAAGAAGAATTGAGCCGCCGCGAAGAGGAGGCCCGTGTCGCTAGGGCGGAGGCCGAACGGCAGGCGCAAGAAGAGGCCGAGCGGCGGGAGCTGGAGAAGGCCGAACAGGCCGCCCGGGAAGAGACCGAGCGTCAGGCCCGGCTTGAGGTAGAGCAGGAAGTCCGTGAAACGGAAGAGCGCCGTCGCCTGCTGGAAGAAGAATTGCATCGTCGCGAAGAAGAGACCCGGCTGGCCCGGGAAGAAGCGGAACGCCAGGCTCAGGAAGAAGCTGTGCGGCGCGCCCAGGTGGAGCAGGAACTCGAGGCGCGCGGGGAGGCGGAGCGGCAGGCTCGTGAAGAGGCCGAACGGCAGGTGGTGGAGACCGAAGAGCGCCATCTGCAGCTGGAAGAGGAGTTGCGTCAGCGCGAGGAGGCCACCCGATTGGCCCAAGTGGAGGCCGAACGGCAGGCACAGGAAGAAGCCGAGCATCGTGCCCAGGTGGAAGCCGACCTGCAGGCGAGGGAAGAGGCCGAACGGCAGGCGCGGGAAGCCGCCGAACTCAAGGTGCGGGAAACCGAAGAGCGTCGCCAGAAGCTGGAACAGGTTCTGCGCGAGCACGAAGAGGAGGCCCAACTAGCCCAGCAAGAGGCCGAACGGCGCATGGCCGAAGAGGCCGAACGGCGTGTTCAGATGGAAGCGGACCATCAGGCCCGCGAAGAGGCGGAGCGGCAGGCCCGCGAAGAGGCCGAACAGCAGGTCCGGGAAATCGAAGAGCGCCGGTCCCAGCTGGAAGAGGAGTTGCGCAGTAAAGAAGAGCTGGCGCAAACCGAGCGCGAAAAGATGGAAACCCTGCTGCGCGAAGAGGGAGAACGCCGGTCGCGGGAGCAGGAAGAGCATCAGGCTCGCGTCGAGGCGGAACGCCTGGCCCGCGAAGAGGCCGAACAACAGGTCCAGGAGGCCCAGGAGCATCAACGGACGCTTGAAGAAGAGTTTCAACGTCGCGAGCAGGAGGTTCAGATTGCCCGCTCGGAAGCGGTCAAGCTGCATGAAGAGTCGAATCGTCAGACACGCGAAGCGGCTGACCAACTGGTTCAGGAGGCTGAAGAGCGGCGAAAGCTGCTCGAAGAAGAGCTGATCCGGCGCGAAGAGGAAGCCCGTCTTGCCCGTGAAGAAGCGGAGCGAAAGGCCCAGGAAGAGGAAGAGCGTCGCGCGCAGGTGGAAGCGGAGTGGAACGCCCGCGAGGAAGCCGAACGGACCGCCCGCGAAGCCGTCGAGCTGCAGGTGCAGGTCGCCGGCGGCCGCCTCCAGGAACTCGAAGAAGAATTGACCCGCCGCGAGCAGGAAGCGAAGCAGGCGCAGGAAGAATCCGAGCTCAAAGCCCAGGAAGAGGAAGAGCGTCGCACACAAGTGGAGGCGGAATGGAAAGTTCGCGAGGAAACCGAGCGGAAGGCCCGCGAAGAGATCGAGCGGAAGGCGCAGCAGACCGCTACGCAGCTCAGTGACCTGGAAGAAGAATTGATTGCCCGTGAAGAAGAGGCCCGTCAGGCCCGTGAAGAGCTGGAACAGCGGATCCAGGAGGAGACGGATCATCGTGCCCGAGTGGAAGAGGAACTGGCCGCCCGCGAAGAATCTGCCCGGCTGGCCCGGGAGGAATATGAGACGCAGTCTGCAACGGCCGCGGCCAAATTCCGGGAGCTGGAAAAAGAGTTGGCCCGTCGCGAAGAAGCCGCCCGATTAGCGCGGGAAGAAGCCGAGCGGCGTGCACAGGAAGAAGCCGAACGGCGTGCCGAAATTGAAGCGGAACTGCAGGCCGAGGGGGAAGCGGAGCGGAAGGCCCGGGAAGAGGCTGAACTGAAGGTCCGGATGTCGGAAGAGCGCTTGCGTGATTTGGAAAAGGAGCTGGTCTGCCGGGAAGAAGCCGCGCGCGCCGCTCGTGAAGAAGCCGAACGCCAGATTGAACTGGAAACCGAACGCCGGGCGGAGATGGAGGTCGAGCATCAGCGCCGCGCCGATGTGGAGAGGAAAGCTCGAGAAGACGTAGAAGAAGCCGCCCAGGAAACGGAAGCTCGCCGCCTGCAACTGGAAGAACTGCTGCGGGAGAAAGAGCGTGAAGTCGCGCTGGCCCGCGAGGAAGCAGAAACGAAAGCGGCGAAAGAGGCCGCCCATCGCGCCGAGCAGGAGGTCGAACAGCGGGCCCATGAGGAAGCGGAACAAGCTTCACGCACACAGGCTTCCCTGAAAATGAGCGATGCGGAAGCCCGGATCCAGCAGCTGGCCGCCGAACTGCAGCAACGCGAAGAAGAGGCGCGAATGGCCCTCGAGGAAGCGGAATTACGGGTGATCACGGAGAAGGAAACTCAGGAGTGCGAAGCGACCGAGCGTCAGGAACGCGAAGCTCAGGAAAAGGCAGAGAGGGAAGCCGCCGAGGCCCGCTTCCGTGCGGAAGAACAGCGCCGTCTCCAGTTGGAAGAAGAATTGAAAACTCGCGAAGAGGAATCCATCCGCGTGCGGGCTGAAGCCGAGTCTCAGATTCAGATGGAGGTTGACCTGCGGGCGCAGGCCGAGGCGGAACTGAATGCCCGCCTTGAAGCTGAAGCCAAGGTCCGCGAGGCGATGGAACTCAAGGTGCAAAAGGCCGAAGAACGCCGTCGGGCATTGGAAGATGCTCTTCAGGAAAAAGAACGGGAAGTCGTCCTGGCGAGGGAAGAGGCCAAACAGCGGATTCAGGCGGAAGAGGCGCGTCGCGCCCAGGAAATCGCTGAGCGCGAATCCAGTGAAAAATCTGTCCGGCAGCAGCATGCAGAAGAATTGGATCGGGTCCGGGAAGAAGCCACCGAGCGCGCGCGGGAAGAAGCAGAGAAAGAGGCCAAAGAAGAGTTGGCCCGTCTCGAAGCCGCGGTCTTGCTTGCGCGGGAAGAAGTCGAGCAGAAGGCGCAGTCCGAGATCGCCCGTCGCGAGGCGATCGCACTGCAGGCGCGTGAAGAACTGGAACAGAAAACCCAGGAAGAACTGGCTCGCCGGGAAGTCCTGGCGCTGCAGATGCGTGAAGAGCTGGAGCAGAAGGCGCAGGCCGAGATCGCCCGTCGTGACGCGTTGGCGTTGCAGGCGCGTGAGGAACTGGAGCAGCAAATCCAGGAAGAGCTGGCCCGCCGCGAAGAAGCATCACTCCTTGCCCTTGCCGAGGCCCAGAAAGGGGCGGAAGAGGTGTTTGCCAGACGCGAGGAGCGCGTGGCCATGCACAAGGAGGCTGCTGCGGAGCACCTTCACCGCGAACAGGCTCTGCGGAATCAATTGGAAGAAAAGGCTCGCGAGCTGGAGGCTGAAAATGCCCGCATTCGGCAAGAGGTCGAACGACGCATGGCTCAGGTTCCCGCCGCCAGTGCCCCACTGCCTGTCGAGGCCCCTCCTTTGGTCATGGTGTCCGAATCCACCGCTTCTGTATCCCGGCCGGCCGCTGGGAAGGGGAGCTCATCCTCTAAGAAGCAGGACCGGTCCATACGAATTTCGGGTCCTTCGACCCAGGCAAAGAAAATGCCGTTGCCGCCCTCTGGGCCTTCTCGGTTTTCCACCCTCTGGCCTTCGATTCAAACCCGTATTTCGGCCGTTCCCTGGCAGGTTTGGCGGACCCTTGGCGGAATACTTGTTTTGGTGCTGGTGTGGGTGTGGATCGCCCGGGCCTGTGACAAGTCAACAAGCGTCGAGCACGCTGTACCTCTCCCCGCGGGACAGCCCCTGATGGATCCCTGCCACCCGGCTCCCGAGCCTTTCCTGGATTAACCACATCATGAATCTTCCCAATATCCTAACCGTAAGCCGCCTGGTTGCCGCCATTGTCCTGATGCTGGTCATGGCGTTGCCTTTCCCTTTTGTCTCCACGGTCGCCTTTGTCATCTTTGTGGCGGCCAGCATTACGGATTATTGGGACGGGAAACTTGCCCGCACTCAATATGGCGTCACCACGTTTGGGAAGCTGATGGATCCACTGGCCGACAAGGTCCTGGTTTGTGCGGCCCTGGTGAGTTTTGTGGGAATCCGACTCCCCTTTGAACCCGATTATTCCCTGGTTCCGGCCTGGGTGGTGGTGGTGATCATTGCGCGGGAATTTGCCGTGACTGGACTCCGGTTGCTGGCGGCGGTGACGAATCAGCAACGCGTGATCAGTGCGGGCAACTGGGGGAAACTGAAGACGGTGTGGCAGATGGTCGCTATCATTGCGACCTTTATCCTTTTAGCCGCACGGGAAGACTTCATGCCGTACATGAACCTGTCCGACACATTTCTACGGCAGTATGATGCGGCGTTTGTGATCACCTCCTGGATTCTATCCACGCTGGTGGTGCTGATCACCCTGATCTCGGGATGGAAGTATTTTGCCGATCACATCGATCTGGTGACGGCTGAAATGTAGTGTTGGGCCGTCTGGGCCCGAAAGATAAAGAGGAATACGATGAAAATGATTTGGAAGTGTCTACTGGCAGGCAGCCTGATGCCTGTGATGTCTGCCCTGGCGCAGACGAAAGAGGCCGCCGCCACCACCGCAGGCGAAATGTTGACCCTGGCCGAACTGCTCAGGATGGGTGGGTTCCTGATGTATGTGCTCGCCGGCCTCTCCGTTCTGGGAGTGGCACTGATCATCTATTATGCCGTGGCCCTTCGGTTGAGGAATATCGCGCCCACGGCTCAGTCCATGCGCCTGCGTGAACTGCTCAAAGAACGGCGGGGCCGGGAGGCCCGCGAATTGTGCGCCCAGCACCCGACCGCCCTGGCTGCGGTGACGGCGTCCGGTCTGGATTTCCTGAAGGAGAATCCCGGTGTCCAGTCCGCCATGCTGAAGGAAATCATGGAGAGCGAAGGCGCTCGCCAGGCCGGTCGCATGCAGAACATGATCCACTATCTACTGGATCTGTCCGCTGTGGCGCCGATGGTTGGCCTGCTGGGAACCGTGATCGGAATGCTCAAGGCGTTTAATAGTGTCGCGTTTGATCTGGCCAAAGCCCGCCCGATGGAACTGGCTGCGGGTGTGGGACAGGCCCTGATCACGACCATTGCCGGTCTGATTGTGGCAATTCCGGCCATGATGGCCTATTCCTGGTTCCGTGGTCGCGTCATCAAATTGACCGGGCGCCTGGAAGGCACCTCGACGGACCTGCTCGCGATTCTGGAAAACAAAGGGGGCTAGATGAACTTTCAGAAGAAATCGACAGGTCCCGTCAATCCCGGTATCCCGTTGACACCGATGATTGATGTGGTCTTCCTGCTGCTGTGTTTCTTCGTGACCAGCCAGATCTTCTCCCAATGGGAGACGGAAATCGATGTGGCCCTTCCCACCGCGCAAACCGGTGATATCCCACAGCGACTTCCCGGCGAGGTGATCATCAATGTTCGGGCCGACGGTTCGACAGTGGTGAATGGCCAGACCCTGGGAGATATCGAGCTGCGATCGATGATGGACCGTCTGGTAGACTTATTTCCCGGGCAACCGATCTTATTGCGGGCGGACAAATCCACGGACTATGAGTTTGTTGTACGGGTCCTGGATACCTGTCGACAGGCCGACATTTGGAATATCTCCTTCGCCACGCTGGCCCCGGGATCTGAATGAAGAGGATCGGGCTCATTCTGTTGCTGCTACTGCTGCTGGGCGTGTCGGCCTGGGGGCTGAATGCGGATGAGCAGATGCGATTTGCCGATGGAATCTATCTTCGCGGATTCTATGAGAGCGCCGTCGGGGAGTATCTGCTTCTGCTGCGCGATTTCCCGGGCAGTGAATTTGAGGCGCCTGCCTTGTATCGCACGGGCGAATGCTATCGCCAAATGGGGAATCTGGCAGGAGCCGAGCGATTCTATAAACGGGTAGCTTCGGAATATCCGGATGGGAAAGAAGCACCCCGTGCGGCCCTCCGCAGGGCTGAGATCGCCTTGGCCGAAGGCCGTCCAGAGGATTCAAAGTCGTTGTTGAAGACCCTGTTGAAGGGGGAGGCGGATGCCGAAACCAAAGCGGCTGGGACCTATCAGCTGGGCAGCAGCTATCTGAAGGCCGATCAGCTGCGCAGTGCCACCACTACCTTTAAGTCTCTGCTGAAAGACTATCCGGATTCCCCCTATGCCGCCTATGCGGCATTGGACCTAGCTGCGATCAACGGGAGCAAGGAGCGGAACGGAACGCAGATGGAGGATTGGTTTGAACAGGCGGTGAAAACAGCGGGGACTCCCTCTGTCAAAGCCGAAGCGCTGTTCCGGTGGGGCGACTGGGCCTATCGGCAGGAACGCTATCAGGAAGCAGCGGATACGCTTCAGGCACTGCTGGTGGAGCTCCCGGAAGAGCGACGGGCACAGGACGCCTTGTTGGCCACCGCTTGGAGCCTGTACTATCTCGACCGGACGGCCGAAGCCATGCAGATGGCCGAACAGATGATTGCCGCGGCTACGGATCCGGAAACCGCTGCATCGGGCGAGTATCTCCGGGCGAACTGTCTGCGCAAGATGAACCGTGACGGCGAAGCATTGCTGGCCTATCAGTCCGTGACCCAGAATTATCCTGGCACTCCTTTTGCTCAACGGGCGGCCTATGAAATCATGGTGACGCAGTTCAAACGCGGCCAGCATGAGAAGGCCTTGGTGGCGGCGCCAGCCAAGCCGGACCCGGCCAATGAAGTCGATGTTCTATGGATGCGGGCGGAATCGGAGCGTATGCTGGGGCGGATCGATCTAGCGCGGGGCCGATATGAAACTCTTTCCACGGAGTATGCCGGTACGGATCAGGCGGCTTCCTCCTTGCTGCGGTTAGGAGAGATGGCTCGCGAGGCGGGGCGTCTGGAAAAGGCTTCAGAACTCTTCCGTCGTATGGCCGAAGAGTATCCGGAGAATCCAGCCGTTCCAGACGCATGGAAAGCTTCGGCATTGGCCCGACTGCGGACAGGGGATGCCCAGGGAGCCCTGAAGGACTGGGACCAGGTTCTGGATGCGAATCCGGAAGGCGAAGCCAGCGAAGAAGCCCGACTTCAGAAAGTTTTGGTTCTGATTGAACTGAAAAAATCCGCACCGGCCTTGAAGGCTTTGGATGAACTGCTACAGATATCGCCCACCGGTGAACAGACTGCCCGGGCACATTATTGGCGCGGCGTGCTTCTTTCGGAGAAGTCCAAATGGGAAGAGGCCGAAGAGGCGCTGCGTTCCAGTCTGTCAGCTTCCCCCGATCCCCAGACCGAATCGCTGGCCCGTCTTCGCCTGGCCGTTGTGCTGCAACGGCAGGGGCGCATGGATGAGGCGGCTGATCAGATCGAACCCCTGTTGGAAGAGCCCCAGCGCGTAGCCGAAAACCCGGCTCTGGTCGAATGGCTGGTTCGGCGCCGTTTTGAGCAGGGGCAATATGCGGATTCTTTGGTCGCCGCTCTGGCACTGGCTGAAAATGCCCGCGAAGCTTCCTGGCGGCAGATCGGCTGGCACTGGGCCGGCGCCAGCCAGAGCCAGTTCGGTCGCGAGGCCGAGGCCATGGTTCTGTATGAAAAGGCCGTGGAGGAAGAGGCGACGACCCGTGAAGGCGCGGAGTCCCAACTCCTGCTGGCCGGTCTGGAACTGAAAGCCGGTCATTTGAAGGAGGCCATGGAACGATATGCGGATGCCGCTCAGTCTGCCAGTGGCGAACAAACACTGGATTTGCGTGCGCGTGCCTATTTCGGTCTCGGCGAGGCTGCGGAAGCAGACGGGCAGTTGGAGAAGGCCGCCCGGCACTTTATGAGCGTGGCGGTCCTGTTCGATGATACGGAATGGACGCCGAACAGCCTCTATCGGGCCGGGACCCTGTTTGGACTGACGGACCAGCCAGCAAAGGAAGCCAGTGCCTGGGCCGAACTGGTGGACCGGTATCCAAATTCGAGTTTTGCGAAACAAGTGGAAAGCATCACCCCATGAATTCAGAATGGAATGTTCGAACCTGCGCCGATCAATGTGCGGGATGCGAAAAAAAGTTTTCAGATCGCGAGACCCTGATGTCCAGTCTCTGTTTCGCACAGGAGGGATACATCCGGGAGGACTTCTGCTCCGACTGCTGGCCCAAACGGAAGACCGGGCCGGGGACGGAGGTCAGTGCCTGGTCTGCTACCTGGCTGGCTCCGACAAAGAAAGAGGAGCAAACCCTCAAGAAGGAGACAGCAGAATCCTTGTTGCGCGAGATGATGGAAACTGATGATCCGGGGCATCGCAATGTGATTTTCATTCTGGCTGTGATGCTGGAGCGCCGCCGGATTCTGGTGGAAAAAGAAGTGCAGATGCAGCCGGATGGACAGAAAATCCGCGTGTATGAACACAAGAAGTCAGGCGAAAGCTTCGTCGTCCCCGATCCCCAGCTGCATCTGAAGGAAATTGAGAGTGTTCAGTTGGAGGTGATGGAACTGCTGGGCATCCCGCCACCGCCAGGGAAAGGGCCGCAGCCCCCCCCCCGTAAAGAATCGGCAGATGGAGATCTCTCATGAAGCCCACTTCCTTTCGTTTCCCCCCGCGAATGAGGATCGGAATCCTCTGTATCCTGTGTCTCGTGGGGTTGAAAAGCGTTATGGCAGAAACCACACGGGGCCTGCCCTGGGATGATCCCCTCCCGGAGCTCTGGTTTCCGATGGGGGAAGAGATCGACTACGAAGTGTTCTGGGGAATTTTCATGGTGGGGGAGGCAACGGCAAAGGCCGAATGGGTAGAGCGTGATGGCCGTCGATTTATTTCCCTGAGAGTGGATGCGAAGTCCAACGGTCTGGTTGAGAAACTCTATCCTGTGAAGGAGTTTTTGGAGACGATTCTGGATCCAGTTACTTTCCTCCCGCTGAGTTTCGAAAAAGACAGCTATGAGGGTGATCGGCACTACCATGAAATCACGACCTTTGATCATGAGACCTTGAAGGGGCATTGGCGCTCTTTGACAAAAAAAGACCAGAAGAAAGATTTTGATATTGAGGCCGATACTCGGGATCTGATGGGACTGATGTATTGGATACGAAAAGATCCGATTCAGGCCGGAGAGACGCGTTCGTACCGGGTCATGACGGATGATAAAATGTATGAGCTGGTTGTGGCCGCCAGTAAAAAAGATGAAGTCCGCTTGAAGGAATACGGCAAGATCGGCTGCGTCAAGATGGAGCCGAAGGGTAAATTTAACGGGATGTTTATCCGAAAAGGGCGCATGTGGCTGTGGTTGTCCGATGATGAGCGATATACCATTTGCCGTGCTGTTGCCAGTGTACCGGTTGCTAGCATCAAGATCATGCTGAAAGAAGTCCGCGGGCCGGGCGATGACTTCTGGGTCAAATGGAAAAAGAACTAAGGGGAATGGTGATGAGTATTACTCAAAAAAGGGCAGGGATTCTGCTGAAAAAATTCCGCCGCCGCCGGATTCTGGTGGTGGGTGATCTGATGCTGGACCGGTATGTCTATGGCGGGGTGAGCCGCATCTCCCCGGAAGCCCCGGTTCCCGTGGTGCATGTCACCAAGGAAACCAGTATGCCGGGTGGCGCCAGCAATGTGGCGTGCAATATCCGCACGTTGGGAGGGAAAGCAGGTGTCGCCGGAATGATTGGCAAGGATGCCGCCGGAGTGGAACTTCGTTGGCTACTGACGCATGCCGATGTGAGCGTCGAATGCGCCATGATGGTTGCAGGCGCGAGCACTACGGTCAAGGAACGGATCATTGCCGAGCGACAGCAGGTTGTTCGGGTCGATTTTGAGCGGGTGGCCAACGGGTCTCCGCGGCAGAAGGAAAAATTCATGGCGATGCTGGCCGTGGAGTTGGAGCGGGCAGATGGAGTCATCATTGAGGATTATGGGAAACAGGCTATCACTCAGGAAGTTGTGGACTTAATTCTGGAAAAGGCCCGTCCCCGCAACATTCCTGTCGGGTTGGATCCGAAGGACGGGCATGAACTCAATCTGCGGGGAATCACAGTGGCCACTCCCAATCGGAGAGAAGCCTTTCTGATTGCCGGGCTGGCGGATCCCGGCCCCAAAGAAAATCCCCTAAAAGATAAGGCGCTTCTCAAAACCGGATCGATTCTGATGGAGAAGTGGGGCGCCCAGTATCTGATGATTACCCTTGGCCCACAGGGCATGTTTTTGATGTCCCGTGGGCGGCTCACTCGTCATGTTCCCACACGAGCCCGTGAGGTCTTTGATGTCAGCGGAGCGGGGGATACGGTGATTGCCGCTTGTGTGACGGCCCTGGCTGCAGGTGCGGATTTCAACGAATCGGCCGAGCTGGCCAATATTGCAGCCGGTGTGGTGGTGGGAAAACTGGGCACGGCCTCATGTCTGCCCGACGAACTGCTCGCTCATATGAAGACGCTCCGGAAATGAAAGTTCGTGTGGCAGGGGTGATCCCATCGCGCTGGGGATCCACACGCTTTCCGGGGAAAAGCCTGGCCTTGGTGGGGGGGCGCCCTTTGGTGGCCTGGGTGGTCAGCCGGGTGAAGCAAGCGACGCAACTCGATGAAATTCTGGTGGCCACGGATGACGAGCGGATAGCCGAAGTCGTACGCGCCTGCGGGGTCACCGTGGCAATGACTCGAGCGGACCATCCCTCCGGCACGGACCGCATTGCAGAGGCTATCCAGCAGGTGGAAGCCGACGTGGTCGTCAATATCCAGGGGGATGAGCCCCTGATTGATCCCGGTCTGATTGACCGCGTGGCTACCGTGCTGCGCGATGGCACGGAATGGGATATGGCCACGGCGGCCGCGCCCATTCAGACGCGCGCTGAATTGAACAATCCCGATATCGTGAAAGTGGTGCGGGGCGGCGATGCGCGTGCTCTTTATTTTTCCCGTGCGGCCATTCCCTTTGTACGGGGAACATCCGCTGAAATGGAGCCGGTTGCGGGCGCACATCTTCGTCATATTGGCCTCTATGGATATCAGCGCGCCTTTCTGGAGCGATTGGTGAAAGAGCCCCCATGTCCTCTGGAAGAACTCGAGAAGCTGGAACAGCTTCGAGCCTTATCCATCGGTTGCCGAATGATTGTGCTGGACGGGGATGCGAGCGGGATCGGGGTGGATTCCCCCGCCGATGTGCCGCAAGCCGAATCTCTTTTGCGTCAAGCCGGTCTGTTGAAGGAATAGGCGCTATTCGGCATTCAGGATGAGTGTGGGGGGGGTAAAGCGGTCATCCTCTGTCGCCGTGATTCGCCAGCCATTTTTCTGGTCGTATTTGTCGTCGCTCGTCAGGACAAGAGTCAACGGGTCATCGGGATAGTCGCGGATGAAATCCAGCAGGGGCGGAATGGTGATCTGTATCCGATCTCCGGTTTCCGGATTGGCAGGAATATCATAGCTGGTGAGCAGGATGGCATCTGATTCCTTCAACTCCGAGAGGCTGGAGAGCTTGTTGCCGGGGGCGCTGTGCCAGGTTATAAACTCATCCCATTCCTGTGGTTTCTTGAGGGCCCACACATGAAGTTTGTAGGGGTTTGCTTTGACTTTCCTGGCGCCGCGGCGTCCGGCGGTCAGTTGGAGCGTCGCTTGGTTGAGGCGGCTTCGATCAACATCTTTCAGCGAGAAACGCAGATAAATCTTGCTGGCCTCATCCAGCTTGCTCTTGGATCCAGCCCGCACTTGCAGTGTGCTCAGATCTTTCAAGTCCGATGTTGAATTGTCGCCGACGATATCAACGTCGTCGATAGCGCACAGGGCCCACTCGTTTAGAGGAGCGGTGGAAACAGGCTTTCCTGATGGACTGGACCCGGCAGCGGATTCAACTGGGATCCAATGGAATTCGCCATTGCGAAAGACTTGTTTGATTCGTCCGGCGGCTTTGTCTGCTTCGAACTGGGCTCCCTTTTGCTTCTCGATCTGATGCTCCTTGAACATCAGAACTCCCAGATAGGAGAGGCCTGCGATCAGAGCCAGTGCTACTATTCCGAAAATGACCGGACCGACTGCACTCTTTTTCTTTTCGGGCTTTTTGCCGGAGCGGGCCGAGAGAAGCGGGGACAGGGCATTCGAGATATCTTTGGCGAGGGACTCATAGGTGGGATAGCGGGCAAAGGGATCCATTTCCAGCATCCGGAGCAGAATGCCAACCGTTTTGGGGGAGATGGAAGGCTTGAACTCGCGCGGGTCCGGAGCGGGCTCTTTGAACCGAAGCAGGACGGTATCCGTAACGCTCTCGCCGTTAAATGGGGGTTCACCGGTCAGAATATGGTAGAGAGTTCCGCCGAGAGAATAGATGTCAGATCCGGCATCCGGCGACTGACCGCGGACCACTTCCGGCGCGACATAATAGGGGGTGCCCCAGACTTCTCCCGGCTGGGGTTTTTCGCCTTTGAATCGGGCGAGACCGAAGTCAGCCACCTTTGCGCTTCCGGCCCGATCAAAAAGAATGTTGGCCGGTTTGATATCTCCATGGGTCATGCCGGCGGCATTGGCCGCCTGGAGACCGCTGATGATCTGTAGCGCGGTCTGCAGAACAAAAACTTCATCCTGTGTTTTCTTCGTTTCCTGTAGATGATCCAGCCGTTCGCCATCCACCAGTTCCATCACAATATACGGCTGGCCGTTTTCTTCGCCATAGTTGTAGATCTGGACGATATGGGGATGGTTGATGGCCGCCAGGGCTCGGGCTTCCTGGAGAAACTGTTCCACAAAGGCCCGATCCTGGCCAATGGATTGCTGCATGACCTTGAGGGCGATGGTTCGACCCAGCGTCTCGTCATAGGCCTTATAGACCGACCCCATGCCGCCCTTGCCGAGTTGATCCAACAGAATGAAGTTCGCAAACCGAGCGGGAACGCGCATCTCTGCACCGCAGGCCGGACAGTTGACATTTGTAAAGGGAGCTTCGGAGGCCGTATCGATCGGCTGGGAGCATTTTGTACAAGCGATTACTTCAAATCGCTCAATCAGAATGTCGCCTGCGAGTTCGTTAGTCATACAGTGGTCTTTGCCTTAGATTCGAATGGTGCCTGCGTCCTGCATCAAAATCAACATCAAAGCCTTGTGCATGTGCATCCGGTTCTCTGCCTGGTCGAATACGACCGACTGCGGACCATCGATGACTTCTGCCGTTTGCTCCATACCACGCATGGCCGGCAGGCAGTTCATGAAGATGGCATCGGGCTTTGCCTGCTTCATCAGATTGGCAGTGACCTGATAGGGGCCGAAAATTTCTTTTCGGGAGTCGGCCTTGTCCTTGGGAATGTGATAGCTCATCCAGGAGTCGGTATAGACGACATCCGCATCGCAGACGGCGGCCGCGGCATCATGCGTCATCTCAAGGGTCACGCTCTGGGCGGTGGCATCGGCCTGAGCGGCACTGAAAGCGGCCGAAGTGGGTTCATAGTCTTGTCCAGCGGGGCACCCGATCGAGAGGTGGACGCCCATCTTGGGGCAGGCAAAAAGAAGGGAATGCGTTACATTGTTGAAGCTGTCGCCCAGATAGGCCAGTTTCAGGCCGGTCAGATCGCCCTTCTTCTCCTGAATGGTCTGCAAATCGGCCAGAATTTGTCCGGGATGCGTGAAATCAGTCAGGGCATTGATGATGGGGACAGTGGAATGTTCGGCCATTTCCAGCAGATTCTCATGCTTGAAAAGCCGCGCCATGATGATGTCCACATAGCGGCAGGTGGTTCGCACGGTATCCGCAATAGATTCTTTGCCGCCGCCGAACGGGGAAGTGGAGGTATCATAATAGATCGCATGTCCGCCCATCTGGTTCATGCCAGCCTCAAAGGAGAGGCGGGTGCGCAGGGAAGGTTTTTCAAAAAACATGCAAAGGGTTTTACGGTGAAGGGAATCCGCATAGTCGCCCGGCTGGGCCTTGATCATGCGCGCTGTTTTCACGGCTTCCGCAATCTGATCCGATGTCCAATCATTCAATGTCAGCAAATGTCTCATGGGGGTTCCTTCGTTTTCAACAGACACAATACATCTTATCGAAATCAGGGAATCAGGTAAAACATTTTCCTGTCTCAGCGGGGTTTGCGCTTTCCACGGCAATTCGTTAGAGTGGCCCCAATGAAAGTGGCACTCCTATTGCAAGATACTCGTTCGCTATACGGGGCGGAACAGGCGACGCTGCAGCTGATTGACGGGCTGGTGGCGTCCGGAGTTTCGGTACAGGCCTTGTTGATGCGGGAAGCCCGTCTAGGGGACGGAGTCAGTCCGCTGGCGGAAGCCCTTCGACAGCGGATACCCGTGAAAGAGATCCTGGTGTCCGGTCGGTTTTCCTGGGCGGCTGTCGAGCAGATCCGGGGGGTGATGGCGACCGGACAGGTGGAGGTGCTCCATTCACTGGGCTATAAGGCCGACTGGCATGCCGGCATCGCCTCCAAATGGGGGAAACTTTTCCCCATCATCAGCACGGTGCATGGCTGGCTCTTCCGCTGGAAACTGAAAGAGCGTCTATTTCAGGCACTAAACATCCGTGCGCTGCGCCAGTTCTCCCGTGTGATCGTTCTGTGTGATTTTTATGAGCGCTATTTGCGCCGGTGCGGGCTCAGCCCGGTTCAACTGGCCCAGATTCCGACCGGGTTGAAATGCGATTCGCTGGTCTCGCGCTCAAAAGCCCGGGCCTTGTGGGAGTCACCGGATGAAGTCTTCACTTTTGGCATGCTGGGAAGGCTGAGTTCTGAAAAAGAACATAGGCTGCTGATCCGGGCCGCCGGGTGCCTTGCGAAAGAGCTGGACCGCTCTCCACGCTCCTGGCGCATCCTCATTGCCGGCGATGGCCCGTTGAGAAAGAAACTGGCGCGCCGGATCCACCGCGCGGGGCTCTCGGATCGTGTGATTCTGGCCGGCCGCATGGATTCGGCAGAATTCTTTCGCCAAGTACATGTGTTGGTGCAGTGCTCACGGGTGGAGAATCAACCGCTGAGTGTGATGGAAGCGATGGCCTGGATGCGTCCGGTGATCGCCACGCGAGCCGGGGGGCTCCCGGAGCTTGTTCGGGACGGGGAAACCGGCACCATCGTGCCCAGAGGCTCTGGTCGCGCGCTGCAGGAGGCCTTGAAAGCCTATGGGGTCTCTCCGGAACTTTCGCAGGCCCGCGGGGTGAAGGGACGGAATTCTCTCGAAGAGGACTTTTCCTATGAGCGGATGGTCGAGGATACGATCGGGGTCTACGAAGCCGCTATTATCCCGCGCTGAGGGATTCCGTCAGACGGGGAGAGAGGCAGCGGTATTCTCGTGATGAGAATTCCGGACGCCGACAGCACACACGCCCCACAGCCCGAGGATGGATAGACGACCGGCCCAGCGGATGGCATGCGCCCACGGCACAGCTGGGACATAGCAGGTGTCAGATAGAGCCAACCCTAGAATAAGGCAGAACCCCAGACCCAGCACCGCAGCCTTCCGTTTTGCCGATTGTATGAGTTTGGACGCGAACAGAACCAATAGAAATACAATCAGGACAAAATCGGGGCGCTCGTGATAGGTCCAAGAAAGATTAGCCAAACAGAGGAAAGCAAAATGCTCTTCCCAGCGGGCACGGCGGTAGCGGGCACACCACCACAAGACGGTGCCCCAGACTAGAAAGACCACCAGCATGCCTTGCAGTGTGTTCTCCCATGCAATCGCGTTCAGCACTTCTTGTAAGGTAAACGAGCCCTGGAGCAAATAGCGGCACAGGCCCATCCATTGGGAGAGTAGAACCCATGGCCATTCATGTAGCCAAAGCGACGGCAGCAATGTCAGGAAGATACCGAGGCAAAACGCCGTCCCAATCGGTTTCCATTTCAATTGTAACAAGGGGATGAAAAAGAAAAGCAACACGAGGGATGGCTTGATTAGCGAGACCATGAATAGCATGCCCGCAATCAGAGGCAAGCGGTCTCGGTTGAGGAGAATGATAGCCGTGAGCATGCAAAGGAATGACAAAATGCTCACTTGTCCGTATTCGAGTGAGAGTTGAAGGGGGGGCCAAAGGAGGCATAGGGCGGTTACGAGCCCAAGAGACAGGACTGTCGGCAGGCCTGTTTCCCTTCGGAACCATCTGGATAAAAGGGCGATTAGTAGAATCAGGAAAAATATATTGGCAGTGGTACAGACGGGCAGCAGGGCGGACGGAGAAAGAAATCCGATGGCTGGCACCAGCATGGACATGGTGGATGGAGGATAGGTTGCTTCTGGGGGGGGGAGTCCGGGCAGGAGTCCCGGGGCATTTCTCCAGTTGGCGGTGGAAGTGGAATAAATCCTTACTTCTTTCAGCAGGATTCGGTTCGGACCAGTAGCCGGACCAAATGTATCGCGAAGCAGACGGAATCCCAACTCATAGGGATTGACCCCGGCCTTGATATATTGACAGGTTTTCCATTGATGAATGGGGTCAGACCATGCGCCATCGTCCAACGCACGCACTACACTTTTGTGAGTATACCAAAGCCCCGCGGCCACTAAAAGACTCAGTAGCAGCATTAGAACGGTCTTGAGGTGTTTTTTCATGGATGGGAGGCTAGATTGAACCTGATAAACTATTCGTTGAAGTTTTTTTAACACCGCTTTGTGAACGACACAATAATATATTTACATTTCAGTCAATCCGAGTGCCTAGGTCAACGCGTCAGAACACGATGCATTCGTTTAAGGTGGATTGTAAAGTGAAATGCCGGATATAGTGGTCTTGTTTCATCTATGAGAT
>CAZGMQ010000032.1:0-34555 GCA_964526745.1 uncultured Verrucomicrobiota bacterium
TTCGTTGGCCAGCCAATCGTCCACGCTCTTGGTCTGCACATAACGAGGCGCATTATAGTGATTGGCTGTATGCGAGCCGATTTCCCACCCATAGTCCTCTTGCAAGCGCAGCAGCTCATCGATCGAGATGCGTCCGCCATCGATATACTTATTGTTCACGAAACCCGTTGCCACGCCACCGTGCTCCTGAACCAGCGGTGCCACCTCGGTCAGCCAGGAATGCCATCCATCATCAAATTGAAGGACCAGACCGCCCCGAAGCTCGTCCGCCGCTCCGGCAGACAGGCCGCCAGCCAGGAGAAGCATGCTCAACATGGAACCCATTTTATTCATGCCCGACCTTTGGATTATCCCTGCGGCGCGGCGACAATGAATTCCAGCTGACTCCGGCATTGGAGCAACGCATCCACCACAGCGGGATCAAACTGGGTTCCTCGATGGCGGACAATTTCATCGCAGGCTTCCTGCGATGTTTTTTTCTTTGAATAGGGGCGTACCGCGCAGATCGCATCATAGGTATCGATGACCGAAAAGATCCGCGCCCCTAGGCAGATTTCATCCCCCTTGAGACCGCGCGGATATCCATTCCCACTAAAATGCTCATGATGCGAAATGACGATTTCGGCGGCCCCCCGCAAAGGCGGGCTCAAATGGATAATGTCATATCCAATCTGTGCATGCGCCTGCATCACCTCTAACTCTTCGGCCGTCAGCGGCCCTGGTTTGAGGAGGATCGAATCGGGAACGGAGATCTTGCCGATGTCGTGAAGAAGCGCCCCCACCTTGATAGTTTCAATTTCCTCTGGCGAGACGCCCATTTCCTGAGCCAGGATAACGGACATCTGGACCACCCGTTTGCTGTGCTCTCCGGTCTGGTGTTCGCGGGCATCCAGCATGGCCGCCATGGCTTCCAGCGTAAACTGGGAGGTGGCCTTCACTTCATCCAGGGCTTGAAGAAGAGCCGCATGCTTCTCCTCCACCATCTCTTCCAAATGACTCTGATAGCGTTTATTCTCCAGCACCAGGCGCCGATACTTGATGGCACGTTCCAGCACGGCAATCAAGGATCCCCGGACCACCGGCTTCTGGATAAAATCATATGCGCCCATGTGCAAGGCATCGACGGCATTGTCAAATGTCGCATCCCCGGTGATCACCACTCCGATAATGGATTCCTCAGACTCCCTCAGGGCTTTCAGCACATCCAATCCATTCTCATCATCGCCCAAATTGAGATCGACCAGCGCGACATCCACCTGCCCCTTGTGCTGGCGGACTTGCTCCAGGGCTTCCCGACCCGTCTGGGCGGTCCAGACCCTGTACCGACTGCTCGAGAGCATACGGTCAAACAACTGGCAGAGAAAGGGATCGTCATCCACGACCAGAATGGTGTGTGAATCCGGGGTTGGATCGAGAAACATGGAGCGTTCCAATTCATTCCGGCCGGGGGGCTGCCTCCCGGAGTCCGCTTCGGCATCGGGCGCCAGAGGGTTATCGAGTTGATCCGCCATCACCTTCCATTCCGGACGAGCATCCGCCCGTCCACATTGTCAAAAAATGCCATTGTTCCTTAATAAGAAAACTGCCTGAGAAGAGAGCGCTCCGCAAGATTTTTCCAGCCCCTGGGGCTCCTGGGAGGGCGGCCGAAGAAGAAGATTCGGTCCGATCACCCCGCAACCCCTACTGACCAAGGAGGGTGCGCCATTCACGAAGCCACGGATGCCGCAACAGGCGCAGGGGCCGAATCCATGCATAGAGAAAATAGAGAGTGGCCGGCAGCGGAACCGCCTGAATATCCCCCAGTGTAGGGACCCACAGCCACTCCCGTTTCATGCGCAACCGCCGGAAAGCCGTGTCCTGAACGTCGCTCTCATAGCGCAGACGGTCCAGCATCGGTACTCGCAGTGAATCCGCCGTGATTGCAGCCAGCTGGACCCGTGCCGCCAGCGCCTGCACACGAGGGCGGCCGGCCCGTTCCTGCGCGGGGCCCTCAAGGGGCAGGTTCAGACAGTCTGTGGCCAGCCGAAGACCCAGGCCCAGCGATGTCTCCACCCGCCAGCGGCGAGCCACGCGGAAGGCTTCGTCCTGTTCCTGTAAGGAAAGCCGCCCCCACAGACCGGCCACGTCGGCCACCCAACTCAGCCGGTCCCACCGGTGATGGGCACCATGGATGCAGGCCAGCAGCAGGGTATGCACAGGAGCGGTCGTGCGGACGGTCGTTCCTGCGACCTCCAGCGGGACCGATGACTTCAGCACGAGGCGGGCGGCACGGTCCGTCGGTGCCAGGGCTTTGGAGCCATGGGAGATTTCGATCAGGCGCCCCCGTTCAGGGTGCACCCATGACCGCTCAATTCCGGCGCGCCGGGCGCAAGCCGCCGCACGGGAAGAAAGGGCGGTCACCGGAGTATACCCTTCCCGCATCAGGGCCTGACCGGCGGCTTCAAGGTCGCCGGACGCCACCCAGAAATCCAAATCGTCATACACCCGCCACTCCGGAGTTGGATATGCCTGACGCGCCATCGCCGGACCTTTCAGCAGCAAAAAGTCTACATCGGCATCGCAGAGACAGCCGGCAATGCACCCGAGTTCCTGCTCCAGCCGAATGGTCTGCTGCGCCAGTGCCAGCACACGGCGATGCACCGGCACGGAGAGCATATCCAGGGCAGCTAGACCGGCCTCCAGCAGCGGCACCACCCGGTGGCGCTCTGCAAAAACCAGGTCCGGAGGCGGTCCGGTCATTTCCGGCCTCCCCTGTTCAGGTCCGAGCAGGGCCAAACTGCACAGGCGGCACAGCCTGTTAAAATCGGAAGTGGGCTTATCCATGGCGCAACCGGACTCCCAACCGGCAACAGAGGCGGTTCAGGAAGCGACGAGGAGGATGAACCACCCGGAAGATCCAGCGACGGAACAGCGTCATTTCCGCCAGACCGATAATCGACGATGTTGGGACGACTTCGGGAGACCCGTATTCCGAGTCGCCGAGACAGTCCACCGTGTCGGAGTCTCCACCCAGATGGGTTCTAACCACCCGATGCAGCACCGGCTGATTTTTTTCACGCCAGAACAAAGCGATATCCCCGGGGTACAGCTCCCGATTCACCGGCTGAATGCAGACCGATTCACCCGGGCGCAACCAGGGCAGCATGCTGACCCCCTGCACGCGCACCTGAACCGATTCCCCCCGGGCCAGTGCGGCGACCCGATCTTCGGACAATAGAGGCTGGAGTGACTGCACAGATCTGCCTCCCCTTCCCGCCTTAGTCCCTCTGTACGGCAAGATCCACCAGCGGCAGCAGCAGATCCGTTACGCCGGGCTCTGGATGAAAGCCCAGGCGAAAGGCCTGCACTGTTGTCACCACCTGTTCGAGCAACGGAAGCACCCGATCGCGGAGTTCAGAGGAAAACCAGGGAACGGAGGCGGCTTCCAACAGACGCCTCAACGCTTCGGATGAGCGGATCGGCAGCAGGTAATGATCCGGCGATTTTTCGATAAAGCATAGCGCAGCCAGCGGGGCGCTTTCATTGCGCGCCTGTTTCGCATCTCCGGGCCAGGGCGTCCCGCAGGCACGGATCCCTTGATCCTCTTTCTTCAGAATCACCCGGTCATCCGACAGAATATTTCCCTGCCCAGCCGCCATCAGCTGCCGGCACAGTGTCGTTTTCCCGGCACCGGATACACCGGGAAACAAAAGGGCTTTCCCATTGCAGGACCAGCCACAGGAATGAACGATGAATCCAAACTGGTGAGCCAACACCCCCATCCAAAGCACCCGGTCCACCGGATGCAGCATCGGCGGCATCTGACGGCGGCCGGCCGGATCCTGCCAGACAGTCACCTCACTAAAATCCCCATTGGGCTCTGCCCAGAGATAGGGGCGGTTTTCGCCGGCATGGAACCGGTAAAGCACACGATCATTCACGGTGCCCCGCTGCCAGGAACCGGCAGCATAGGTGGAGACAAAGCGGGCATCATCAGGATGAAGCTCTTCGTCTCCCATACGCCAATGAGAAGACAGCGGATCGCCGGAATCAGAAACAAGAAACGGCTGATAGGGGCCCGGCCAAGCCGCGAAAGATGGACACAGGGGTCCATCCAGGGCCGCAGACAGGCCCGCCAGGGAAAGGGTCCCACCCTTCAGATGCCCGGGGGCACCTGACGATGATGCGGGAATCATGATCCGAGAGAAGCGCAGGTGCCGCCAAAGGAATCCCGGCAGGTCAGGGAGGGCCCTGCGCCGCTGATATCTTTGCAGCTGCCGGCCAGCACTTCATCACCCTTCAATGAAACGACCTCCAATTGGGGGGCTTCATAGGCGGGTTTGGATTCGTTCTGTTTGTCTTCGTTTGTCTTCATAGTGCATCCTTTTTATGAATCATAAGTCAATGGCTCCGGGAATGAAAAGCATTAAACCGAAATCTCCGAGTGTTTCCCCCGCTCATGGGCCAATGCGCAGGCATAGGCACACTTTCCTCTTTCGTCTCCGCAATCCAGCTCCGCAATCGGCGGACAGGAGCCGCAGAAGACACGATCGCCGCAGGCCGCACATTCAAACGGAACGGGAGCCGGAATCGAGCGTACCGCCTGACGCCCTTTACGGAATGCGGACAATAATTCTCCCCGCTCATACCGGACGCCATGCCGCACCGCACTCACACAGGGCTGCACCATACCTTCGGCGGAGACATAAAAGGAAATGGCCCCGGCCGCGCAGGAGTACAGATGAGTGGCGCTGGTATCCATCTGTTTGGCTTGCCGTTCCCGCTGCTGCTTCCACTGGCCGGCAAGTTCCGGAATGAGCCGGGCTTCCATTTCTGCGACTTCGGCCGGCGGGATGCGCAGTCGCTCCATGTCGGTGTCCCCCGGGAACCGGGGCTGAATCATGGCATCATAGCGCAAGGGAAGATCATCCACGGCAGCCATTTCACGCAAGGTTTCAAAATCGTCGCGCGTGGGCTGCATCAGCACGGTTTTCAGACGGACCGGCAGACCGGCTTCACGCAACAGGCGGATCCCCCTCCAGGCCTCGTCAAATCCTTCAGCCCGACCCGTCACCCGTTCATAGGTTTCGGGGCTTGCGCCATACATGGTCACCTCAATCAGACGGGGTGGCGCGGTCTGCAGGGTCTGTATGATGCGTTCATCCACCCGCGAAGCATTGGAGAACAGCATGACATGCACCCCCATCTTCCGAATGCCGAGATAGATGTCCGCAAAATCATCGCGCAGCAGGGGTTCCCCGCCGGTCAGCAAAATGGAGAAACAGCCGGCATCCGCCGCCTCCTGCGCCAGGGCCAGCCAATCCTCTGTAGAAAGCTCTGTCGATGGAGCCTTCGCATTCGGGAGGACATAACAATGGACGCAGCGGAAATTGCACCGATGGGTTAAAGCCAGCGTAGCATGAAGAGGGATTCCCTCTGCCGCCGCGCGGTGGCGCATCGCGTTGAGGCGGGCCTCCGGGGTCATCCATTCGCAATCCGTTCCCATGATCTACGCCCGCACCGCGAGCTTCCGCTCCAGAAGACTGGACAGAAAGGTCACGACATCGGCAGCGGCAGCATCCGGATCCACAGAAAACTGTTGAGCCACGGCGGCACTCAAATCGGCCACGCTCTGCTCACTCGCCAGCTGCTCCCAAACAAACACACCGGTGGCATTCAAAAGAAACAGGCTGTCCAGGTCGACCTCGCGCGCGACCGACGGAACGAGCATATGCTCCCCGGCCACATGGCGCAGTACCACGCCCTCCTGAGGGCCTACAAGCGAATCGGCGGTCAACAGCTCAATGGGTTCATTCGTCGGGGAAGTAGATTCGTTCACAGGCTGTTCCTTCACTCTGGCGGATTGTCTTCAATTTTCCATTCGATTTCACGAATGGATGGAGAGGGAGAAACCCCCTCTCCATGGAAGAACAGGTAGATGGCCCGACAGTCTACCGAAAGAACCGCCACTTCGTCCAGATTCACCCACTCCACCACAACGCCACCCGCCGGATTTTCGAGAACCCGCATGGAAGGAGGAGGCGGAGCTGAACCTGCAGCAGCAGAGGTGGCCCACCCCGCCGTACAAATCAACACACCGATCCGCATGGCGCCCCGGAACCGCCGGATACCGACAGAAAGCCTTGATTTGATTGGTGTGATTCTCATTCGATTTTGCCTGTTTTTACGTAAATTCAAACCATACTGCAGGCACCCCCCATCCGCAATGAGATTAACCCATCTCTAACAGGGGTTTTGGGCTATTCTGCAGGGCTTTTTTGCCATTTCGTCGGCCCTCCATCTAACCAACGCGGCAGGAAGCCAAAATCAGCACCCTTTCACTTCGAAAATCGCGAAATAGACGAGCGCAGAGTCCAAGCCCCATAGGAGGGACGCAGGGTAAACGCGAGTTCTATAGCGCCACGCAAAGCGTGGTGAACGAGGGAGCGAAGCGACTGGAGTGCCAATTCGGCTTATTTACATTAATTTTAAACCCATATGATTTTTTTGACACTTTTTGGCATTTTAAAGGATTTTTGGCACATAGGGCGGGGGTCATTGGAGGTCTTTTTTACTCATTTCCGTCTCTTTTTAGAGGGAATATGCCCCCCTTTTCTACTGTAGCCCGGCGCGTTGAGCCGGGTTTGTTTTCAACTCTGCCGGGTCATCGCTCCGGCCTACGCGTCTCAACCTGACAAGCTGACGATTTTGCCGCCAAGCCGAAAAGAAAGACACGTTGCCTCATTTACCCTCGATTTGATCCGGAGAGAAGCAATTTGTCCGCAGATTGCGCCCTCCGTCGCCAAGGCTATGGAGGACAAGCAGAATGACGCAGATTTGAAGGGAAATGGGGCAAAATTGGCACTTTTTATCAATTTTGGGACGTTTTTTGACACTTTTTAGCACTTTTTAGCCAATTTTAATCCTTTTCCCCAACACAGGTCATTTTGAACCCTGAATGGAAGCCAGCGCTCCACCTGCGCTTTTAAACAAAATTCCCGCGCACTTTTCACTTTCTATCTCATTCTTTTGCAATTAGAACCAAATCGTCTGGTAAATATTTCCAGATTCATCATTTTTCAACAGAAAGAATAAATCCATGGCCCTCTTTTCAACTCTGCCGCCTTGGGCGACGCTGCTGGTTCTGGGCTTGTTCATCGTCTGGGCCATCCGCCTGTGGCTGAATCATCGTCAGGCGGTCAAGGAATCGGGGCCGGTCGACTATATCCCCAACGCGGATCTCCCGTGGGCATGGCCCGCCCCTGTTGCCGACAGTGCTCTGGTGCTGGAGCAGGAGGAGACCTGCAGCCGATTGGATCTGGCTCCCGTCCGCTCTTCGAATGAAGTGGTGCTGACGCTGCTGGGTGTTTTTCTTGCGGGACTGGGCATCTGGATTGCACTGAACAGTCTGTTCACTGCGCCGGAACGGCTGGGTATGTGCGTGGTTGCCATGGTCTGCCTCGCGGGGTTCGGCTGGATGCTGGCCCATGCGGACACACCGGTGGTTGCGATGGAGCGGACTCCGGATCAACTGGTCCTGACGGTGCGGGTGGCGGTTTGGCTGAAACGGCGAACGGTTTACAAAGCTGATCGGGCCCGAGGATTACGCTTCAGCGGAAAACTGCAGGGCGTGCTGGAGATGAACACGGATCAGCTGGACCGGTTCCCGGATTTCTACCTCTTTGCCTATCGGAAGTGGCTTCCGTCCCGCCGATTCCTGCTGCGCTGCCATCCCCGCGATGCCGAATGGATTGTGACCGGCCTGAATCAGTGGGTGGAGCAACAGCAACCCGAGGTTTAAGGCAAATCGCTCCTGGTGAGATCATGCCGCAAGCAAGCGGGATGAAGGGCGGGTACAAAAATGGCGCCCTCGCCGGGGAGGAATCCGACGGGGCGCCTGGGTTTGTCAGCGGTTATTCCTGGGCGACTTGAATCACCTGGAAGTAGAGCTGACGGGCTTCGGCCCCCACAGTGAGAGTCACACTGCCCCGGGTTCCCGTGGCAATGATTTCCGCATCGAGTGGCAGGAACGGGCCGAAAATACTGTCAGAGATAGCCAATCGGTAGGACCGGCCAGCGATGCTGTTCCAGCTCACTTCCAGGCCATCCACCGTGGAGTGGATGCCGGTGATCTGGAGGATGGCATCCGCGACATTCGGGTCGGTACCAGCGAGGAATTCCTGTGCGTTGGTCAGGCCATCGCCGTCCGGGTCGGCCTCTTCGCCGCTGATGGCAGGGTCGGCCAGTTCACTCGGTGTGAAGTGACCAGCGGCCCAGTCTTCATAGGTGCGGCCGGGGCCATCCACGGTCAGCAGGTATGGGCCATAGGTCAGCAGGTCGCCGTCGGTCTCCATCTCCACCAGCCGGTAGAGATAGATCCCGCCGGAGACCGCACCGGGGTCAACCTCTTCATAGACGATCGGGGCCACGCCGAAAATCGGGAACGGCAGCATGGTGTCGCTGATGCGCACCCACTCGTTGTCCACCTGACGCTCGAGCCAGAAGCCGGCGGTATCCCAGGATTCGAGAGTTTCCCAACGGACCACGGCCTGGCCGTCGCGGGTAAAGGCATCGACGTTGCCGATGATCGCCAGCAGCGGGCCGCCCCGATAGCCGAAGTCATAGGTAACGGGCCGGCCGCAGCGGCGCAGCAGAGCGAAAACACCATCCGGATCCCGGGCATCATTACTGCCCGAGCCCGCATTGATGAGAGTCGGCTCATAGGCTTCGGTAGTCAGCACAGCCTGCGTGCTGGTCACCGAGATTTCAAACCGGGGCAGATTGTCGACGGCCGGCTCGCCCAGTGTGCTTTCGTTATACCGTTCGTCGAGGAGCAGGTTGGCGAACACATAGTGTCCGGTAGCATCCGTGGGGGTCTCCATGAAGATTTCGTCCCCGTTGGGATAGCTGATCCTCAACCGCACCCGCACATTTGCCAGGCCGGGTTCGCCACCATCCTGGAGTCCGTTGTCATTGATATCATACCAGACATAGTCGCCCAGCTCCGCGATCACGAGGTAGTACCCGAAATCGCCAGTGGTGTTCACTTCGCCGCCGGTCACAGAGACTGTGTACGGGTCGAGTTGGCTGTTGCCGTCGTTGCCGGGTACCGGCCCGATGCTGTGCCAGAATCCATTCAGCACATTGTCATGGTCGACGACGTCGACGGTGTAGGTCCCGTCGGCCAGGCCACCGAACGAGTAGTCCCCGTTGGTGTCGGTCAGCATGGAACTGACGACATCGCCGTCTGAATCACGCAGGAAAACCGTGACGCCCGCCCAGCGCGGCAGTTCATCCAGATCAAGGATGCCGTCGGCGTTGCAGTCCTTCCAGAGCGTGCCGCCGATGGTGTTCAGCCCGACATAGCCGAAGTCCTGATCGAGATTGATTTCGCCATCTGTCAGGACCACGAGAGACTCGTTATCGCCGGGGATTCCGCTGTCCGGATCGACGGTGTTGACCATGCCGGTTCCACCGTTGGGCAGCGTGGATGCATCCACGTGCACCAGGAAGGTCTCGGCGTCGAGGCCACCAAAATAGTAATGGCCGTTCGGGTCCGTGACCGTGGTGCTTTCCAGCACGGTGCCGGTGGAGTCATACAGACTGACCGTCACGCCCTGGATCCCCTCGCCCACATCCGGGATACCGTTCCCATTGCGGTCATTAAAGATGGAGTCACCAATCAGGCCCTGCTCCGGTTCGTCTTCGACCGGGGTGTAGCCATGATCCTGTTCCAGATCATCGGCCACGCCATTCACTGTGGTGGTGCTTCGGCTGTCGAGACCGCCATCGGGATCGCCGCTCTGTTCCAGGTTTTGCAGCACATTACCGGTATCGTTGACCCACACCGTGTAGGTGCCAGCCGGCAGCCCGCTGAACAGATACTTGCCGTCGGGATGACCGGTAATCGTGCTGGCGATGACGCTGCCGCTGCCGTCCAGCAGGACAACCGTGACATCTTCAATACCGTAATCGGAGCCATCGAAGATGCCATTCCGGTTGGCGTCCAGATAGATTTGGTCGCCGATGTCGCTGCCGTCAGGGAACCAGTAACCGAAGTCAGCGTTGACGAACACGTCGCCCGGAGCCAATACCACCGGCGTGGTGGTGCGATGGTCACCGGTACCCGCCGGCAGCGTTGTGCCAAAGGTATCCGGATCGCCGGTCTGGATGTAATTCGGCGGCAGGGAGAATACATCCACCTGCACGATGAAGGAACCGGTGTCGAGACCGGAGAAGATATAGCCTCCGGCGGCATCCGTGACGGTGTTGGTGAGCAGCGTGCTGTAGCTGCCGTCACCAGCCGTGTCCACATATAGATTCACCGTGACGTTCGGGATGCCCGCCTCGCCGGCGCCCTGCATGCCGTCCGCATTTTCATCCACCCAGACCCGGTCGCCGATGGCACCGGTGCCCGGACCCGGCGCCCAGTTGTATCCGAAGTCCGCCGTACGGAGGATTTGACCCGAGACGACCGTCACCGTGGTCTGGTGGTCGAGGGTGCCGTCCAGATCATAGGTCGGGTTAGCCAGAATCTGAGGAGCCACCGAGGTCGTGTCGATCCGCACGGTATAGGTGCCCGGCTCCAGATGGGAGAACAGATACTCGCCGTCCAGATCGGTCATCGTGCTGTCGATCACCATCAAGCTGGCATCCAGCAGCTCGACCCGCACGTTGGCGATGCCCGGTTCACCGGCATCCTGAATGCCGTCCCAGTCTTCATCCAGCCACACATAGTCGCCGATCGTCGCATGGAGATAGGCGTCAATCAGCACCTCGTCCTGATCATCTTCGCTCGGATTGTCATTGTCCGGCGTGGAATCCAGATCGAAGTGCTCATTGTGATTTACTTGCGCCATGTTGGTTCGCAGGCCAATCACATTCACTTCCGCTGCGATGGTGATGGTCTTGGAGGCGCCCGGCAGGATCAAACCAATGTCCCAGATGCCGGTCATCGGGTTGTAGGCCGAACCCAGCGTGTTGGAGTGGTATTCCAGCCCCACGGGGAGGATATCCTCGACGAGTACACCGACGGCCGGCTGCGGGCCTTCGTTGGTCACCGTTACGGTGTACTGAATCGTCTGGCCGACAAACGGCGTGGCATCATCCACAGTCTTGGTCAGCGCCAGGTCGGACAGCGCCCGGATCGGGATGAACGCATCATCCTGGTCATCTTCGACCGGGAGATCATTCGCCGGTGTGGAATCCACATCCTGTTCGGTTGCGGTCCAGACCTGCGCGATGTTCGTGTAGCCTGGAGGCACCGGTCCGTGGCCCATGGTCGTCACACCCAGTGTCGCGTAGGCCACGAGTTCCAGATTGGACCCCGTACCGGCAGGCAGCGTGCCGACCGCCCAGATCGAGGTGTTGGTGTCATAGGCACCACTGCTGTCGCTGACATAGACCCAGTTGGTCGGCAGCGGATCGTACACCGTGACGCCGGTGGCTGTGCTCGGGCCCTGATTTGTCAGCATGATGGTCCAGGTCACATTCTCGAACGGATCGGCCTGCGCCTTATCCACGATCTTGTTGACTTTCAGATCGATGATGGGGGTCACCGTAATAACGGCTTCGTCCTCTTCATCTTCATACGGGGTGCCGTCTTCGTTGCCCGGCGTGGAGTCCGGATCGAAGTGATCCGAGGTCTCGACCTGCGCCACATTGGTGAACACACCGTCGATCGTCGCCTGCGCGGTGATCAGGAGCGAGGTGCTCGCATTCACAGCCAGGTCTCCGATGTTCCAGATGCCGGTGCCCGAGTTATAGGATCCGCCCGTATGACTGACATAGACGACACCCGTCGGCAGGACATCCTCCACCGAAATGCCTTCACCCTCGTCCGGGCCGCGGTTGGTCACGGTGACGGTATAGATGATGTTGTTTCCGGCATCCGGTGTTGCATTGTCAACGGTCTTGGTCAGTTCCAGATCCGTGGCCGGCGGCACATTCAGCACTGCGTTGTCCTGGTCATCTTCCTGCGGGTCGTCATTGGCCGGCGTGGAGTCCGAGTCGAACTGATCCGATGCCTCGATCTGAGCGATATTCTCAATCAGACCGGAATTGGTCACCGTGGCTGTAATCTGAAGGTTCGTGGTTCCACCGACGGCCAGACCACCGATGGTCCAGATACCGGTTCCCGGCACATAGGCTCCGCCCGTGTGGGACACATAAGCCACACCGGATGGCAGAAGGTCTTCGACGGTCACACCGGTCGCATCCTGCGGGCCGCGATTGGTCACGCCGATGGTGAAGACTACATTACTGGTCACATTCGGCGTGGAGTTGTCGACGGACTTCGTCAGTTCCAGATCCGCGACCGGCTGGCCATTGATCACGACCTGATCCTGATCATCCTCAGCTGGCAGATCGTTGTCCGGCGTGGAGTCGATATCGAAATGCTCGTTGTGATTCACCTGCGCGATGTTGGTGATCAGCCCGGTCACTAGTACCTCTGCCGCAATCGTAATCGTCTTGCTCTGCGTCGGGAAGATCGGCCCGATATCCCAAATGCCGCTGACCGAGCTGTAGGCCGAGCCCAGACTGTTGGACACATACAGGAGGCCGGCCGGCAGGACGTCTTCAATCAGCACACCCACAGCCGGCTGCGGTCCTTCATTCGTCACGATAACCGTGTATTGAATGACCTCACCCACATTCGGGCTGGCATTGTCCACGCTCTTGGTCAGGGCCAGATCGGACAGCGCCAGGATGGGAATGAAAGCATCATCCTGATCATCCTCGGCCATCAGGCCGTTCGCCGGGGTCGAGTCGATGTCCGGCTCGGTCGCAAACAGGACCTGCGCCACATTGGTGTAGCCCGGAGGAACAGGACCATGGCCCATGCTCGTAATACCCAGCGTGGCATAGGCGGTGATGGCCAGCGAGGTGCTGCTATTCGCTGGAAGCGTCCCAAGGGTCCAGATGGAGGTATTGGTGGCATAGTCACCGCTGCTGTCGCTGACATAGACCCAGTTGGTCGGCAGCATATCCAGAACAGTCACGCTGGTCGCGGTGCTCGGTCCCTTGTTGGTCACCACCAGGGTCCAGACCACATTCTCGAACGGATTAGCTTCGGCCTTATCCACCGTCTTCAGCAGTTCCAGATCGATGACCGACGACGCGGTGATGACCGCCTCATCTTCTTCGTCTTCGTAGGGGGTTCCGTCTTCGTTGCCCGGAGTGGAGTCCGGATCAAAATGGTCGGAAGTTTCGACTTCCGCCACATTGGTAATCACCCCATCCACATCCACCTTCACGGTGATCGTCAGCGAGGTGGTGGCGCCTACGGCCAGATCGCCGATGTTCCAAATGCCGCTTCCAGCCGTGTAGGCCCCGTTAGCATGGCTCACATAGGAGACGCCGGCCGGCAAGACATCCTTCACAGAGATGCCTTCACCCTCGTCCGGACCGCGATTGGTCACCGTGACGGTGTAGTTCACGTTATTGCCCGCATCCGGGGTCGGATTGTCGACCGTCTTGGTCAGTTCCAGATCGGTCGCCGGCGGCACATCCAGGACTGCGTTGTCCTGATCGTCTTCCTGCGGGTTGTCATTGCCCGGGGTGGAGTCCACATCAAACTGATCGGCGGTTTCAATCTGGGCGATATTCTCAATCAGGCCCGAATTGGTCACGGTCACGGTCACCTGCAGATTGGTCGTCTCCCCGACGGCCAGACCTCCGATGGTCCAGATGCTGGTACTATCATCGTAATCGCCGCCGCCCGTGTCGCTCACATAGAGCAGACCCGCCGGCAGGATGTCCTCCACGGTCACACTCGTGGCATTATCCGGACCGCGATTGGTCGCCAGAAGGGTGAAGACCACATTCTCGCTCACATTCGGGGTGGCGTTGTCCACAGACTTCACCAGCTCCAGATCGGCCTGCGGGGTATCGACTACCGCGTCGTCCTGGTCATCTTCGCGCGGATCATCATTGTCCGGCGTGGAGTCCGGATCGTATTGATCGGCCAGGCTGACCTGCGCGATATTGGTGATGACACCCGCCACATCCACGGTGGCCTGGATTACCAGCGAGGTGCTTCCGCCATTCAACAGGCCCCCCACGGTCCATACATCGGTGCCGGTATTGTAGTCCCCGCCGCCGGAATCGCTCACATAGCTCAACCCGGTCGGCAGCACATCCTCTACGGCCACGCCGGTGGCATCATCCGGTCCGTCATTGTCCAGAACGATGGTATAGGCGATTGGATCGCCGACGTTCGGTGTCGGATCATCCACAGACTTGGTCAGCGACAGATCCGCCGCTGCGCCCACCGAGACGAGGGCATTGTCCTGATCATCCTCGCTCGGCACATCATTGCCCGGCGTGGAATCGATGTCATATTCATTGGCTGTCGCGACCTGAGCGATGTTCGTGATCAGACCGGTGTTGTTCACCGTGGCCGTGACCTGCAGGCTTGTGACACTGCCGACGGTCAAGCCGCCGATGGTCCAGATGCCGGTGCCGTTCATATAGGCGCCCGCGCCGGTGTCGCTGACATACGCCAGACCTGCCGGGATGACATCCTCGACCGTCACGCCGGTGGCGTTGTCAGGGCCACGGTTCGTTACCAGCACGGTGAAGACCACCGTGCCCAGCAAATTCGGATTGCCGTCATCCACACTCTTCAACACCTCTAGGTCCGCGGCAGCCGGGGTATTGATGACGACGAAATCATCGTCATCTTCCACAAACGGCGGCGCATTGCTCGGACTGGAATCGATATCGTAATGCAGGGCCGTCCAGATCTGCGCGTAGTTGGTCACGGCGCCGGAGGCATTCACCAGCGCGCTCACCTGCAGCGTGGCCGATCCGCCCGCACTTAGGCTGCCGATATTCCAGATGCCGGATTCGGAATCATAGAGCCCGCCCGAATGGGTCACATAGCTCAGCTCGGATGGCAGCACATCCTGTACCGACACAGTCTGCTGGGCATCCGGCCCGCGGTTCGTCACCACGACCGTATAGACAATCGTATCGCCGACATTCGGCGCTGCATTGTTAACGCTCTTATCCAGTTCCAAGTCGCCGGAAGCCGGCACCTGCAGCGAGGCATTGTCTTGATCATCTTCCGTCGGCACATCATTGCCCGGCGTGGAATCCACATCCGCCTCGTTGGCGGCCTCCACCTGGGCGATATTGTCGATACTTCCAGAGTTGGTCACGGTCGCCGTGATCTGCAGGGACGTGCTACTTCCGACCGCCAGGGCCCCGATGGTCCAGATGCCCGTACCGTTCACATAGTCACCTGCACCCGTATCGCTGACATAGGCCAACCCGGCCGGTAGCACATCCTCCACGGTCACGCCCGAAGCATTGTTCGGGCCGCGGTTGGTCACGCCGATGGTAAAGACCACGTTGTCGCCCAAATTCGGCGTACCGTTGTTCACGTTTTTACTCAGTTCCAGGTCAGCGGACGGAGCCACCGTCACGACCACGAGGTCATCATCATCCTCGGCCAGCGTCGCCGCATTGCCCGGCGTCGAGTCGATATCATATTCGCCCGCGGTCTGCACCTGTGCGTAGTTGGTAATGGAGCCCGAATTGGTTACGGAAGCCGTGATCGCCAGAATCCGGCCGGACCCGGCAGTCATCGGTCCGCCCAGCGTCCAGACGCCGGTGCCCGACACATAGGTGCCCGGACCGACATGCGACACATAGCCCATACCGGACGGCAGGACATCGGTGACCGTCACGCCGGTCGCGTTGTCCGGGCCCCTGTTGGTCAGGACCAGGGTATAGACGATGGTTCCACCCACGCTCGGGGTCGGATTATTCACACTCTTGTCCAGTTCCAGATCGATCGCCGGCGGCACCGCCAGCGAGGCGGCGTCCTGATCATCCTCGGTCGGCACATCATTGTCCGGAGTGGAATCCACGTCGAACTGGTCGGCAACCTGGACCTGGGCGATGTTGTTGATGTTTCCGGAGTTGGTCACGGTGGCGATCACCTGCAGCGTGGCCACAGACCCGACATTCAGATTTCCGATGGTCCAGATGCCCGTGCCATTCACATAGGCACCGGCTCCGGTATCACTGACATAGGCCAGGCCGGCCGGCAGGATATCCTCCACCGCCACGCCCGTGGCGTTGTCCGGTCCGCGGTTGGTGACTAACACACTGAAGACAACCGAATCCCCAACATTCGGCGTGGAGTTATTGACGTCCTTGGTTAGTTCCAGATCCGCGGCGGGCGGGGTATTGATAACGACAAAGTCATCGTCATCCTCGACAAACGGCGGCGCATTGCTCGGGCTCGAATCGATATCATAATGCAGAGCCGTCCAGATCTGTGCGCCGTTGGTGATCGCGCCCGAGGCATCCACCGATGCGGTGATCTGCAAGGTCGTGCTGCTGCCGGAGTTCAGGTTGCCGATATTCCAGATACCGGACCCGGAGTCATACAGTCCGCCCGCATGGCTCACATAGCTCAGCTCAGCTGGCAGGATATCCTGCACCGACACAATCTGCTGGGCATCGGGGCCGCGATTGGTCACCACGATGGTATAGACAATCGTGTCGCCGACATCCGGCGCGATATCGTTGACGCTCTTGTCCAGTTCCAGGTCGCCTGAGGCAGGCACCTGCAGGGTCGCATTGTCCTGGTCGTCTTCGGTCGGGAGTCCATTGCCCGGAGTGGAATCGATATCCAGCTCGTTGGCGGTTTCCACCTGCGCGATATTTTCGATATTGCCGGAGGCGGTCACGGAGGCCGTCACCTGCAGTGTAGTCACAGACCCGACGTTCAGGTTGCCGATCGTCCAGACACCCGTTCCGTTCACAAAGGCTCCAGCACCGGTATCACTGACATAGGCGAGCCCCGCCGGGAGGACATCTTCCACGGTCACGCCCGTGGCGTTGTCCGGCCCGCGGTTCGTCACGGAAACGGTGAAGGTCACCGAATCTCCCAGATCCGGCGTGCTGTTGTTCACGCTTTTGGTCAGTTCCAGGTCCGCGGCCGGGACCACGGCAATGACCGCCGAGTCATCATCGTCTTCCGGTGTTGTCGCGGCATTGCCCGGCGTGGAATCTACATCATATTCGCCGGCGGTCTGCACCTGCGCAACATTGGTCCGGGTGCCAGAGGCGGTCACCAGCGCCGTAATCGTCAACGTCCGGCCTGAGCTGGCTGTCAGGGGTCCGCCCAGTGTCCACAGGCCCGTGCCCGGCACATAGGTGCCCAGGCCGCTGTGCGTCACATAGCTCAGTCCGGCAGGAAGGGCATCGACCACGGTGACGCCCGTTGCACTGTCTGGGCCGTTGTTAGTCAGCACCAGAGTATAGACAATGGTGTCGCCCACCGTGGGGGTGCCGTCATTGACGCTCTTGGTCAGCTCGAGATCGATGGCATCGGCCACGGTCAGGAAGACCGCATCTTCATCATCTTCCGACGGCGAGGTTCCCGCGTTGTTGCCCGGCGTCGAATCTTTGTCTGTCTCGTTCGCGGTCTGCACCTGCGCAAAGTTCACCAGGGAGCCTGAGTTGGTCACGGAAGCCGTCACCTGCAGCGAGACACTGCCGCCCACGCCCAGCGTACCGATTGTCCAGATGCCCGTGCCGTCCACATAGGCTCCGGAACCGTTGTCACTCACATAGCCCAGGCCCGAAGGCAGGACATCCACCGCTGTGACGCCGGTGGCGGTGCTCGGACCGCGATTGGTCACCACGAGGGTGAACACCACATTGTCGCCAACCGACGGTGTCAGGGTGCTGGCCTCTTTGGTCAATTCCAGATCGATCAGCGGAGAGGAAGTGATCACCGCCTCGTCTTCATCATCTTCATACGGAGCGCCATCGTCATTGTCCGGCGTTGAATCCGGATCGAATACGCCATTGGCCTGGACCTGCGCCACATTGGTGATCACCGCGGCGGCATCGACCGTAGCCGTGATCTGCAGGGTCGCGACATCCCCCACCGGCAGCGTGCCAATCGTCCACAGGCCGCTGCCCGACACAAAGCCACTGCCGCTGTGGCTGAAATAGCTGACGCCCGCCGGGAGCACATCCTCGACGACGACTTCTTCGGCATCATCCGGCCCGCGGTTGGTCACGGAAATCGTATACACAATATTGCTAGAGACAAACGGCGTGGCGTTGTCGACCGTCTTGGTCAGTTCCAGATCGGCCTGCACCACTGGTGTTTCCACGTTCACCGTCAGGTCGCCGTCCGCCGTGAAGAAGGTGGCTTCGTTGGTGAGGGTATCGATGGTCAGCGGGAACGGATTGGCCAGGGTCACCTGGAAGGTCACAACCGCATTGGTAAAGGACGCCACATTCGGGATGTTCGTGGTGCCCGGAGGATCCAGCGGGAATGCGGTGCCGCTGCCGTCATCCGCTAGCGGGCTGCCGTTGACGGTCGTGCTGTTAGGTACGTAGCTGACATTCGGGGGCAGCGGATCCACCAGCGTGATGGCCTCAATGGAATTGAAACTCCCGTTGATCAGTTCAAGCGTATACAGAAGGGTTTCGCCCGGCTCGACTCGGCTGTCGCCGTCGCCGCTGGCGATACTGTAGACCTTACTGCCGTCAAAAACGGCCAGGGCCGGAATGGTCGTGCCCATATCCAGATAGGGATTACCGGGGGATGAATTGGCGGGATCCTGTCCCCAAGCTGCCGCGATGGGTGTCCGGTCCAGCGCGTAAATGCGCATGCCTGTCTGATCCCCGTCGGGATCGAAGATCCGCAGGCTCTGGAACGCCAGCACATTGGTGCTGAAGTTGTATTTGTTTCCACCGGTATCGGTGAGCGGGCCTGTCGTTGGGTCGCCGTCGTAATCCACATAGAGAGTGGCATTGCTTCGCGCCACCACCCAGACCGGGCTGCCGTTCTGCGATCCGTTATAGGAGGAGGAGTTGAAGTCCGCGCCCGGTCCCCACCCCACCAGCACCTGCGGCGACAGCGACCGAAGCGTCGGAACCGTAAAGCCCCAGTCATGATCAAGATTGTCGGAATCGCCGGCATCGATGATGGCAATGGCATTGTAGAAAAGTGTCGGAGCGGCCTCATTCTGGCCTCGAATCAGCATCTGCGCGCCCGTTCCGCTCGGCATGCGATAGCGATAGGTGCTCTTGGGAGGCACAACAAAACTGGTCGTTCCGCTCACCAGCGAGACATCCACCGTAAAACTGTTCGCATATTGATTATATAGGAACACGTCGGTCGGATCGCCGTTGACCGTCGTGCTGACCGGCACGATGCCGCAGTAGCACCAGTCCTCCACTGGCGTCAGGGTGAACCAGCGTGCTTCATAGCTGGAATTGAGATCGCCCGTCAGGAGGGCCACCTGCACAGGTTCCGAGGAGATAATCTGGGCGCCAGCCAGCAGGTTGGAATCCATCAGCCAAGCTTCGCCTTCGTTCAGCGTGTTGGTCAACTCAAAGTCACCGTCGGCATCCGGATCGATCCGTACAACGGTTCCAAGCTCCCGCGCCATAATGGAAAAGCCGGCATAATCAAAAAAGTCCGGGCTGGGCACCGTGTCGATTCCCACCGGCGAAATATAGTTGGTTCCCCAGGCCGTCGTGTCATACACCTCGATCGCATCCGCCAGCACCGCGCCGGGGCTGACCGGCCAGCAGGAAAAGGTCACGGCCACCGACTTCGTGGAACTGAAACGGTCCTGACCGTCATAAATCACATTCGCCGCCGGATTATGCGGCACCCCGATGGTGCTCGCCAGCGCGATAATGCTTCCTGCATCCAGATTGTCAGTGGCAAAGCCGGGAGGAATGCCGTTGGCCGCGTTGTTGTCCCCCCAGATCCGGGTCGTGGCCTGGACCGGATTGAGCAGGTCCGCTTCATAGCCATCCTCAAAATGATCATAGACAATCACCGTGTTCGTGGCCGCCACCGAAATGGAAATCACATTATGGATATTCGTGCCGGTGGCCGTATTGATCGTTTCGAACATCTGATACGAATGCTCTTCCGGCATCGGGATGTAATAGGACTGCGCAAAAGGCGCAATCGCCCACCCCGTTCCCACTGCCAGCAGCCAAATGCCTGCCGCCGCTATAACACCCAAGTTCCTGTTTTGATGTGTTGTTGAGTTCATGCCAGCCACCTTGTTCTTTCTTCGATTCGGTCCGACTTTTTTGCGTTCTCTGTTGCTCAAAATTGCCTCACATCTGCTCCATTTAATCTCTAGTGCAGTAGTTGAGCATAGGGCCTCCATATTAGGGCCGCAAATGGTGCAAGGTTGATTAACGAGATTTTCACAGCACAACAAAATCGGAATAATTGGCACATTCCGGACCATTTTATTGCGAAAACAGTCTGTTTTATATGGTTTTGGGTCGTTTTTGCCCCCCCCAGAGTCCCAAAGGACCCCAAATAGCCGTTTTGGACCGTTTTTCTTGGAAAAATGAGTTTTCAGGAACTCTATAGCCCCTTCTACGTCTGAAAGCTCCATCACCCATATTCTGAATGAATTACCGCCTTGCTCCCCGATACCGGACACCCTCGCCCCCAAAGGGATCACAAAGCCAAAACGAATGAAATTCGGCCCTAAAATGTCATTTTCAGGTCGATTTCAGCCAAAACTCGCCAAAATATGCATTTTGAGCCCTCTCATCGGGTTCAGTTGTGGCAGGAGGCGAAAAGAAGAGTTGGATCCACAGACTTCACAGACGTACACAGATTCAAATCCATTCTGAAAACCGAACCACGGAAAGAAGATTTTGTCCGCAGATTTCGCAGATTGACGCAGATTTGAGGCCCTTTAATGAAATTGAACCACCGAGACTCACAGAGATTCTCAGAGATAAGAAATGATGAAAGAGTGGGCTGCGCCGCCAGAAGACCTAGAGAGAAGCATTTTGTCCACAGATTCCGATCCATCTTGAATAAATGACCCCGGATAAACACGAATTCACACTGACTGAGGCAACAAAAAACGCCCCGGCAGGAGCCGGGGCGCGTCAGTCGTTGAGGGTTAGTCCTCGCTGATCAGGATGATCTGGAAGTAGAGCTGGCGGTCGCTGAAGTCCAGGTCCAGCACCGCACTCCCCTGCTCATCCGTGGCCAGGATGGTGCCTTCCAGCGGCAGGAACGGACCGAAGATGCTGGTGGCAATGGCCACCTTGTAGGACCGGCCGGCCACACTCTGCCAGTGCAGTTCCATTCCGCCATCTACCTTGGTCACGGCTGTGACCTGCAGGACGGAGTCGGCGCTGGTCGGGTCGGTCCCGGCGAGGAATTCCTCATAGTTCGTCAGGCCATCGCCATCCGGGTCATCATTCGGATCGCCGACCGAGTGCTCGGCGGCCCAGTCCTCATAGGTGCGGCCGGGGCCGTCCACCGTGAGTTCATAGGGACCATAGGTCAGCAGGTCGCCATCGTTCTCCATTTCCACCAACCGGTAGAGATAGGTCCCGCCGGCTTCCGCCGTGGGGTCGACCTCTTCGTATACGATCGGGGCCACGCCGAAGAGCGGGAACGGGATCATGGTTTCGCTGATGCGCACCCACTCGTCTCCCATCATCCGCTCCAGCCAGAAGCCGGCGGTATTCCAGGATTCGATCGTTTCCCAGCGGACGATGGTGTCGCCGTCGCGCGTGAAGGCGTCAACGTTTCCAATGATCGCCAGCAACGGCCCACCCTTGAACCCGAAGTCATAGATCACCGGCCGGCCGCACTTCTGCAGTTCGGCAAAGACACCGGTCACGTTGCGCGAGTCATTGGTGCCGTCCCCGAGATCCTGGGTGGTCGGCTCATAGCCATCCGCCTGCAGGGTGCTTTGGGTGGCCACGATGGAGACCGTGAAGCGCGGCAGGAGGGCCACGGTCGGGTCATTGGTGGTCGCGGCGCGGTAGCGCTCGTCAATCAAGAGGTTCCTGAAGCGATAGCGGCCGGTGGCATCGGTATAGGTCTCCATGTTGATCTCCGAGTTATCGGGATAATGGATGTTGAGCGAGACACGGACGCCGGAGAGGCCCGGCTCTCCGCCATCCTGAATGCCATTGCCGTTGATGTCATACCAGACATAGTCGCCCAGCTCCGAAGTCACCAGGTAATAGCCAAAGTCGCCGGTGGTGTTCGTAACACCGCCGGTGATATTGGTGATGGTGTAGGGATCCGCCTGGCTGTTGTTGTCCGCGCCGGGGTTCGGCCCGCTACTGAGCCAGAAGCCGTTCACGACGTTGGCGAAGTCCACCACATCCACGATGTAAGTGCCATCGCCCAGCCCGGTGAAGGAATAGTCGCCGTTGGTGTCGGTGAGCATCGAGCCCACGGTGTTGCCACTACCATCGCGAAGGACGATATTCACACCGCCCCAGCGGGGGTCCTCATCCGGATCAAGCGTGCCATCGGCATTGCAGTCGCGCCAGAGAGTGCCGCCAATGGTGTTGGGCACCGCCGCCACATACCCGAAGTCCTGCAGCAGGTTGATTTCGCCGGCGGTGAGGGGAACGGCAGATTCGCTGTCACCCGGGATGCCGCTGTCAGGATCAACCGTATTGACCAGACCCATGCCGCCGTTAGGCAGCGTGTTGGTGTTCACCTGCACCACATAATCTCCGGCGGGCAGGCCGCCAAAGTAGTAGTGGCCATTCGGGTCGGTGACCGTAGTGGCCAGCAGGTTGGTCATGCTGTCATACAGATAGACCGTGGTACCCTGGACACCCTCGCCCGCACCCGGGAAACCGTCGTTGTCGCGATCGAGGAAGATCGTGTCGCCGATGAGGCCCAACCCCGGTCCATGCCCGTCCGGCGTATAGCCGTGGTCCTGAAGCAGGTTATCGACCACACCATTGAGGTTGGTTGTGCTGAGGTTGTCCAGACCGCCATCCGGATCGCCGGTCTGCATCAGCCCGTTGAGTACGTTGGCGGTGTCATTCACCCAGACGGTGTAGGTCCCGGCCTGCAGCCCGGTGAACAGGTAGTTGTTCGTGCTGCCGCCATCGGTGATGGTGCTGGCGATGATTTGATGCTGGGGCAGGGAGTTGTCCTTCAGGACCACGGTGACGCCTGATATGGCGTAATCCCCATCGTTGGTATTAAACACGCCATCCGCATTGGCATCGAAGTAGATCAGGTCGCCCAGGTTGCTGCGGCTTGGAGGCCAGTAACCGAAGTCGGCATTCACAAACACATCTCCCGGCCCCAATACGATCGGAGTCGTGGTCTGGTGATCGCCCTCACCGCCCGGCAGCGATTCGGCGAAGTAGTCCGGATCGCCGGACTGGATGAATCCAACCGGCAGCGTGTTGGTATCAATCTGAACCACATAGGAGTTGGCACCCAGATTAGGGAAGATATAGAGGCCGGCGGCATCGGTTGTGGCCGTCGCCCACACCGTCGTATAGCTGCCGTTGCCTTCCACATCGATCAGCAGATTGACCGTGACATTCGAGATGCCCGGCTCGCCTGGATCCTGGACGCCATCGGCATCATCATCAATCCACACGCGGTCACCGATCGCGCCCGCAAGCGTTCCCGTAGGCGACCAGTTGTAACCGAAGTCGAGCCGCAGGTCTTCATCGCCGGAGGCGAGCGTCACCGTGGTCTGGTCATCCAGCGTGCTATCCAGATCATAGGTCGGATTCGCCGCAAGGTCCGGGGCCAGTGTTGTGGCGTCCACGAGCGCGGTGTAGTCGCCCGGCGGCAGGTCGGTGAACAGATACAAGCCGTTCAGGTCGGTGAACGTGTAGGCGATGGCGTTGGTGCCGTCAACCAGCAGATTGACGATCACGTTCGGGATGCCAGCTTCACCCGGATCCTGAATGCCGTCCCAGTTCTCATCGAGCCAGACGTAATCACCCAGACTGGCCGGGATATAGAGTCCGGCATCCCAGGTCGGGTCGTCATCACCCGACTCCAGCACGGTGGAGATCGCCACACCGGTGACCGGGTCGGCATCGCTGTCGACGGTATCGTTGCCGCCTTGATTCTGCAGCGTGAACTGATAGCCCGCCGGCCGCGTGAAGATCACAAAGTATTCTTCCGGCGGCAGGTTGGTGAAGGCATAGGCACCGAACGCGTCGGTGGCGGTCACAGCCAGCTGATTCGTGTCGGCATCGTACAGCGTCACCACGACACTCTGAACACCCGGCTCGCTGGCATCCTGAATGCCGTCGCCGTTGAGATCATTCCAGACGAAGTCACCCAGACTGGCAGGCTGATAGAGCCCGGCATCCCAGGTCGGATCGTTCTCGCCGCTGATGAGAACCGTCGGAGTCGTAAAGCCGGTCGCTTGATTCGCATCGCTGTCGAGCGCATCATCGCCGCCCTGATCCTGCAGCGTGATCTGCCAGCCCGTTGGCGGCGTAAAGCCCACGAAGTAGGTGCCCGGCACCAGATTCGTGAAGGCATAGAGGCCGGACGCATCGGTCACGGTCGAGTCGAGCTCGTTCGTGTCGACATCATACAGCTTGACTGTCACATTCGTGATGACCGGTTCGCTGGCATCCTGGATGCCGTCGCCATTCATGTCTTCCCATACAAAGTTACCCAGCGAAGCCGGGATGTAGAGACCGCCGTCCCAGGTGTCATCATAATCGCTGCTGCCGATGGTGATGATCGTGGTCTGGCCGGTCCCCGGGTCGATGTCGCTGTCCTCAACATCGGCGCCCTGATCCTGCGGGCTGATATCATATTCGGGCGGTGCAGTAACAATCACGTAGTAGTCGCCCGGAATCAGGTCAATGAAGGTATAGGCGCCGTTCACGTCCGTCGTCGTCACGCCCACCATATTGGAGGTGGCGTCGTACAGCGTCACCACCACATCCACCACGCCGGTCTCACCGCCATCCTGCACGCCGTTGGCGTTCAGATCATTCCATATGAAGTCGCCGAGGCCAGCCGATACATAGAGTCCTGCATCCCAGGTCGGGTCGTTATCGCCGCTGGCCAGCGTTGTTGGGGTCGTATAACCCGTCACCGGATCGGCATCGCTGTCGGCTGTGTCATCGCCGCCCTGATTCTGCAGTGTGAGTTCAAAGCCCGTTGGCGTATCGAAGCCCACAAAGTAGTTGCTCGGTACCAGATTGATGAACGCATAGGCGCCGTTCACGTCCGTCGTCGTCACACTCAGCGAGTTGGTCGCCACATCGTACAGCGTCACCACCACGTCCGGCATGCCGGTCTCGCTCCCGCCGCCCTGAATACCGTCGCCATTGACGTCCAGCCAGACGGTATCGCCCAGCGATGCCGGGATATACAAACCGGCATCCAATGTCAGATTCGTGGACCCAGACGGCAGGAATCCGGTTGCCGCCGTTTGACCCGTCGTGCGATCGGCATCACTGTCTTCGGCATCATCACCGCCCTGATCCTGGAAGGTGAATTCCGTGCCTATCGGCAATGTGGTCGGGTCGAAGATCACGTAATAGTCACCCGGAGGCAGATCCTCAAAGAGGTAGGCACCGGAAACATCGGTCGTGTTGGTCACCACAGGCAAACCGGTACCGTTGTCGTAAAGCACCACGTCCACGCCTGCGACACCGTTGGTCTCGGTCACGTCTTGCAGGCCATCACCGTTCTCGTCGATCCAAACCAGATCGCCAACGGTTACGGGCGTATAGATACCGGCATCCAAGGTCAGATTCGTGGACCCAGACGGCAGGAATCCGGTTGCCGCCGTTTGACCCGTCGTGCGATCGGCATCACTGTCTTCGGCATCATCACCGCCCTGATCCTGGAAGGTGAATTCCGTGCCTATCGGCAATGTGGTCGGGTCGAAGATCACGTAATAGTCACCCGGAGGCAGATCCTCAAAGAGGTAGGCACCGGAAACATCGGTCGTGTTGGTCGCCACAGGCAAACCGGTACCGTTGTCGTAGAGCACCACGTCCACGTCTGCGACGCCGTTGGTCTCGGTCACGCCTTGTACGCCATCACCGTTCTCGTCGATCCAAACCAGATCGCCCACCGTCACAGGCGTATAGATACCGGCATCCAAAGTGAGATCCGAATCGCCTGAGTTGAGAAAGCCACTTGCGGCAGTCTGACCGCTCGTGCGATCGGCATCACTGTCTGTGGCATCATCCCCGCCCAGATCCTGGAAGGTGAATTCCGTGCCTATCGGCAATGTGGTCGGGTCGAAGATCACGTAATAGTCACCCGGAGGCAGATCCTCAAAGAGGTAGGCACCGGAAACATCGGTCGTGTTGGTCGCCACAGGCAAACCGGTACCGTTGTCGTAGAGCACCACGTCCACGTCTGCGACGCCGTTGGTCTCGGTCACGCCTTGTACGCCATCACCGTTCTCGTCGATCCAAACCAGATCGCCCACCGTCACGGGCGTATAGATACCGGCATCCAAGGTCAGATTGGTTGAACCTGAGGCCAGGAACCCGGTCAAAGCTGTCTCACCCGTGGTGCGATCCGCATCACTATCGAGCGCATCATCGCCACCCAGATCCGGGAAGGTGAAAACGGTTCCGCCAGGCAACGTCGCAGGAACAAACACCACGTAGTAATCGTCAGGAGGCAGACCATCAAACAGATAGTTTCCTGTCGCATCGGTGGTGTTGGTTGCAATGGCAATGCCATTGGTTCCATAGAGCACCACATTCACACCCGTTACGCCGTTGGTCTCGGTGGCGCCCCGGATGCCATCACCGTTCTCATCGATCCAAACCAAATCACCCACCGCCACGGGCGTATCCACGGCATAGGGAGCATCATTGGTCTTCGGGGGCACATTCGGCTCATCCGGCGGGGTCGTCGGCATCGTCACCACGACATTGGTATAGTTGGTGCCCAGCGTGTCAGCTGCGGCGGTGAAGGTCGCCACAATCGTGGCGGTTTGTCCCGTCGCCAGCGTCCCGATGTTGGTCCAGTTGATTGTACCGTCGTTGATATTGTTGTCCGAACTTGGCACCGAGGACACATAGGTCAGCCAGTTCGTCTCATACGTGTCCACGACCGGAACCGTGACGAGCGCCACATCACCCGTATTCACCACAGTGATCTCGAAGGTCACGTCTTCGCCGATGATGGCTGGACGGCCTAGCGGACTGGTCCGGCTCTTCACCAGAGTGTAGCCCGCGCTACTGACTTCGTACGGAGCCTCATTGGTCTTGGGGTAGACCGGCGGGGCGTTGGTTGTGGTCGGAGTCGTCACCACCGTATTGGTCTCGGGCAAGCTCAGGGTCGATGCCGCGGCGGTGAAGGAAGCCACAATCGTCGTGGTTGCACCGACCGGCAGCGGACCGATATCCGCCCAGTTAATCGTCCCGTCATCGGTGTTGTTAACCGAGGCCGGAACCGCCGATACATAGCTCAGATAGTTCGTGTCATAGGTGTCCTCCGCCGGCAGGGTCGCCAGCGCCACCTCGCCGGTGTTGACCACCGTGATGGTGAAGGTAATCGGGTCGCCCACCTGGGCCGCATTGGTCGGGCCCGGATTCGTGTTGGTCTTATCGAGCGAGTAGCCCACGTATACCACTTCCACCGGAGCCTCATTGGTCTTCGGCACCAGCGGCAGGCCGTTGGTCGTGAACGGCGTGGCCACCACCCAGTTGGTGGTCGGACCGACGAGGAGTGTGCTCGCGGTCGCCACGAAGTCAACGGACACGGTCACGGACTGGCCAGCTGCCAGCAGACCCACGTTGGTCCAGTTGAGCGTGCCGGGGGTCACGGGGGCTTCCGGGGCCGGTGTAGCCGAATCATAGGTCAGATAGTTGGTGTCATAGGTGTCTTCCAGCGGCACCGGATTCAGACCAATGGGGCCGGTGTTGGTCACAATCAGATCAAAGGTCACGGTCTCGCCCACGGCCGCCGCGCGGCCAAGCGGACTCGTACGCACCTTGGTCAGGCTGTAGCTTGGGATCTCGATTTCATCATCGTCCTCCACCGGCGGCTCATCGCGCTCGTAGGGATTCGGGCCGTCGATGGTGGTGTAGTTGGTCACCACCGCGATGTTGGTCACCGGGCTGGGCGCGCCATCGATCAGCGTGGCCTGGAACTGGAACAGGAGGGACTCGCCCACCTCGATAGAGTTCGTGCCCGTTGGCGCGTTGGTATCGCTGGCGATCAGGATCGTGGCGTCGCCGGGATCGCCGCTCACGTTGAAGGTGAATCCGGTCGGCACCGTAATCGATGAGATCGTATCCGTGTCCCACCACACGATGGTCAGCGCGTCTTCGATTTCGACATCGTACGCCGTCGACAAGCCGCGGTTGGTGACCACGAGGTCCACCACCACCACGTTGTTCGAGGCAGCGGACATCGTCTTGGTGATGGCCAGGCGTGGCTCGACCACATCCACGTTCACTACGGTGCTGGTGGAAACCGGCGGATTGCCGTCATAGGCCACCGTCGCGGTATTCGGCAGCTCTGTCGTGCCGCTCCCATCCACCGCCAGAGGTAGCCCGTCGTTGCCCGCCACATCGAGCACCAGCAGCTTCAGGTCAATCGTGAACGAGTTGTCCCCAGCCACGTTGTTGCTGGTGACGACCGTCAAGCCTTCGAACGTGAAGGTCACATCGTCGCCTGCGATTGCGCCACCGCTGACCGTAGGCACACCCGCACCCGGCAAGGTGCCGCCAAATCCGGTCGTATTCACGAATACGGTCCCGTTCGAGTAGCGCATGCCTGCCGGAATCACATCGATCACCGTCAAGTTGGTGATCGTCGCTTCGGGCAAGGTCACCGTCAGCGTATAGGTCGCCACCTCGCCGATGGTCACATCCGTACCCGTCGTATCGAATGAATTGGTCTCCGAGGTGGTCGCCAGTGCCTTGGCGATGACCATATTGGAGATGGTCAGCGTATCCACAGCGTTGGTTGTGTAGTCCCGCTGGATGCCGACCTCCGTGTTCGTGTAAATCGTATCCGACAGCAGCGTCGCACTGTTCGTATAGATCGCCCCGGGCTCGACGGTCTGTGCCAGATTCACGGTGAACACGAAGTCCAGCGATTCGCCCACTTCCAGCGTGTTCGTCGGCTGATCGGAGGAATTGGTGTCGCTGAGATAAGTCACGAGGACATTCGCCCCCGTTGAGACCACCGCGAACGTGAACCCAGGCGGGGTTGTGAATGCCGCCACCGTGTTGGTGTCGAAGATCGTCCCGTCCAGCAGATCGGTCAGATTCAGATCATACGCCGTCGCCAGCCCGCTGTTGGTCGCCGTCAGCGTGACTGTGATTTCATCGCCCGCATCGCCGCTGTCCGGCGATACCGTCTTAAAGATGTCCAGATCCGGTTCGATCAGCGTGACCGGAGGTCCCACCACCACGGCCGGCGGGTTCGGATTGCCGGAGTATGTGATACTGGCGCTGTTGGTCAGAATCGTCTGTGGGGCCAGACCCGAATTTGCCACTTCATCCAACACCACGGCTTGCAGCCGGATCACCAGCTCCGGATCGCCGCCGCCGCCTTGATGTTCCAGTACGGTATTGCCCAGCCACGTGATGACGACATCCTCGCCGTTGGTGCCCAGCACGCCCGAGTTCGGTGTGATGTTGGTCACTGCAGCAAACTGCCCGGGGGCATTGTTGGTGAGAATCTGCAACGAGCCCACCACATACGCCATCCCGGCCGGCATGACATCGCGCACCACGAGATTGCTGATCGTCAGATCCGGCAGCTCCACCGTGATTTCATAGGTGGCGATTTCGCCGATTTGCAAGAACGTGTTCGTCGAATCCGCCGGGCCTTCTTCACTGGTGAGGATTAGATCCTTGGTCGGCTCGAAATCCTCTGCGACAAAAATCGCGGAGTTGGTATCGCCCGTGGGCCGTTCCACATCAAAGATGTTGGTCGAAGCCAACGAGTCGCCGACCACGGTAACAAAATTCGTCACGGTGACATTAGGCGCCAGGGTGTTGGCCACGCCGATTTCAAAGGTGAAGGTCAGGGATTCGCCCGGTTCGATGGTATTGGTGCCGGTTGCGGCATTGGTGTCCGAGAGGAAGCGGAGGGTGTCAACATCGACCTCATGAACGAAGCCGGTGGGGGTCACAAAACTGGCCAGATCGCCGATGACATAGATGGCCGGATCGAAATAGTCTTCAATCACCACATCATAGGCCGCAGCGGTTCCGGAGTTGGTCACCACAAACGTCATCGTCAGCTTGTCATCCGCCGATACGTCATTCGTCGGCGTGATCGACTTAAAGATCAGCAGCTTCGGCTCGACCACCGTGGTCGTAACCGTGCCGGAGACCACCTCGTTGGAGGGATTCCCCGCATAGGTCACGCTGGCCACGTTGGTATGCACCGTCTGCCCGGGCAGGAGCCCGTCATTGGCCGTATCATCCAGCACCAGATAATCCAGCAGCATGTAGAACGTGTTGTCGCCGACGATGTTGTTGCTCGTCACCACCACATTCGTGAAGGTGAAGGTCATCTGCTGACCCATCCCCGAGAACGCCGGAGCGGCGAGAGTCGGGCTTTCCTCGAAGTCGCCCGTGTTGCCGACAAATCCATTCGTGTCTAGCGTGGCCGACTCGAATACATAGGCCAGGCCATTATTAGAAAGCGTGTCCACAACCGTCAGGTTGGTGATCGTCGATTCCGGCATCGTAATCGCCAGACGATAGGTCAGCACTTCGCCGATCTGGACGTTGGATCCGAGGGAATCCGGCGGATTATTCGTCTCGGTGGTGCTGTCCAGCGTCTTGGCCAGACTCAGTCCCGGCACTGTGAAGGTGACCGTGCTGCCCGAGGTGTCGTCGCGCTCGGTGATCCCGCCCGGCGGAGGGCCGTAGAGCGTCGAGCTCTCGGTGATGTTCATCCGATTCGAATAGATCTGATTCGGACGGACGGTCTGGGCCAGATCAATGGTAAAGACAGCAGTGGCCGTATCGCCCGGCGCCAATGCAATATTGGCATCCGATGTCAGTTCAAAGGTCCGACCACCGGCAGCACCCGTGAGGGCCGTCGTCCAGCCCGGTGTCACCGCACCTAGCGTAAAGGTCGTGAAGTCATAGATGTTGCTCGAGAGGAAGTCAGACGCCTCAATGTCGTAGGCATTGGCCAGGGCATTGGCCCGGTTCGAAGCCTCCAGGGTGAAGGTGATCGTGTCCCCGGCATCGGCGATGGTCGGATTGCGACTCTTCACCGCCCGGATATTGTGTTCCACGATACGGTACACTGGACCGGTGGCACCCTGGGTCGTGAAAGCATCCTGAGCACTCGCGTAGTTATTACTGATGGTCGGTCCAGTGGTGAGGCCCACATTGACATTTTGATCCAGGGCTACAAATTCCATGCGAAGCAGGAAGTAGTCATTGCTCAGGTCGGCATCGGCCGTGTTGGTGATAGCGGAAAAGGTGAAGGCAATGTCATCTCCGGAGCCGTCATTGCTCGTCGAGGAATTCGGCGTGGTATCGGGATCGGCAATCACCAGTCCATCCGCGATATTGGTCGGGAACTGCGGGCCGCCTGCGGGAATCTCAAATTCATAGCCGCGGCCGGGGAAGGCCATATTGGTATCCGGGTTGATTCCGACCCAGTCAATGCCGTTCGGAACGATATCCGTCACCACGAGGTTGCTGACCACGCCCTGCGGGATGTCCACGCGCAGTTCATAGACAAAGCGCTCACCGATCGTCCAGTCATTGCTGGTTGCCGCGTCCATCGTGTTGGTCTGGGTGGAGGAAATAAAGGACTTGGTCATCGCGCCGACGGCCTGGGAGTCCAGAGTAACCGACGATTCCGTGTAGTAGTCGTTCAAGCCGCCGGTCCCATCCGAACCGTCGCGCTCATTTCCGTTCTCAGAGGCATTGTCCAGCGAGAGATAGGTCGCGCTCGACGTGTTGGTCATGGTGGCGCCGATCAGCTGATCTTCCACCAACACAGAGAACACAAATTCAATGTCCGAATCGCCGATGGCAAAATCGCCAAGCACCGGCATGTCGGCCGACGTGATCGTGATCGTCTGACCCGCCACGCTGCCGGCGGTCGGAAGGACAAAGGCGTTGAACACCAGACCATCCGGAAGCGTGTCGGTGAACACAATGCTGTACGCACTCGTGGTACTCGCGCCCGTGTGGGTCAGGGTATTGGTAAAGATAATGATGTCCCCGGCCTGCACCAGGTTGGAGTTCACGGTCTTGGTGATTTGCAGGTTTGGCTCGAACACCTCCACCTCGGTGGTTTTCACTACCGGCACATTGGTGACGCCATCCAGCTGGAAGTCGGTGGTCGCGCTGTTCGTGATGATCACGTCGTCCTGCACATCCAGGCGGTTCGACACGACCACCGGAATGTCCACCACAAAGGTCGAGGGATTCGTCGTCAGGATCGACGGCTGCAGCGTGAAGTTGCTGGTGCCCACATTCCAGACCGCACCGGTCATCCCGCCGGTGAAGGCGTAGTTGGTCGGCGTACCGAAGCCCAGTTCCGGAGGCAGACTGTCAGTGATCGTCACATTGCTGAATGACCCGCCAAAATAGATGGCCTCGATGCGATAGATCAGGTCTTCGCCCACACGCACATTTCGATTGGTTCCGGCGTTGGTCGCGAGTTCATCGTCATAACGGACAGTCTTGGTCAGCATGTGACCCGCCGCCACAAAGCGGTCCTGATCGAAGGAGGAATACTGGCCGTTCACCGGTCCCGTCAGACCGCTGGTGGACGTCATCGTATCGGCCAGTGGTGCCTCGTTCCAAATATTGGTTGGTGTGCACTGCGGAATCACCAATGGGTTGTCGCAGTCGCCCACCACTTCGGCGATGGCATTCAGGGAGCCGCCGCTCTGCGTGGCGGTCGCGGTGAAAGTCACCTGGATTTCATCATTCACCGGATTCAGAATCACGCCCGGGAAGTCGAGTAGCAGGTTGGTGTTGCCCTGCTGTTCCAGCAGCATGGCATCGGCACCGGAAGAGACGATGTTACTCGACACATAGGTCAGATCGCTCCACCCCTCGCCCATCTTCACGCGCACATAGATGTTGTCCGCATCTTCGGTTTCCGAGCTGTTGATCACGCTCAGGGTAAAGGTCACCACTTCGCCGTTGGTCACAATCAGGCTGTTCGGTTGCAGGTCGATATCCAGATTCGGGATGCCCGGATAGGCGGAGATCGAGCCTTCAACAGACTCGGGTTCGCTGCACAGCGTGCTGTATTCCACCAGGTTACTCGAAGTCAGCAACGTCGGGTCGCCCTGATCCGGATCCAAATAATCCAGATCCGTCGGGTCGGCGAGGCAGTCCAGATTCTCTCCGGTGCTCGCCAGCGTCCAGGTCACGGTAAACGCACTGAACTTGCCCAGTTCCAAATCCAAGGGTCCATCGCCGATATCATCCTTGATATCGGTCGCTCCGCTGGAGGCCGTGGTGCTGAAGTCCACGGTCGCAACGGAACCACTCGGGCTGCCGCTGTACACCACCGTCAACGATGCCGCATTGAATTCACCCGTCACGCTGGCTCCGGTAAAGATATATCCCGGCGGTGCATATTCCGTGTAGATGATATCCGATTCCGTGGAGGCACCGCTGTTGGTCACCGTGACGGTCTTGGTCCCGCCGCAGGTCGTCAGATCCATTTCACTCACGAGGCCCGGCGGCGACAGTTCTGGCGCGGTGATAATCGAGGCGCTGTCGGATTCGCTCAGGCAGGCATCGGTCTCCGAGCACCCATAATCCACTGTGGCCCAGTTTTCCACGGAGGCGTCACAGCCATTGACCACACCCGTTACCGAGATGGAGATGGTCGGTTCGTTGGTTGAGAACGGAGGCGCCGAATCACCGATCAAAGCGCAGAGAGTCGAATTGCTCCAGGTCAAGGTCACGACGCCCGCATTTGTACTGACATCATCCGGAGTCACCGAGGCACCCGTATAGGTAACGGCATCTGGCAGCACATCTGTCAGTATCATATACGGCACATTCGCTGCCGACTGGGCATCGTGACTGATCGTCACGGTATACTCCACTTCCTCATTTAGATCCGCCACAGCCACAGAGGCGGACTTGGTAACGACCAGCTGCGGTTCCTTGGGTGCCAGCACGGAGACCACTTCCCGGTTGCTGACGATGTTTCCGCACAGGTCGGTGAAGCGGCCTTCTGCCAGGAACTGGCCCGCACCGGCTCCCGCATCGCACCCCAGTGCCACCTGGTAGATAATCGTCACTTCGTCGTTGGGCTGCATCTCTTCAAATTCGGGAATATCCATGTAGATCCAGGTCATCGGATCGCCGGGCTCCCCGGTTCCTAACGGATCGGCAAGGTTGTTGGTGATTCCGCCATTGATGTACGCAAAACTGCCGGCGACATAGACCATGCCTGTCGGCAGCGTCTGGAACACCTGCACATCATAATCGATGGTCAGCCCGCTGTTCCGCACGCTGTATTCCACCGGATTGGTTTCGCAGAGGGCATTCTCCACCGGGAAGGTCGCCCGCGTCACCAGCGAACCCGAAATCGACTCGAAGGTCGCTACGGAATCCTGAGCAAACGAACAAAATGTCATTTTACATCCGTGCGCCGAACGGATGACCAGTTCATTTTCGGCCGTACAGGTGTCGAGGTTATTGGTGACCCAGAACTCGAGGGGTTCACGCGCCCGCAGGTCATCATAGCTGCCGTCTTGGTCGTCATCATACAACATCGGAAAGGCATTGGTGATACGCATTGCCTCAAAATAGATGACACCGAAGGCCGAGGGTGGTGAGGGAGAGAAAA
>CAZGMQ010000033.1:0-34189 GCA_964526745.1 uncultured Verrucomicrobiota bacterium
TTCCTCTCTGTGATAATCGGTTGCAACACAAAATACTTTTGTCGGTGGCGTCACAGTATGGAAACTCCCGGGTCACCGCAAAACGCGGTGAGACCGCCGGGGGCGCATGGAATCGCCTTGCTCCGTTTTCCCGGCTGGCATAGGCTGGTGTGCAGAATTTGCAGAAGGAGAAACCGCTATGAATATCGAAAAAGGCTCGGCATGGATCCCGTTCACCACCATGGAGCGCTTCATGCGCGATGTGTTCATCGGTCTGGGGGTGCCCAAAACTCAGGCGGCCATCTCCGCAAATGTGCTGATCACGGCCGACCAGCTCGGATTCGACTCCCATGGCATTTCCCGCCTCAAACCCATCTATTACGACCGCATCCGAGCCGGCATCCAGTCCCCCAAGACCAAGATCACCACAATCAAAGAAACCGGGACCACGGCGGTCCTCGACGGTGGCAACGGCATGGGACATGTGGTGGGCCAAAAGGCCATGACTCTCGCCATCCGAAAAGCCAAAAAGAACGGGCTGGGCATGGTGGTGGTCCGCAACTCCACCCATTACGGCATTGCCGGCTACTATCCGCTGATGGCGGTCGAGGCCGGCATGATCGGCATCACAGGGACCAATGCACGGCCCTCCATGGCACCGACCTTCGGCACCGAGAACATGCTGGGGACCAATCCGCTGACCTTCGGGATGCCCACGGATGAGAAATTCCCGTTCCTGCTCGACTGCGCCACCTCCATCATTCAGCGCGGCAAGGTGGAGATCTATGCCAAGCTGAACAAGAAGATGCCCAAGGGGTGGGTCATTGCTTCGGACGGATCATCGAAAAGCAACCCGAAGGAAGTGCTGGAGGATCTGGTGCAGGGGCAGGCCGCACTGGTCCCTCTCGGCGGCATCGGAGAAGAGCTATCCGGCTATAAGGGATATGGATACGCCACCGCCGTGGAAATCCTCTGCTCTGCCCTGCAGCAGGGCGCCTATATGAAAATGCTCAGCGGGTTGGATAAAAAGGGCGGGAAAATCCCCTATCCGCTGGGCCACTTCTTCCTGGCGATCAATGTGGAGGCCTTCACCACCCTGCCGGCCTTCAAGCGAACCGCCGGGGATATTCTCCGCCAGCTCCGCGCCTCCAAGAAGATGCCCGGTGCCAAACGGATCTTCACCGCAGGGGAGAAGGAATATCTCACGAAGAAGGAGCGGAAGAAAAAAGGCGTGCCGGTCAACAAAGTGACCCAGAAGGAAATGGTCGCGATGCGCGATGAACTCGGCCTCACGCGCTATACCTTCCCGTTTGAAAAGAAAAAGAGCCGGCGCTGACGCACCGGCTCCCTCCCATCGCAACGGGAGACCTACAGCGGCGGGAAATCGAACTTCGTTTGCAGGAGATCAACCAGACGGTCCGCGATAGCGGCTTCGTTCTCGCCGGACACCTCAATGTTCACTTCGCTCCCGAGATTCATTTCCAGTGACAGCAGCTGCATCACGGAACTCACGTTGCAGGAACCATTCGGGCTAGTCAGCTCGATCTGGCCGGGATAGCTCTGGAACTCCTTGACGATCAATGCCGAAGGACGACAGTGAATGCCCTGAGTATTTTCAATGATAGCAGTTCGTGTTTGCATAATACGGGGGAAACCGCCGCATTAGGCCATAGACCTGTGCCCCTGTCCAGTTCAAAGAACCCCATATGACGGATGGCAGCGGCGGCGCGTACATCGAGGAGTCTCAGAAATCCAGCAGGGTCTCTCCGGGGAAGAAGTGCTCGCACAGGCGGCTTTTTAGGTCTTCAATGCCTTCGTCAAAGGCGGCAGCCATCTGAATCGGCTTTTCCTTCGTCTTCCTCTTAAAGGAGGCCAGATTCTTTTTTGCATCGGGTTCATCCATCTTGTTTGCGATGACCCAATAGGGACGATGCTCCAGTTCAGGCTTATAGAGGCGGAGTTCCTCCCGCAGGCTTCGGAAGTCGGCGGTCGGGTCCCGGCCATCGATGCCGGACATGTCGATGACAAACAGGAGGAAATTGGTGCGTTCCACATGGCGGAGGAAATGGTGGCCGAGGCCAACGCCCTGATGCGCATCTTTGATCAGACCGGGCACATCCGCCATCTGAATGGAGTGCGTAACATCAAAAATAATGGTCCCCACATGCGGGTGAAGGGTGGTGAACGGATACGGGGCCACCTTGGGGCGGGCCGCACTGAGTACACTCAGAATGGTGGACTTGCCGGCGTTGGGATAGCCAACCAGGCCCACATCCGCCACGGTCTTCATGATCAGACGGATATTCTTTTCCTCGCCCTTGGTCCCTTCGGTAATCTCCGTCGGGGCCTGATGGGTACTGGTTTTGAAATGCATGTTGCCCAGACCGCCCTTGCCGCCTTTGGCCACCAGCAGACGGTCTCCGTCCTCCAGCACCTCACCGATCCATTCATCGGTATCGTCATCGCGCGCTTCGGTGCCGGCCGGAACGGGCACCATTTTATCCACGCCGGTTTTCCCATACTGCTGGCGGGCACGGCCCTGTTCGCCATGGGTGGCCTTCTTGATCGGAGCAAACCGGAGGTCCAGCAGGGAGGCCACATCCTTGGAGGCCCGCAAATAGACACTACCGCCATCGGCCCCATCGCCACCGTCGGGACCGCCATGGGGGATGTACTTTTCGCGGCGGAAGGAAGCCGAGCCGTCGCCGCCGTTACCGGCGAAAACCTGAATGCGAACCTGATCCACAAATGTCATTGGTTTCATACAGTACCACTCAATCTAAAAAAACAAAAAGGGCGGCACCTCACGGTCCGCCCTTTGCCGTCCTCGGGACGTGTTGTTGCCGGTTTACGCCTCGGCGATTTTCTGAACATTGACGCGGCGGCCTTCGCGGTCAAAAGAGACCACGCCATCCACCAGCGCAAACAAGGTGTAGTCCTTGCCCATGCCGACATTCAGACCGGGCTGCTTCTTCGTGCCGACCTGGCGGACCAAAATGCTTCCGGCTGTGACGGTCTGACCGCCAAAACGCTTGATTCCGCGCCGCTGTCCGTTGCTATCGCGACCGTTGCGGCTACTTCCCTGACCTTTTTTATGTGACATTTTTCAGCTCCTTGCTTACTACGCGATGGACGCAATTTTCACGCGCAACAGGTTCTGGCGATGCCCCACCTTGCGGTGATAACCCTTACGGCGCTTTTTCTTGAACGCCACGACCTTTTTGGCGCGATATTCTTCAATGACCTCAGCGGTCACCTTGGCATCCGCGACAAGCGGAATACCGATTTTCAAACCGGAGCCATCATTCAAGGCCAACACACGGCCCAGTTCAATGGTCTGACCCGCTTCGGCGTCATCCAACAACTCGACAGACACAACATCATTTTTTTGAACCCGGTACTGCTTGCCACCAGTTTCGATTACCGCATACGCTTCCATCTGAATCCTCATTTCCCGGGCCGGCTACACACCAAGCCCAACTCACCAAATAGGCGTGCAAGATACGCAAACCCTCCGCCGCTGTCAATCCTGCGTCCTGATATATTTTTTACAGGACGGGTTGACGGCAATACAGGGGCGTGGTACAAAGGCCCCCATCGTCTGAGATTTGGGGGGTTAGCTCAGTTTGGTAGAGCGCCTGAATGGCATTCAGGAGGTCGGGAGTTCGAACCTCCTACCCTCCACCAAATCTCAGACTCCACCGCCTCGAAAGGGCGGTTTTTTATTGTGCAAACTCCTCTCCCACCTGTATTGTTCGGCCTTTATGGACACAGTAAGGAGTTCCCTATGATTCTCGCCTATATCGATCCGGGCAGCGGCAGTATTCTCATCCAAGTGATCCTCGCCTCCTGCGTGGGCGGAATTCTTGTATTCTGGAATAAAATCAAGTCCCTCTTCAGCCGAAAGAAACCTGACGACACCCAAAAATCGGACTAATTGCTATGCCCCGAATCGCAGGCTCATTTCGCGACCCGAGTGGGTATGTCTTCCAACATCAGGACCAGATCTACCGGGCACTGGACGCCACGGCCAGCGATCTGCTGCAAGAGCTGGAAACCCAGGGACACCTGAAGCGCTGGATCAAGGAAGGCCTTGTTGTCGGCACCCGCTTCGTCACAGATGTGAATCTACTAGCCGAGCTTCAATCGGCCCACCCCGGATTTGAATCCTTTTTGGAGCATGACCGGATTGCACCGATTACCTACCCCTACGAATGGTCCATTTCGATGCTGGCAGATGCGGGCCGGCTGACGCTGCGCCTCCAGAAGGAACTTTTGACTCTCGGTCTCTCTCTGAAAGATGCCACCGCCTACAATATTCAGTTTGTTCAGGGGCGGCCGGTTTTCATCGATCTGACCTCCATTGAACGCCCCGCCCGCCTCGATCTTTGGTTTGCCCTGGGCCAGTTCAACCGGATGTTCCTCTACCCGCTTCTTCTGGTCAAACATGCCGGATGGGATCTGCGATCCTATTTTCTGTCCAATCTTGATGGACGCTCCACACTTCAAGTGGGACAGGGATTTTCTTTCTTCAAACGCTGGCGCCCTTCCCTGATTCTGGATGTCGGCCTGCCGTTTGCCCTGGAGCGGAAGGTGAAAGCCGGAACGGCCGCCGCCCCAAAGGCCTCCTCCAAGAGCGAGAGCAAAGACCACGCCGGCAATTCAGCGGTGCAGAAAATGACGCTCAATCGGCTGGATAAAAAAGTGATGGGCCTGGCTCAATCCATCTCGCCCGACACCGTCTGGGGAGATTACACACAGATTTGTTCCTATGATGATGAAGCCGAATCTTCCAAGAAAGCGCTGGTCGGCGACTTCATTCGACAGGCCCAGTCCACGCTGGTGCTCGATATCGGGTGCAACACCGGAGATTACTCCCGCATTGCGGCAGACACCGGTGCCGCCGTTCTCGCCACTGATTTTGATATCGGCGCCGTGGAACAGATGTATCAGCGCCTGAAGAAAGAGCCGAAGTCCATCACACCGATGGTCGTGGATATTGCCAATCCCAGTCCTGGGATTGGATATCTCAATGAGGAGAGGCCGGCCTTCTTTGACCGAGCCGAACCCGACTGCATCCTAGCGCTGGCGGTAATTCATCACCTGCTGGTCGGAGCCAACCTTCCGATGGCCTCGATTCGTGATTTGTTCGCCCGCCTGACGTCCAAAACTCTCGTGCTGGAATTTGTCCCCACGGATGATATTATGTTCCGCAAGCTGATTGAGTTCCGCGTGAACCTGTTTGAACACATCACCCTTGAGCATTGCATCGCGGTATTCAGCGAGTCGTTCACCCTTGTTCGCCAGGAATCCGTCGAGCACTCTCCCCGGACACTCCTCCTGTTTGAAAAATGAGCCTGAATCCTGCCTTTACATAATCGGTAACACAACAGTGTTCCGATCGATTAACTAACTTGATTTTGCAGTAGGCATTTGCTATCATTCTTTTATGGGTAGTGGGGATTCAAAATACAAAGTGGCCAATCAAAGCTCTTCTTGCCCATGCGACATGTTTGAAATCACTTTGTCTGGAAAATCTTTCCGCCAGTCATGAATATCGGCTCCCTTCACACCTTATATGGCCGTCGGGCCGGAGCAGAATTACAAACAGAACGCATTCTGCTTACTCTGGCTTCCCTGCCGGATGTGCATCTAACCGTTTTTTGCAACCGCGAAGCCTATGACACCCTCCCGGAAGAGACTGCCACATTTACGAAGATCTATCGCCGCCCTCTGGATAACCAGTTCCGAAAGGCGGCTTGGCTGGAGTTCAGCGCCAGCCAAGATATAAAAGACAAGGGGGTCGAAGTCTTTTGGATTCCAAGCGGATCTAATAGTTTTCCGGGCCCTTGGCGAATTCCAACCGTGGTCTCCTTTCTGGATTTGGGCGAATACTTTGTTAAAAATAAGTACGATTGGGTGCGCACCCTGTATCGTAAAGCTCTTTGCATCCCTCTTTCCTTGCGCCGGGCCACCGAATTTACCGCGCTATCGCAACAAACGGCGGATGACTTAAATCAACTTTTCAAGATGCGTAAACCCCCCCATGTTATTCTGCCTGGGTCCTCCCCCCGCTTTCTCAGCTTGCGGCAACCTGACCCAGCGGCTGTCATTCGGGCTGAAACCGGACAAGAACTGGAACGCATCATTTTCTATCCTGCTCGCACAGACTATCTAGGCAAAGGGTTCGACCTATTGCTCCCCGCCTATCAAGCCTGGTCTGCTACCCTCGACAACCCGCCACCGCTGATTCTGGCAGGACCCGCCGGTATGGGGCATGAACGTCTATTGCAGGCCATTGCAGATCTCGGGCTGAAGAATCAGGTCTTCTGGTTAAATGGGCAAATCCTTTCCACTCAATGCATCGATGCCTTATATCAAATCAGTGAAATGGTTGTTATCCCTTCTCGCTATGAGGGGTTTGGCTATCCTGTGACCGAGGCGATGGAACATGGCGTACCCGCGATCTGTTCGGATGCCGGCTCACTGCCAGAGGCCGCCGGTGATGCCGCACTTCTTTTCCCCAGCGGAGATAAAGCAGCCTTATTGGCGGCGATGAAGCGTATCCGACTCAATCCTGACTTGCGCGCCAGGCTGCTCCAGAATGGCCAAAAACGATTAAAAACAATCAACTGGCAACGCAATGCCACACAAATGCTGAAGGTCTTCATTCAGGCAAGGATAGAATATGTCTAAACTCATTGTCACCGGAGCCTGTGGATTCATCGGCTCAGTTCTGACGGCCCGGCTACTGGAGTCGGGACATGAAGTCATCGGTATCGATAATCTCTCACGACGGGGCTCCTCGCTGAATGCAGAGGAATTGAAGACCCAAAAGGGATTTCAACTCATCGAGCATAATCTCTGCCAAGCGGAAGAAACCTTTCGTATATTCAAAGCTATCGGCCCCGTAGATGCTGTATTTCATTTAGCCGCTCAGGTCGCGGTAACCACCAGCTATCAGGAGCGGCTGCTGGATTTCCAAGGCAACGCATGTGCATCCTTTCATGTGATCGAAGCAATCAAGCGATATTCTCCTGAAGCATATTGCCTCTATGCTTCTACAAATAAGGTCTATGGGAAACTCCACATCTGCCAACCCGTCGGCCTGGATATGCCACTAAACCCATATACCCCCTATGGCGTCAGCAAAGCGACCGGAGAAATGTACTTTACCGAGTATGGGCGGCCCGAGATGGGATTGACAACCTGTTGCTTCCGTCAATCCTGCATCTATGGCCACCACCAATTCGGAGTGGAGGATCAGGGATGGCTGGCTTGGTTTGCCATCGCTAATCTACTCCAAAAGCCCATTACCATTTATGGAGACGGCAAGCAGATCCGAGACCTGCTTTTTGTCGATGACTTGGTCGCGCTCTATCTGAATGCATGGCAGAAGCGATTGACAGGCGTGTATCCCGTAGGAGGAGGAGCTTCCAACGCCATTTCTCTCGCCACTGGCATCGAACTCATCGAAACGCTCATGGGACAAAGCTATGCTTCCGTTCAGTACGAAGCTATGCGGCCGGGAGATCAGCCCTATTTTGTCGCGGATTTAGAATGGACTGCTGCACACGATATCCAGTGGAGACCTACTGTGACGGTCCAGGACGGATTGATTTCCATGAGAGACTGGATCCGCTCCAATATGAAGCAGATCCAGATGTTATTTTCTTAAACCACTGATTGCGGGTTCCCGCCAGGAAACGCGGTTCAAACCACCCGAATCAAGGCCTCCATCAGCCCTTGCGCGGACCGTTCCCATGAGAACCGGCCCTCCTGCTCCCGGCCGGCTTCACGCAGGCGGGCGCGAAGATCCGGCTCGTCCCAGAGGCGCACCAGCTGGTGGCACAACTCATCCACCTCATCGGAATGGAAAAGCAAGGCCGCGCCGCCAGCCACCTCGGGCAGCGACCCGGCATCGGAGCACAACACGGGCACGCCGGCCGCCATCGCCTCCAAAACAGGAAATCCAAACCCCTCGAAGCGGGAAGGCAGAACAGTCGCCAGACATTCCTGATACAGCGCAGCAAGCGTACGGTCTTCCACCCGTCCCAGATAGAGCAGATTGTCCTGGCCCGCATCGAGCCGTTGGAGCCTATTGATAAACTCTGCGTGCCCATCGCCCTGCGACCCCACAAAGACGATTTTCATCTCCTCGGCAATGAATCTGGTTTTCAACCGGGAATAGGCCTCCAGGATCAGGTCCAATCCCTTCCCTCGGTAGTCGGTTCGACCGGGCACAAAGAAAAACCGCCCGGACCGGATGCCGAATTGGGATTGCAGTTCCTCAGCCGCCCCGTCCACCCTTTCCATGCGGTGAGGACTCGGACCGCAATGCACCACCGCTACATTCTCACGGAGAGACAGGAAATGCGCCATATCATCCGCCGTAAATTTGGAAATAGCCGTGAATCCGGCCGACCGACGCACGGAACGCGGGATGCAGATTTGCTTGCGATAGACCGTTCGCTTGGAATCATATTTCCCCTCGACCCGATATTCGCCCAGATCCAAAAAGGTCGTCACTGTGGGGATGGACCACCGGCCGGGAAAATAGTTGCACCCACTGGGGTTCCAGAACACATCTGCGCCAAGGGCCGCCACTGCCTTCCGGGAAAAGAATTCCAACCACAACGCCTTGGACAGCTGTTTCTCCAACATCGCCACCGGAATTAGCGTGGCCTGTGGACACATCTGACGCAGAACAGCTTCGGCCTCCCGATTGCAGAAAACGGTCCATCGCGTATCCGGGAACAGACGAAGGGCCGTTTGCAGCGTCCGTTCAAAAAACATCTCCGCGCCAGCCCTTCGCCCATACAGGGTGTAGGCGGTGGCAATGTTCATGGCCGGTTCGTCCGCTTTCATTGACCCGTCCCACCGGCCTGTATCCGGCAATCCTCTGGATTCACCGGCAACCAGAATCCTGCCCAAAAGCCTTTCAGTCCCGCCCAGCCCGCCTGACGACGACCGGGAAGAAGCAAGAGGCCGATCTCCCGGGAAACCCCGCGAAGCCCCAGCCCATGGAGCCATATCCAACAGCGATGCCAACTCCAGGCACGCGTATGCAAGCGAACCATGATGACCCAGTTGCGGCTCAGCAGAAATTCTACACGAGGGGTGGATTTGGGGATGCCCTGGCTATCCTCTTTATTCGTTGAACCATACATCTTATGCCACAAGCCGGCGCGGGGCTCATAGCCCAGCCGAACGCCCGCTTCACGGGCGCGCAGGCTCCAGTCAATATCCTCTGAATAGGCAAAGAAGGCCCGATGAAACAACCCGATCCTCCGCACTACCTCGGAACGAATCAACATGCAGCACCCCGACAGAACTTCCATATCTCCAGGTTCATTGAACTGACCGGCATCCGGCTCCCTCAAGCCGCGGAAACAGGCGCGAAAACTCCCGCGATCAAAGGCCCCCCCCGCATAGCAGAGAGGTTTCCGTTCATCCATAAACCATATTTTGGCGCTCACGGCTCCAAGACCCGGATCCGCGTCAAGTGCATCGGTCAGACGGGCCAGGCAGTCGGGTTCCACCTTGGTGTCATTATTCAACACCCAGATCAGCTCCATGCCGGCATCCAACAACAAGGCGACGGCACGGTTATTGCCTTCGCAAAAGCCCCGGTTCTCCCCTCCCATCACGACTTGAATTTCAGGGAATTCAGACGCCAATCGCTCTGCCGAACCATCTTCAGAGCCATTGTCATAGACCAGAATCATCGCAGGCGACCGAGTCGATTCCCTCAGTGACTTCAGGCAGGCGGCCGTGTCTTCGTATCCATTCCAGTTGATCAGCGCCACGCCCACTTGTTGTACAGGACCGGTCATGCCATGCCCTTCGCTTTTCGATAGACGGTCGCCATCGCACTCCGGTACGCCTCTGGCGCAAAACAGGCCTGCGCCCGAGTCCGGGCGGCCTCGCCCATCTCCTTTCGCAGGGCATCCTCTTTCAAAAGCCGTTCCACACACCGGGCAAATTCCGGGGCATCGCCGGAATCCACAAGAAATCCGGTCACCCCATCTTCCACCATTTCGGGGATTCCGTCCACGCGCGTCGCTACGGCAGGGATTCCATAGCTCATCGCCTCCATAACCACACGAGGGAAGGAGTCCCGGCGGGAAGGAAAAAGCAGCACCTCCATTTGGAGGTAGAGGCTGTCCATATCGGAGATCGCCCCCCGGACAGACACCACATCCTCCAAACGATGTTCCTTCACAAATGCATGAGCATCCGCCTGCTCCTGCGGACAGGCCCACCCTCCCGCCAGCCAAGCCTCGAACACATTTCCGCGATCCCGCAACAACCGACAGGTTTCCAGAAAAACATCCGACCCCTTGGCCTTTCCCATCCGTGCCGCCATGGCGACCAACGGCCGCTCGCGCGCAGGAGAGACCCGTTCCGGCACTGCTGGATGTGAATTATAGACCACCGAAGGTGTCTGACGCATCAGGCGGGGATACTGGTCCAGCATCGCTTGCGACAAGAACACCACCTGGGTTGCCAACAGCCGGACCCAGAACAGGTCGATGAGGGCCTCCAGCCCCCCTTCCCACGGCTCATGCAATGTCACGACCACAGGCACTCCCGCCCACCGGCCCGCCAGCAGCGCATACGGCAGATGTGTCGCCCGGCTATGGATATGCAACACTCCCGGACGCACCTTCAACTGACGACGCAATTTCGACACATAGGCCCACCGGGAACGGACGACCGGACCGATACCGGTCAGAAAGCGAAAGAGCCCCCCCTTCCGGAGGCCCCGGAATTGCAATGGAGAACACCAGGAAGAAATGTTCAGCTGTTGCGCGCGCTCCTGCAGAGGGCCCTCTTCGCAAAGCACCAGGCAGACTTCATCAAACAGCGGACGCAACACCACCAGATGCTCCAGCGCGCAGATGGGCGCGCCGGACAGACTGGCCCAAGGCGCCGCAGAATAAAGGCAACCGTTAAAATGAGGGGCGTCACTCTTCAACGGCATCGCCCTCCGCATCTGAAGGGAAGGGCGTCTGTGACAGGGGAAATCCGGGAATCAGTTTCAGATCGACCAGGCGGATCGGGGCATCGACATCCCGCCGATCCCTCTGCCCCGGAGCTTTCACCATAAACGGCACATGACGCTTTCCATCCACCGTCCCACTGTAATCCCGGAAATGAGGGCCATGATCTGAAAGCATGAGGACCCACGACTTCTCCCACAATCCCGTTTTCTGAATGGCCTTCATCCATTCGCCGAACAGTCGATCTGCATATCGCAGTTGCCCCGGATACCCTGCCGGATCCAGATTCCTGAACGGGCTGGAACCGCCCACTGCATCAAAAGCAAAGGGCTGGTGCGGCACGGGCAGATGAAGCACCACAAAATCGCCAATGGAAAAGCTCTTGCGGATATACTGCAATCCCTCCGTATCCACGGCCGCGTTCAGGTTCCGGTAATACTGCCTGAACAGCTTGTCTGTCAGCCCGAACTGCTTAGCAGCCGCCGACAGCGGATCCTTCGATGCCTCCATCAACCGAAGCCACTGATGAAGACAGGCGTTTCCCAAGGCCGATCCTTCCGAACTGCCGAGCGCAGCTCCGTAATAGGACCGGGTGAACACCTCATCGAACGCACCGGGCATGATCTCCGTGTAGGGCAGATAGTAACCAATCAACATGCTTCGATATCCCGCTTGCCGAAACGCATAGGGCAACGCCCCCTCGAATTCTTCTGCCGGGCTGGCAAATGCCCCGGGACTGTCCGCTGGCGTCCATCGGGCCGGCCCTCGACCCAGTTCCACCAAGTCCACCTCCTCCTGTAACAGCAATCCAGGCAAGGAGCGGCCCGTCTCATCCCCTGGCGAGCGCGCATGATGATACACCGTCGCCGTTGCCGCAAAATCCGCCAGCCGGGGCAGTTCGTCCTTCACCCGCCCCCCTTCCGCAAATGCATCTTCATATCCGATCATGTCGAGGACCACGATCACGACCGGTGCCCCCACCCCGTCCGTGCGTCTCCCCAGATCGGTGGGGGTTTCACCGACATTCTCCCACCGATGGGCCATGCCGAGGTTAACCAGCAACAAGGGGAGCAACGGCCACAGATAGAACGAAACCCGCCACCCCGCCGAGGCCACCCGCCGCATCCGAGTCGACAGGTATCCGCACCCGGTCAACACCAGCCCAATCGTCCAGATGAGCAGGTAGTACACCGTCCCGCTGAGCCATGGACAGGTGCCAACCAGTGACAATCGAAAAGCGGGACGGAAATTGAATGCCACCAGCACAAGCCAGAAAAAGAACCATGGAGACAGGAGCCAATCTGAACGCCCCGCACTGCACTTTGCCGCCAGGTGCAACAGAAGGGCGGCAACCAGGCCGCAACCGGTCACCAGCAGAATCAGGGCGGTGGTATCCCACCCATCGAAAAACATGTTGAATCGGTTGTAGGGCTCGAGCGCAAGCCCGATATAGCCTGCCCACAGTAATGCTGTTCCCACCCAACAGGCCACCAGCCGTCGCCGCATCGTCCACGCCCGATTGTTCATGTCACCACCTACGCCTTTTCTCGGAAGATCTCTTCCCTCCCCTGAATCCAGGGGCAGAGGCTTACTCTGCCGGCAACCGATTTTTATCCGTATCCTGCCGCATATCCCACATCCGTCCGATCATCATCCATATCGGGAACACCACCACAGGAACCGTGGATGCCGATGTAAGCATCATGATCAGCATCAAAAAGATGAGGCAGCATGCCAGCCCCAAAAACAGGCCGGATTCCAGCGAGGTGGGCACCCATTCTCTGGACTTCCGGAACACCTGAACAACGACCCAGATAATAAACCCGTAGAAGACGCAGGTTCCCAGCCAGCCAAATTCACCCATCAACACAAAAAAATCTGTATTGACCGCCCCAATCACGGATGAAACCACTGTGGATCCACGGCGGCCATAATACCCCAAACGGCGCGCCTCATCGTAATACGGAAGAATATAGCGGCGGGCCAGCGGGACACGGGCATCCCGCGCCTGATTGGATGCAAACCGTCCAGGACCGGCACCCAGTAACGGATATGGAACCAGATGCCCAAAATCCACAGTCACGGCATAAAACATATCCCCTTTAGGCGAATTTTTGAACGATTTTATTACCTGATTCACCCTTGTATTTTCCTTGTTCAGATGAAAATACCCCACGGTGGCCAGCATAAAAACAGCACCAAGAGACAGAAGGTTTACCCGCATTCTTGCAGAAAACGAGGGATGGAGGAGGAAAGGCAAAAAGACCAAAGGGAACAGAACCAAAGCATGTTTTGTATCAGTCATAAAGATCAGGTTATAGGTAATAATCACAGCCAGAAAAATCGCTCGGCGGCGAACTCTGGAGGAAGCCTTTTGCCGAGCACTCACCCACCAACCCACAAGAAGCAACAGTGCAAACACACTGATATAGCCGACCATATGGGCCGAAGTGGAATCGGGGCCGAACACACCCCCACTGAAATCCGGATTAAAGCGCGGCCAAGGCCCCTGCTGCCACAGCATATTATACAAAAACTGAATGGCCACATAGCTGACATAAGCCCAATACCAGCGCGCTAGTTGCTTATCATTCTCAAAGGTGCAGGTCAGCCTGCAAAAGTACCAAAGAATGTAGGATTTCAGCATAATCAACGTCACTTGAAGGGCCGTAAACAGTGAGGGCTTCCCATTCACATACCAGCTCAGGGCCGCAATCAGGCAAAAGGCAATGGGGAACAGAGTGGCTTGCTTGAGCTGTCGCCGTTGAATCCAATTCATGACAATAACAGCAATTAACGGCAGAAAGAACAGTTCGTCAATAAATCCAGGCAGCGGCAGACCCAGCAGCCCCAACAGGCGGTTGTTCGGCATCAAGAGAAAATAAAACATCATCAGTAAAAGCAACAGTTTCGGCCGATCCAGCAGCAAAGCTCCCACTGAAAAGAGGATGACCAAAAATGCCCAGCCCAGTGGGGCCGGAATACCAAACATCCCAGAGATAAAAAACATCACGGACAGTCCAATGGCAAATCCGGCTACAGCGAGCCAGCCAATCCAGCGATACACTGGAAATTGGTAGCTCGTTCTCTGGCTAGATGGAAGTTGGGGCGTCGGTTTGTTCATGGTATATTCGGATGGGTATTATGCTATCGGCACCCGACCAAAAGCAACTGGTTTTCAAGGCCTCCCCCAAGGATGGCACCACAGATACCGCGAGATATCCCGTTCAGACCGCCTTCCCACCCAAAAAGGATCTACTCCGCCTGCCTCTCTGAAAAATTCCCTAACGCGTTCAGGAGTTGACCCCTCCACCGCTTGAGTCGCATCCGGCAAGCAACCACCTGAAGCCTCAGCCTTCGAAATATCAAAGGTTCGTTCTCCCGCGCCCGCCGGAGAGCGAGACGAGCCAGATCATAGAATCCGGCCTGGATATATCGATATACATCTACCATATACCAATGCACGAGATATTCTCTGCAAACCTGGTAATATGCCGGCTGAAGCCTGAGAAGCTCTGCAATACGGTCATGGCATTGGAAGAGTACCGCCTCGGCCTCCGCTCGTTGATGCTTCTCTTTCGAGTTCTGAAAGGAATCCCCTCCGTGCATCCGTACAGAACACAACAGCCCGGGCAAATGGATATTCACGGCCCCCGCAAGCCCGACCTTCATATGGAAGATGGTGTCATCCCCCCAGGTGGAATCCTTGTCCCATTCCCCAGCCGCCTGCAGAATGTCCCGGCGATAAAGCGCCGAATGAGTGAAGTACCACCCTTCACGAGACATATACCCCGGCAGCAACGGGCCGGATTGAATCGATTCCCCTCCCCGCACCCGTGTGTGCTTTGCAGGCAATTCCCAGAACCATTCCCAGACACAAGTGCACAGATTCGCTTCCGGATGGGCCTGCAATGCCTCGACCTGCAGGCGGAGCTTTGTCGGATCAAAAAGATCATCGGAATCCAAAAATCCGATCAGCTCGCCGGATGCTTTATGAAGGCCCGCGTTCCGTGCTGGAGCGGCGCTGGGGGTCCGGGGGAGACGATCCAGGCGGATCTCAACTATCTGCAAGCGGGGAAATTCCCGGACACAGGACTGGATGACTTGAGACGTATCGTCCGTCGATCCGTCATCCACCACAATCAGTTCGATCGGACCCGGATAATCCTGCCGCCCGACCGACTCAATGGCTTCCCGCACATACCGGGCACGATTGTAGGTTGGGACGATGATGGATACCAACGGAAGGGTATTCATGACGGTCCTTGCTCCAAACTCGATTGAAGAAACTGCATGGAACTCGCTTGTTGCGGATCCATCAGGCGGGCGACTTGGTCAAAGTCAATCGGCTTCATCCAATCCCGCCGGGTCCTCAGCTCCTCAGCTGAAGAATACATCCTGTCTTGCAGTCCTAACGGCTCCAACAGGCTTACCAGCCGAGTCTGACCGCGCCGGGAATTGATAAAACAAATAAAGTTTCTGCGGAAAATAAGGGAAAAGCATACCGCATGAAAGGAATCCGTCACGACGAGACGCGCACGGCTCAGCTGCGTCAGCCACTGTGGCACCGTGTCATATCCGCGGGTACATTTGATCCCCAGCCCGGTCCATGCCTTTTCACCCATACAAACGGCCGACAAGCCGCATTCTGTGCGCAACCATTCCATCCCAGCCTGGGAGTCCGCATCCCGGTCCAGCTTGAAATAGAACAGTGTGGGCGGGGCCGCAGAATCATCTTTTTCAATAAACTGCTGATACACATCTGGAGACACCAGCAAGGTGGGATCCAGCACATGCCGGGCCTCTACCCCGAAAGTGTTCCTACAGATCTCCACCCCGGACGCTTCACGCACCGACACCGCATCGAATTGGCGAAGCCATTCTGCCATGCGTTCTGCCTGATCGGCCTGTCCCTCCCAGAAATCCAGGCCGAAACTGGCGGCATATGCAATCTTCTTTGCCCCCGGCGGCACAAAGTCCAAAAAATAGGATTCGGCGTTTTCTTTTGTGAAGCGCGGACGCCAAACCTGATCACTCCCAACAATATAGGCCTCACAGTCGAGATTCAGCGCTTTCAATTCGGCCGAATTGTATGCCAGAGGTGTGGCGGCCGGCAGAAAGGTTTTCTCAAATCGTCGAAAACTGTCATCGCTCCCGGGCAGCATCTTTTCGGCGAAGTACAGCCAGTTCCGATAGGCCAACTGCCGGAGATGAAACCCTGCCCCCACGGGCGCCGGTCGCAGATTGATCAGATGCACATCATGTCCCAGCCGAGTCAGACATGTCGATAGCGCATACGCCTGCAGCAGGGCGCCATAGTTATTTGAGAAATGAAATGTCAGCAGTCCAATTTTCATTGATATCGGTGCTGCGCCACCCGGTGCAGCTTCTTCTTATTCTGTTTTTCGTCACAGCTTGGTGAAATCGCAGTTGTCCGGATCATATCGCAAGCGAAGATCCTCATTGACCCCGTCGATCAGCACCATCTCATCCGCCGAGAGCTCAAAGTCAAAAACAGACCGATTGGCCCGAATGTGCCGGGGATCGGAAGATCGGGGGATGGTCACAATTCCCCGCTGATAATGCCAGCGCAGAATGATTTGAGGAATGGATTTATGATATTTTGCGGCACAGGTCTTCAGGGCCGGGTGACCGGACAGCTTCGAATGAAACCGACCGATCGGCGTATAGGCAATCACGGCCATCCCACTGGACTGACAAAATTCAACCAGATCCCGCTGACTCATCAACGGGTGGATCTCAAATTCGTTAACGGCTGGCGAAATGACGGCGGACACCTGGAGGCGTTCCAGGTGATGCCGGTGGCAGTTCGCCACGCCGATGGCCCGGGCCAATCCCTCCCGGTTCAGTTTCTCCATTTCCTTCCATGTCTGGATGTAGGTTTCCGGGACCGGCCAGTGGAACATGTATAGATCCACATACTCCACGCCGAGGTTGGCGAGGGATTCCATCAGGGCTTTCCGGATATCTCCATCCCATTGCTGCTGATTGCTGACCCGTGTAATCAGAAATAGCTGTTCCCGGGGAATGCCCCCCCAACGGATTCCTCTTCGGATTTCCCGTTCATTGTGATAGGCGGCGGAAGTATCAATCATCCTGTATCCCCCGCGCAGTGCCCGCGCCACAGAAAGAGATAACAGGAACCCCCGCCAGCTCCGCCTGATTTTGATCACGATCCGCCAATAAAGCGCCCTTCGGATCCGAGCAAACGGCCCCTGAAGCCAGCCGGGTGGCAGGATGCCATACATCGGGTCCGCGGTTCCCAGGCCGATGACCGGCATGGTCGCACCCGTATTCAAAGGAACCGTGAGGTTCATTCGGCCGCTACGCTTTCCATTCGATGTTTTTATCAAGGGGCATGGCAGGAGCCCCCGCAACCAGAGTTTTGGGCGGCACCCTGGATACTACCCAGGAGCGGGCCGCCACGATGGAACCCTCCCCGACCGTCACTCCCTTGCACACCATCGCCCCGTCTCCAAGCCAACAATGATCTCCGATGGTAACCGGCGCTTTGACCCGATATCCCTGCTGTACAATATAGTGGGCATCATAATCCCTTAGAATCACATTCCGGCCAATCAAGGTGCCTCTCCCAATGCGAATCCGATCTGCGCAAACCAGCTGGCAATGGATATTACATCCGGCGCCGGGCCCGCCGCCGATTTCAACGGTTCCATTCTGAAAAATCTGGATATCGCCCCCCGCATACACGAGAAACGCATCTTCAAAAACCAGGCGGGCTCCCTCTTCGATTCGTATCCGGGTTTCCAGGCGGGAGCCCCGGATCTTGCTGTATCCGAAGGTGACCAGCCCTTTCAGCTCCAATACAGCGGAGGGATGAATGTCAAAGACCGAATGAGGAGTCGGAAGCATCATCTGCATTTTGAACAGATTGGACGTGGTATTCCGTCGGAATACGTTCAACCAGAAAAATTGAGCCCAGGCCCGAGGCGACAGTCTCATCGCCCGAAAAAGAACACGTCCAAGCTTCAGTCCACTGATCAGTTTGGATGTCATACGGTTCCTCACTTTCTTCGGCCGGGGAAAATGTTTATGGGCCGCCTTTGGAAACGGCATATGCTCTAAATCAGAAAAAAACGCCCGGCTGGCCTCCTGGGCAAACGAAATGGACTCATGCAGACTGAAATTTCCAGGTTCAATATCCCGCAGCGTCACTTCCTGCTGAGTCAAACGCTCCTGTACAGCCGCAAAGAACGCCCTCCCTTTCGCCGTATTGCACATCACCAGAGAGGTGCCGATGTCATCATCCAGCGCCGGGGCCACGCTCTCAACTCCCCAGAAATCCCCCAGTGTAATATCGGCAATCCGGGGAATCTCCTTGAACTTGCAGTCGGTGCAGGATGGCCGGCAATAATAGCCCGTCTGAAGATATCCACGGGTAAAATCATCCTCGCGCCCACTGCCGTAATAAGCCTCTCCGTTGTCGAACACCGCCTTGAAAGTCAGACTCCGCCAGCCGTGTTCCTTGTTCTTGGCTTTCGCGTAAACGACCTTCGAATGATGCTTTTCCTCCAGCGCATCGAGATGCTTGCGGAACACCATAGGGGAGTTGATTCCTCGACAGATAAAGTCACAGAGAATCAGATTGGCATTGTCTTCCCCCAGAAACAGGCGCAACGCGGCCATCTGGCAGGGACATCCGCACACCAGCACCTGCCCGCCTTCGGTCAGCCGTTTCTTGATGTTGACGTAAAGACCCTCGCAATTGCTCTGCAGATATTTTGAGCTTCTGAGGCGCTTCAGATCCTTTTCATCGTCTGAAAGAATATGCTGGACGCTGAAATCGCTGCGGTAGACCGCCCCACCAACACTTCCCCCGGTCGCAAACACCGCTTCGGCAAATGCCGTAAAGGCACCGCCGCTTGTACTGTCCTTCCGAACATCAACATCCCGGTGCTGTGCGGCATAGCAGACGGGAGACTCCCCCTCCTGCAACAGAGGAGACTGCGCCTGCAATTCGGGGCAGACTTTTTCACAAAGAGAACAGTCGATGCAGGTTTGCATATCCACCACGGGATACCAGAACCCGGAGGGATCCGTTTCCAGCCGGATGGCTTTGACCGGACACACATCCACACAGGCACAACAGCCGTTGCACTCTTTTTTGTCTCGTATGTTGATCATAAGGGATGCCGCATCACAGGCCGCATAATCTCATGGAGGCGGTCTCCGAGTCCATCTCTCAATACTGCAGCGTGCACGCGCCCCAGGAGTAGCCAACTCCGAATCCAGCGATCAAGACCTGTGACCCGGGTTTAATCGAGCCATCCGCCTGCGCATGTTTCAGTGCAATCGGAATGGTGGAGGACACCGTGTTTCCAAATTCCTCCATGCACGAATAGAACCGCTCGGGCTGAATACGACAAAGTTTCCTCAAGGTGTTCAGCATGAACTTATTGGCCTGATGAAATACGAACAGGTCAATCTGCTCCAGTTCAAGCGCATTATTCTGCAGCGTGGCCGACACCAGCGGAGGCACGGCTTCCATCGTGAAATTGAATACCCCGCTGCCGTTCATCTGAAAGTGATTGGGAAAATCCTCTTCTCCTTCCGTCACCGGCAGCGGATCCGGGTGGCGCTGCCCCCCTGTTTTCACCATCAGATTCTCCGCGCCGCTTCCATCCGTTCCCAAACAGAATTCGCCGATGGCCGCCACTCCCTCGGTGGACACCAAGGTGGCTGCTGCGGCATCCCCGAAGATGGTCCGGTTCCCCTTGTCCAGGGGATGAATATGTTTGCTGTAGGTTTCGGCGGTGATTAGAAGAACATTCTTCGCGACTCCGCTCACCAGAAGGCCTTTCGCCACGGCCAGGCCATAGACAAATCCGGAGCAGCCCAGATTAAAGTCCAACGCGCCGCAGGAAGTGGACAGCTTCAGGCGATCCTGCACCAGACAGGCCGAGGTCGGCAGCACATAATCCGGGCTCTGCGTGCACAGCAGAACAAAATCCACACCGGCCCGGTCAATGTCATGCTCGACAAACAGCGCTTCGGCAGCCTGGACCGCCATGTCGACCGCCGTTTCTCCGGGACCCGCGATATGGCGGCGACGGATTCCCACCTTGGTTGCCACTTTCTCCGCGCTCCACTCCGGGAACTGAGCCGCCAAATCCTCGTTGGTGACGACCGCTTCGGGGACATAATACGAAATGCCGTTGAGATATGCTTTCATGTTTTCTTACGTCAAAGAGACGCCTCCATCTAATACCAGATCATTTCCTGTCATCCATCGTGAAGCTCCGGAAAGCAGATAAACTGCAGCCCATGCCACATCTTCCGGGGTTCCATATCCCAAGGGATATCTCAACTCATCAGCATGCAGCGTCCCGGTCTCGGCACCCAGAGACTCCACAAGCCGGGTGCGTACCATGCCCGGCAGGATGCTGTTCACCCGTATGTTCCGGGGGGAAAGTTCCAGAGCCAAAACCCGGGCATAGGCGGACAAAGCCCCTTTTGAAGCAGCATAAACCCCCTGCCCCTTATACGGAACAAGGCCGCTGACCACGGATGAAATGAACACCAGAGATGAACCTTTGTTGACGCTTTTTGCTTGCAGGAGGAACTTGGTCAATTCCATGGCTGCGTACACATTGATCGACATGATGTCGGTGAAATCATCCGCCGTAATAAATTTGGCGGGGGCCATCCGGGTCATTCCCGCCGCATGAACCAGTCCATCGATCGTACCGACCTCGGCTACCACTTTCTCCAACGCCGATGAATCGCGCAAATCGAGAGTGAACGAGCGATGACCCTCCCCCTCCAGCGCAGACACCGTCGAAGCCAAACGCTCCTGATCTCGGCCGAATGCCGATATACGAGCCCCCATTTTTGCCGATTCTATTGCGATGGCCTTCCCGATTCCGGAGGAGGCCCCCGTCACCAGAATATGCCGTTGGGCTAACAAGAACGGGTGATCAGCCATTAGCTTTCTCAACAAGCGCGAAGATATCCTTCACCGTTGCGCATTGGTTGATGTCGAACGCCGGCAGATTCACCCCGTAATTCAGCTTAATCATCGAAAGCACAGACAGGACGGTCATGGAATCCCAGTCCGCCAATTCCTTAAAATTTGTGTCTGCGGTAATCGACTGAGTATCTATATCCTCAAACTGCTCTGCAAAAGCACTGATAAATTCATTCATATCCATTCCGGCACCTCTTTCTGATATTTCTCAAGGTCTTCACGTCATCCGACTCCGCACCTGCCGGTACAGAATCACCACCAGCTTGCGCTCAATCACGCACAGCACTAGTAGCGCATACACGAGAAAAAGTCCAGCTGACAGGATGAACTGAATCCAGCCGGAGATGGTAAATCTGTTCAGCACCAGGTATCCCGGAATCAGCAACAGGAGGATGTACCCGATAGCCAGCGCATAGCCCCGCTTCAGATATTCCAGCAGGTTGAGCCGGGTGATTCTAGCCACATACCAGATGGCAAAAGGTCGCCGAATGATTTCCGTAAGGACGGTGGCATAGAGCACCCCCGGAATGCCGGCCTGAGTGTAGCCGACAAAGTAGATGGAAAGAGCCGCATTAATAATCGACGACGGGACTTGCAGAGCCAGGGCGAAAGGCAGCTTCTTCATTCCCAGGCACAAGGGCCAATGCATCGCACCGGAATAGTTGACCAGATTGGCCAAAGCCCACAACTGCATGACCCGGGCCACCACCTGACAACTTTCCCCCAGAGAGTCAAACAGCCAGAGACGGGAAAAAATCTCTGCAAACAGCATGATCGCAATCGAACAAACCGCCCCTAAATACAGCGTATATCGGGTGCCGTCAATCAGCAGGCGGTGCTGCTGACTTTCCTGTTTTCTCACATGATACTGAGTGGTCAGGGGGGTTACCTGTTCCGCAAGCGACAACACCGCCGGACGGACAATCTCATTGATTCTCGCTCCGGCGCGATAGAGTGCCACTCCGGGAGGCCCCATATAAAAAGAAATCACCAATGGATCCAGACGCTCCGACAATGCATTCGTCAACTGCAGAACATACATATATCCGCCCAGTTGGAACAGCGGACGCAGTCGCCGGGGGCGAATCAGTCTCACCCCGATGTGCGCTCCTGGACAAAACCGCCTGAACAGCACATAAAACAAAATGAAATTCACAATCTGATAGCTCAACATCACCCCGACCCATCCATACAGGGCATTCCCCGAACGGGGGATCACGGCAAACAGCAGTAAACTGGACAGAATGCCGCCAACCATCTGCACTCCGTTGATCAGGTCAAACCGATGATGACTGGACAGACCGGCGGTAAAAACCGGCGAGATGAATGAAAAAATCACCGAGAGCGTCCCGTAGACCCGGATCACCTTCACGGCGGTTTCCCGCAATGGAGGCGAAACCTTGAACACCTCTACAAACCAGGGAGCCAGAATCCATCCGCAGGTGGCCAGTACCCCCGCTATCAGCAGATACAGAACCAATGCACTGCTGGCCAGTTCACTGAATGCCTGAGGATCCTTTCGGGCAACCTGTTCCGCCAACTCTCGACCGAGCGCCTGACGCAGGCCCAAATCCGCCACAATTGAGAAACTGACAATCACCCCCAGCAGGCCAATCAGACCATACCCTTCCGTCCCGAGCTGTTTCAGTAGGAAAGGCACCATAATCAGTCCGATCACCGAAGTAATCAGCAAAGCGCCCCAACGGGTCGCCATGTTCAAAGAGATCTGATGAAATGTACTTTTCTTACTCATTCTCAGTTTTCATTCAAGGGGGAGCGCCGGACCTTTGCCCCGATCCGGCCGAAGAGATCCACCAGGGTCTGCCCGCGGGATTCACCGCGGAACGGCGCCGTCCCCGAACGGATCTGTTGCCACAGAAGGGAATCGGCCATAGAAGAAGTCTGGCACAGGCGCTGCGGGGTCCGGGTCATCCAATTCACAAGCCCGCGCAAAGGAGCCGGATAGATTCCCCGGAAATCGCCCAGGTCGTCCGTCACAAACGACCGGACGACCTGCCAGGCCGCATCGGCCGCTGCCGGCGGCAGCGCGGTCAGGCTCCCGCGGGAGCCCACACTCAAGGCCAGCAGCAGCCATCCCCAGGCCTGCTTCATCTGAACGGACTGTTCCGACTGTTCCCAGGCCACCTGACTCAGCCGCGACAATCCCTGATACATAGAACCGAATCGGTCCAAATCCATCGGACGATGCTGCGCAGAATCCTCCCGGGCAAAAGCCCGATACAGGGGCTCATTCAGAAATCCAATTCGCCGGGCGGCCCCCGCCGCACGGTGCAGGAAAACCCCGTCTTCAAAATGAGTCAGGTCCTCATCAAAACGAAGCGCCTCTATGGAGATGCGGGCAAACAGTTTGGTGCAACAACTCAGACCAACCCGAAAAACGGCCGCCGCCGCCTCGTCGGGGCGGCTCCGGTCCAGCACCCCTGAAAAAGAATGAATCGGCAGGAGTTCACCGCACCCCGCCCCGTCATACTGCAAACGACAGGCCGCCAGATCGCAGGCTTCTTTCTGCGCCAAGCCAAACAGCCGGGCAAACATCTCCGGTTCAACCCGGTCATCAGCATCCACAAATCCGACCCAGTCCCCCCGCGCTGAATCCAACCCCCGATTGCGCGAAAAAGACACCCCCCGATTAGTGTCATTCACGATCAGAAGGATGCGCGAATCAGCCCGAGCTTCAGCCTCCAGAACCGGGAGAGAGGGATCCCCCGCTCCATCCACCACAAACAGAAATTCCAGGCCATCCAGCGTCTGCCGCAACAGCGAGTCTATGCAAGCCTTCAGCATCTCGTCCGGCACCCGATAGACCGGGATGATGACCGAGACCTTCATGCCGGCGGGACTTTCTTCTCCAGATGCCCGGCCCAGCCCTTCGGGGCTCGGGCAGCAGGGCATCCAGCCGGCAGCCCCGAGGCCGCCGGTGGCGCCTCCGCAATCCGCCAGCGCATCGAATCGAACGCATGCCGAAGCAGCGGGATCTGTTCGACATCAAATCCCAGCAGATGCGCACCGAGAAAATCTCCAACCGCCGGATTATGGACCGCGAACACCGCGCCGGTTTCCAGCGGATCCGGAGCGAGCGGCCCCTCGCCCTGCCCGGTCACGACCGCATCCACAATGGAAATCTCTCTGCGCTGGATTGACTCTTGCATCACCCCTGCCCGGTCCGCATAGAGGAGGGCGCGATTCAGATCCAGACAGGTCCGCCAGATGGTGTCATTCCCATACCAGCTGCCCTCGATCTGGGTCCGGGGATCGGCTTTCTTCGCATACCGCATCAGTCGCCACACCACGCGCTCCGCAAATCGATACACGCGCGGAAAGTGCCGGAGAGTATTGGCCCTGTCCAGCAGCGTCTCGGCCAACGTCATCTGCCAGCACGCATGCGAATAATTATCTCCGCCGTGCGCGGCATCCGCACCGCCCTTCCGATGATGCGGCAGAAATTCCTTGTTGCCGTTGATCCCGATCAGATTCTTGAGACAGCAGGTGATGCCGGCCTTCTTGTGCGCCTTGAGTTTCGGCACATTCACCACCAGGTCCGCCTCCAGGATCTCCCGGGCAATCAAAAAGCGGTGACGCCCTGGACGGTGATGCTTCCACATTTTTCGTGGATCGTACACCGTCACCCGGAATTTCTTCCAGTCGCCGGAAATGGCCTCCAGCAGACTATCCGGCCCCAAATCCACAAGCCGATAGTCGGATTCAGGACGCAGTTCTTCGGCGACCTGTTTGAGTTCGCCTTTCTGCTTCATCACCGTGCGGCGGAAATCCAGCACCCGCAGCGGCAGGCCTCGATCCTGAAACTCCGCAATGACCTGACGAACGCCGCCAAAGTCCAGCAGCCGTTCAAAGTCGCATCCCTGCAAAGGAGCATCCCCCAGCGTCACCTGCGCCGGCTGGGTCAGAAATACATATTCTAAAACAGCTCGCAAAACGGAAGGATGCGAGATCATGCAATCCATGCCGCCATCCGCCTCGTTCCGGTGCAGCACCCAATTGGGCTTCACGACAATCTTTCCGCCCGGCTTCACCAAGTCCCCGAGTGGGTTCCACTCGGGAGTTCCCTGCCGCTCAGCATCCAGTCCCAATTCCTGCAAGACTCCCCGGACAAGCGCAAAGATCGGATTCGGTTTCCCCGCGGTTTCACCTTGTGGAAATTCAGGATATTTTTCATCCGGGTGATAGGGTGAGGCAGAAACCGGAGGATACTGTACCAGCCCGTTCAACCGCCGCAAGGCCCATGCCCCCGAATGGACGAAATCACTCACCCAGGACCTCCAATGACCCACGCCTCAAACCCGGTAACAGGAGGGGTTGAATCTGACGATCTCTTGAGTTATTCATCCGTTTCATTCATCCTTGCAGACTACCGGCCTCTAGTTCGAGCGGATCCAGAACCAAGCCGAATGGACATTACAGGGCCAATTACCGCTAGGATTCCGCCGGCAGTAGGCTGGGATACCGGGCCTTTCAATTCATGGGTAATAAGACCAAGAATCAGCCGCGACGATAGCCTTTCAGTTCTGAAACCGGCAAGACATTAATATCAACCCCACCGAAAATCATCCACCGGCCCAAAGACCTGCGATTCCAGCCTGAAAAACATCACACTTACCCCTGCACCATGAATTCAATTTCTTCCGGATGTTGACTCGCTCTTCAGGGGGAGTATATTTATTTTCTGGATGGGATTGTGCAATCACTTTATCAATATCGCAGAAATTTAGGCAAACTTGTTCTTGTCATTCTTCTGGGTTTTATCGCCCACGCGCATGGCAGCGGCAAAGCTTTCAACACTCTGGTGGTGGTGAACACCAACTCCTCCGATTCCGTCGAACTGGGTGACTACTATGCCGCCGCCCATGGCATCCCGGACCATCACATCTGCAAAGTCGGAATCGCCACCAACCTGTATTCCGTCACCACCAATCAATTCTATTCCCTTCTGCTAGATCCCATCCGGGCCCATATCACCAACGAAAATCTGGAGGGACAGATCGATTTCCTCGTTCTGTGCCAGGAACTGCCCACGCGCATCAACGATACCCAGGGCCTCACCGCCTCCTTGTTCTATGGTCCCCGCTATAGCGGAACGACCGGCTGTGCCGCCCCTATCCCCTTCACTGCCAACGCCTATTATCAAGCGGAACAGGCGTTCTCCTCCGACACCGGATGGAATGCCACCAACGGATTCATCGCCTTTCACCTCATGGCCACCAATCTGGTCGGCGCCAAACAGGTGGCTGACCGAGGGGCTGCGGCACAATCCACCTTCCCGGCGGGCGGCATCTATCTATACATGTTAGGCAATCAGCTTCGAGGGATTCGCGAACAGCAATTTGCCAATACACAGTTTTCCTTCACCTCACTGCCGGGATTGCCGATTTCCTGTTCCTATGCCTACTACTCAAGCTTGTACGGCATAACCAATGTGATGGGCTATCAGGATGGCTACGCCACCATTTCGTCCAGCATCCGAACCAACAACATCTGGCTGGACGGGGCCTATTCGGATCACCTGACTTCCTACGGCGGGCGAATTCCCAAACTGCCATCCCCAAATAATCAGGATAATGTATTGGATTGGATGAGCATCGGGGCGACCGCTTCTTTTGGAACGGTGAATGAGCCCTGCACCTATCTGGAGAAATTTCCGGATCCCCTGATGGGATTTTACTACGCCCGGGGATTCACCATCGGCGAATGCTACACCATGGCCGTCGAGGCCCCGTATCAGGGGCTGTTTGCCGGCGATCCGCTGGCGGCCCCCTACGCTGCCCCTCCCGTCGTTTCAGTCTCCTCTCATGCCCCCTGCCAGATTGTCACCGGCACCGTCCCTATTGAGGTTTCCGCCGCCGCCCATTCCAACGGGGTCCCGGCCGCCTCCATGGAGGTCTATCTGGATGACCGATTCCACACCAATCTGATCTCGCTGTTGCCCACACCCGGCAACCAGCTCTCTGTTAGTATCGGGACCCACACCAACACCAGCACAGTCGCCACGAATGACTCCCTCTTTGATGCCGTCTCCGCTCTGGCCGACAGCATCAACACCGACCCCGCCCAGATCGTCGATGCCACGGCCTCAGGAGATCGCCTTGAACTGATATATACCCAGTTCAATCACGGCGGCGACAACCTTCCCGTCACCGCCACGGTCGTTCCAGGCACCGCCTCGGCCCAGACCCTGGCGGTAGGACTGACCGCCACCAATCTGTTCCCCTCGACCTATCACGCCCGTAAGATGCTCTATCTCTACACCAACAATTTTGCCCGCGCGGGTGACACCCTCACCTGTGTGATCACACTCACAAACGACGCCGTTGTCAGCAACACGCTTGTCGCTTCTCACGCTGAATCCGTCCCCGCAATTCTCGAACGTCTTCGTACGGTCATCATCACAAACACGACGCTCATGGCGACCAACGGCGTACACTACAGCCGCTTGGCGAACCTGCCGGGGAATGTCGTCTGGTTCGGCGCCTTAATCGCCCGGACCCCCGGGCCGGACGGCGAAGGAATCCGGGTAGACTGGACCGTGACCCCGACCAACCCACCCAACGGTCTGATGACTAACTTCAACTTCTCAAGTTCTTTCAATGATAATACCAATGATATCCGTCCGCGCGCCTCGGTCCTGTTCCATGTCACGCCCACCAATGGTATCCTTACTTCCACCCTTTCCCTGGACACCTCCGGACTCACCGAGGGTCTCCATACCCTTGATTTCGTCGCCCGAGACGGATCTGCTGTGGCTGCCGCCTCGCGACTCTCTCTTCCCCTCATTATTTGTAATGCATCACCTCAACTCTCTCTCCTTGGCACCAATGGGGTTGCTGTCACCAACGGCGAACTGGCAAGCCTTTCCAAAGGAACTGATTTCGGCCCTGTTGATCAGGGAAAAGCGGTCACTAATACCTACTCTCTCCATAATAACGGAACCGCCGCACTCGCCATCACAGGATGGACCACCAACGACACTGGAGCCGGTGCCTTCCAGGTCTTGGGCATCCCCTCAACCATCCAGATGGGCGGCGTTTCCAATTTCACCGTTGTCTTCACCCCAACGAATGGCGGTTCATTCCAAGCCTCACTCAATGTAGACAGCGATGCCATCCTCGACCAGACCAACCTCCTGTTTGCAGGCACGGGGATTGTCTACACGCTGACGGTCGCTTCGGAACACGGAACCGCCAACCCTTCCCTCGGCAGCCACAGCAATCTCCTGGCCGACACTGTGCTTACCAACTCCATCTCGGCACCCTCCCCGTCCGGCGGGACCCAACTCGTCTGTACAGGCTGGTCCATGGTTGCAAACGAGCCCGCCTCCGGCTCTACAACCAACTTTGTGATGACTGTCACCAACAATGCCGCACTCACCTGGCTCTGGACAACCAACTACTGGCTGGAACCTGCCGCCGGTCCCAACGGCTCTATCGATGTCACCGACGCCTGGCAGCCCGGTGGGGTCTCCACCCAGATCACCGCCACGGCCGATCCTTACTATGCCTTCACCAACTGGACCGGCTCCTCCTCCTCCAGCAATAATCCCCTCGCTCTCCTCATGAACACGCCCAAATCCATCCAAGCCAACTTCATCGCCCTCCTCGCCACCAACGGCACGCCCCAGTGGTGGCTCGCCCGGTTTGGATGGACCAACGACTTCGATGCCGCGGCTACCAACGACATCGACAATGACGGTTTTTTTACCTGGCAGGAATATATCTCCGACACCAACCCCACTAACACCGACAGCTTCTTCCCCCCCCTTGAAGCAACGGGATCCGCCACCAACCTACTGTTTCAAATCGACCCCACCTCCACCGGACGCCATTATTATATGGATGTGGGCACCCCCATTACCAATGCAGAATGGAGCAATGTCACCAACGCCCCCGGCACAGGAAATGCCTGGTCCCCGAAGTTCACTCCTCCCGATCCCGGCATCTTCTTCTATCGTGGCCGGGTCACCCTGCCGCCATAAGCAACGGAACGGCCTCCCCTTTCTCCCGATGCGACAAGTTGCCTCATATACCCTCGGTCACACTTTATAAACGGTGTCGAAAAGTGTCCATGGTGTGGAAACATTTCTTCCATACCATGGAAAACCTGTGACTCAAGAGAGCCGGGCCGGGCCTAAGGGGCCGGATTTGTGGCGTTGTTGTATTCGGCGAGGTTGGAAATGCTATCATCATCCGGATCGCCGGTGGCGGTCTCGTCGAGATCCCCGAAATAATAGAACTCCCACGGATCGGGCATGTTGTCGCCATCGGTATCGACCAATGACACGGAGTTGGTTGCCGATGCCCAGGCGCCGTAGTAGAGGTTGGTTCCGGTCGCATCCCCGTCATCATCAAAGGCCAACACATGGAAAACGCCACGAACCCGCCAGAACAAGGGGCGTGGACAAGGCATGGGATCGGTCAGCATGGACCAGGTGTGGTAGGTATTTGTTGTTTGGGCACTCAAGTTGGTCAGAACGAAGCTCTCTGAAATGCTGAATTCCCAGTCGTAGGCCTTGGCTTGCTCCAATGGGTCCCAGAGGAAATCATATGGCGGATAGGTCAGAGAGCCCTCACTGACGGCATGGCCGGTCAACGGACTCCACAGCTTGCTGAAGCGGTTGCTGCACCAGGCGTCCGCCACTTCCGGGACATAATGGGCATTCTGGAAGGTGCTGGTATATCCAGGCCGGTTGACCAACAGATAAGCCGAATACGGAACAATCAAGGAGGACTGAAACTCCGGAGCAACGGCATACGCCATATCCTGTGTCATCCATGTGATGTTATACGTGGCATTGGTCATGCCGTTGGTTAGCTGGGGATAGGGGTAGGTATGAACCATGGCATAACTCCCAAATCCGGTGTTGGTCGAGGCCGCTTCCTTGATGCATTCCATCTGGAGCTGCACTTCCTCCTCCAACCGATTGCTGGCAATGCCGTAGCTGCTCCCTCTCGTATTCTCAATGACCATCCAATCCAGGTGCGGAATCTGGGAGAGCAGTGAAGGATTGAGACCGGATTGCGGAGCCCAGGCGGAAGCAGATGAAACCAAATGAATGGCTCCACGCCAATAGGTATTGCTGCTGTTCAACTCTTCCAGTTGACGCGTATAGCCATCCATCAGATTGGCAAAAACCACCTGACGCCATTCCCACCATTTGGCCCAGTGCGCGGGATCCGTTGTAAAGACGACGCGATTGGTAATGGAATCATCGAGGGTCACCTGATAGCTTGCCTCATTGGTGGTGCCCAACACCCCCAAGGTCGACCGGCTGACCGGAAAACGAATATCCGCATAGGTGGTCCCATATTTGGCAACGGTATACTCCCGGAACCAGGCCAGGCCATTCGTGCTGTAGGTGGGGCTCAACAGATACGAGCTGTCGGCCATAGACTGTAAGGCGTCTTCATTGAAGAAGAAATAGGCGTAGCCGGAATATTGACTGAGTTCCATTTTCCATGCCGCAAGAAAATTACTCACCGTCAGACGGTCGGCAACATCAAATTTCTGTTCCAACAAGACCCCATTGTTATACCAGGCCGCATTGGTCAGGATCAAAATGGCGTTGGTGCCACTGGTGCTGACATGGAGACTCTCTGCGTGCTGAGAAATATAGCTGGGATACCGCCGGCAGACTTTGGCACTCAGATGAATCCAGCTGCTCAGTGCAATTTGAAACCCTTCGGCGTTGCCGATTTCAATCGCCGTTCGGATATTGTCCTCCAGGATATCCCATATCGTGCTGGACTGATCCCCCCATCCCATCCAACTGACCTCATCTTCCGCACCGTCCGCCACCTGGTGATAGCGCTGAATCAGCACGCGCATCTCGTTGCTGCTCACCAAATCCGGCAACGATCGGGGACGGGTAATGCCCTGAACCAGGACGGAGGGGCGGTCTCCCGGATCAGGAGGCGTCTTCGCCTCCAGCGCAAAGGTCGGTGTCGGGTTGGTTGAGACCATGCCATAGGCCGTGCTATGGAGGTTTGTTTCCAGAAGTGTGGCCTGGAGGGGAAACACCCCATCTTCCCATGACCCGAAGCGCGTCTGGTTTGAATGAATAACCGTATCCCAGTCCGCCTGAATGAACGAAGCGTTCCAATAGTTTGCCTCCTGCTCCCAATCATATGAGGTCAGCCGCGGGTTATTCATATATTGCGTCTGATGCTGATAATCCAACCCATTGACGAACAGGCGCATCTCAAACGATTTCTCACCCGAATTCAACCCCCGCCAGCTGGCGGTGATGCGATTGGTCGCATTCGTCATCAGATAGCCGCCCCCGATCAAATTCTGATGCTGAATCGAATGGCGCAGTCCATCTGCATCAATCATCAGGAATTTCAACGCATCGTCTTCGACAAACAAGTGCAGTTCACCACCGGGATTGGCGCTGTCGGATCGGGCCAGATATTGCACCGCGGCATTTGTTGTCCACCCGGCAGACGGCATGAACGTCAAATCCAGGGAGCCTTCTGTGGTCACGGCTCCCATGTCCGATCGAGGATCCAATCCCGATTTGAAGGCGGTAAGATTATTGGTGCCATCGCTGTTGGCATCCCCTTGTGCATCAAACAGTTCCTGCAGTTGAAGCGGGGTTAGGGCTGTTCCATAAATCCGGACATCATCAATTTTTCCATGCCATCCCGAATCGCTCCCATTGATATGGCCCCGCCCGATGCAGACGTCCAGATTGGTCGCCATTGCAAATGTATTGCTCTGCTCCTGCCATAAACAGCCGTCCACATACAGGCGAGTCAGATCGCCATCCTGCACCATGGCCACATGTGTCCACCGTCCTCTCCACCGCTCCGACCACCAAGCGGCGGCCGCAACGCCCGACGGCACGGCCTCATTCCCCACGGTTGCCGCAAGGGTGTTGCGCGCTTCATCGACTCGCAGCATATACCCCGGGAACGTAGATCCTCCCGCCCAACTGCTGTCGGAGATAATGGTGGGATAGGCCTTCGTGGAATTGGTTTCCTCCAGGACCCAGGCGCAGACGGTGAAAGAAGCCCCGGTCACCACGGCATTGGCCGGCTGCAAAATGGTGACATATCCATCCTCCCCGCCAAACCAGACCGCATCACCACTGATGCCCTCGCTCCATTGCGTGTCCTGTGGCGAACGGATTTCCGAGACAAACTCCGTATGAGCCGAGTTCACCAATGAAGTTCCCGAGCCTTCATCAAACTGGAGCCAACAGCGCAAATCGAGATTGGACGCCATCCCGGACAACGGTGTGAAGGCATACTGGACCTCCCAGCCATCCGTTAACCCATCGGCATCGGTGTCACTGTCCAACGGATCCGTCATGCGGGTGAGTTCATCATCATCCGCAAGCCCATCGGAGTCGCTATCGCTGTCCAGCGGATCGGTTCCCAGCTGATATTCCTCCAGATTGGTCAGGGTGTCGCCATCCGGGTCGCCGCCGGGCCCTTCATCGCCGGTACCATCCATGGCATCCAACCCGACCGCAACCTCCCACACATCCGGCAACCCATCAGCGTCAGAATCTGAACTCCAGGGATTGGTTCCGTAGGTGACGGCTTCCTCATAATCATTCAGACCATCGCCATCGGAATCTGCCACAAAGGGGTCCGTGCTATACGACACGACTTCCTCATAATCATTCAGACCGTCGCCATCCGGGTCCGCATTCTGAGGATTGGTTGCATAACCATATTCCTCCAGATTGGTCAGGCCATCGGCATCGGCATCGGCTCCCGCATCGTCGACCAGCGGATTCAGGCTGTTGGCCAGTTCCCAGTCATCCGGCTGGCCATCCCCATCCGTATCGGAAGAGAGCGGATTGGTCCCATGGGTCATCACCTCTTCGTAATCGCTCAGTCCATCGCTGTCCGAGTCGACCGCCTGGGGATCCGTTCCCAGCTGATACTCCCGGCCATTGCTTAACCCGTCGGCATCCGCATCCCCGATCCACTCATTGACCAGCGCCAGCTCGTTGCTCCCCAGAGCCGAGTGATAGATGCGCACATCATCCAGTTTCCCCTGCCAGAAGGAGTCGGCCAGATTGACATGCCCGCCGCCCAGGCGCAGCTCGGACTGCAAGGAGGCATCGAAAGACTGCGGTGCCGAGGACACCTCCACCCCTTCGACATACAGGCGGACCGTGCTTCCGTCGTGCGACAGCGCCACATCCACCCACTGGGTATCCTTTGCCGGACTCCAGTTCAGGGCCGAAACCGAATACACCGAAGCATTGGTATTTCCAGCAATGCCCACCAGCCGGTTCAAAGAACGATTATAGCGCAGGACAATTCCGGGCCAGCGATTACCGGAAAGAATCTCCACATCTGAAATCACGCTGGGATAATCACCACTGACCGCGCTGTCCTGCCAGAGAACCGCCGTAACTGTGAACGGGGCGGCGGTCACCACCGCGCCCGCTGTCTGATCGACCGACACCATCTCATCGATTCCATTAAACTGAAGTGCATGGCCGCTGCGCCCGGTCACCCAGTTCCCGTCGTCCATGGACTGCGCCTGGCCGGGCCAGGCGGAAGACACCTGATTTGAAACCGTACTGCCGGCCCCTTCGTCAAAGGCCCAACGGGCATCCAACCCATAAGCCAGACCGCCATCGGACAGCGGATCAAAACTGTTGGCCACTTCCCAGCCATCCGGAAGCCCATCGCTGTCGGTATCCGCCGACAGCGGATCCGTCAAATAGGTCTGGAGTTCTTCTGCATCGCTCAGGTCATCCCCATCGGTGTCCGCCGCCAGGGGATCGGTGCCGAATCCGAACTCTTCGAGATTCGTTAATCCATCGCTGTCCGGGTCGGCCGAAGCATCATCCAGCAGCGGATTCAGCGAGACCGCGATCTCCCATCCATCAGACATCCCATCGCTGTCGGTATCCGCAAGGAGGGGGTTGGTGCCATGGGTCATGACTTCATCATAGTCATTCAGACCATCGGTATCGGAATCTGCCACAAAGGGGTCCGTGCTATACGACACGACTTCCTCATAATCATTCAGACCGTCGCCATCCGGGTCCGCATTCTGAGGATTGGTTGCATAACCATATTCCTCCAGATTGGTCAGGCCATCGGCATCGGCATCGGCTCCCGCATCGTCGACCAGCGGATTCAGGCTGTTGGCCAGTTCCCAGTCATCCGGCTGGCCATCCCCATCCGTATCGGAA